>JANQLZ010000144.1 GCA_028280325.1 Bacillota bacterium
TTAGGAAAAGCTATCTAATAGCAATTCAGGGAGGTGTTTTTTTGCGTAGGTTTATAATTATTTTTCTAATAGCGATCGTATTGATGCCTTTAAAAGTCACGGCCTATCCAGCTCCACCGCTGCCAGAAGGCAGTACAGAATTTATCGGCGAGATCGATGCTAAAAGTGCTTTGTTGTTTGATATGAAGACAGGGAGCATCCTGTTCGATAAAAATGCTGACGAGAAAAGGCCAATTGCCAGTGTCAACAAGATTATGACTATATTACTGGTTCTGGAGGCAATTGATCAAAATATCATTGCTTATGAAGATATTGTGGCAACCAGCCACGATGCCTATCGGGCTGGCCAGGAAGGAACCAGCATTTACTTAGAGGTCGGAGAAGAAGCTACTGTTGAAGAGTTGTTTGTGGCAGTGGTGATAGCCTCAGCCAATGATGCAGCCACTTCTTTAGCCGAAGCTGTCTCAGGAACAGTAGAATTATTTGTAGCAAAGATGAATAAGCGAGCCAAAGAATTAGGCATGGATAATACCTTGTTTAAAGATCCCTGCGGCCTGGATGACTCAGCTTACAGTACAGCTTATGATGTGGCATTAATGTCTAAAGAACTTATTAACAACTATTATCCGCAGATTGAAGAATACTTAAATATCTATCTGGCATATTTTAAGGACGGCACTACTGACCGAGCAGAGATGTTAAATACCAATCGTAAATTTATGCGAGGGTATGCTTATGCTACTGGTTTAAAAACAGGCTGGACAACTCTGTCAGGTTTCTGTCTGTCTGCTACTGCAGAAAAAGATAATATGCATTTGAATGCAGTGGTTTTAGGTTGCCGCAACAGCAGTTCCAGGTATTCTGATGTTAAAAATCTGTTGAATTATGGTTTTGCGCAGTTCAAAATCCAGGTGATATACGAGGCTGACGAAGTTGTTCAAGAACTTCCTGTCTTGAAAGGCAATATTAGATCTGTTCCGGTGACCACCCCTGAACCAGTCGCAGTTTTGCTCAATCGAGATCAAAGCTATGATGATATCGAGGTTGTATCTGATATTCCAGAGGCTGTGACCGCTCCGGTCAGCAGCAATCAGCAAATCGGTCAGATTATTGTTAAACGAAAGGGCCAGGTAATAATAGAGCAGCCTGTATTTGCTGAGAAAATTGTGAAAGCTACATTCAAAGATATCTGGAAACGAATATTTGAAAAATGGGTGCTCCATATAAAGCGGCCCCCAGTCAAAAATCGACAATAAATGCACTTCATCTGAAGTGCATTTTTTTTTAGTGAGAAAAATAAAGGAAAAGCCACCTGTCAAAGAGAAAAAATTATCCAACAGAGAGGAGGAAACTCAATGCAATTGAGCTTTAAGCAGCAAAAAAACACTCTTATTGTTACCCTTACCGGAGATTTAGATCACCATGCTGCCAGCAATATCAGAGAAAAGATTGATAATGAGATTCAGCGAGGCAGTACTAATAATTTTATTTTAGACTGCAGTAAACTGGAGTTTATGGATAGCTCAGGAATAGGGATGATTATTGGCAGATATAAAAAAATTAAATCATTAAATGGCAAGTTTTATGCCACACATTTAAACTCACAAGTCAAAAGAATTTTTAATGTGTCAGGCCTTGACCGGATTATTAATACATACAGCGACAATAAAGCTGCTCTGAAAAATCTGTAGGGGGATAGTATTATGATAATTAATAAAATGATGTTGAAGCTTCCAGCTTTATCGATTAATGAAGCCTTTGCTCGCTCTGTAGTAGCAGCCTTTATTTTACCCCTAGATCCTACAATGCAAGAGCTGGCCGATGTTAAAACAGCAGTTTCTGAAGCCGTTACCAATGCCATCATTCACGGTTACGGAGACTGTGAAGGTTTTATCTTCATCAATGCCCAACTGACCAGAGATGGTATATTTGAGATTGAGATTGAAGACAGTGGAGTGGGTATCAGCGACCTGCCATTGGCTCTCAGTCCAATGTATACTTCAGCTCCTGAGTTAGAACGTTCGGGTATGGGTTTTACAATAATGGAGCAATTTATGGATAGTTTAGTGGTAGACTCCAAGCCGGGGGCCGGGACAAAAGTCAGAATGGTCAAGAAACTGCAACCTCGTAATCTTCATTAGAGGTATGAGCTATGAAATATCATGGTTCTACAGTAAACTGTGACTCGGCGCTTTTGAGCAATGAAGAGGTCAAAGCCCTGTTGTTAAAATCGCAAAATGGGGATAAAGAAGCCCGGGACAGGTTAGTAAAATGTAATTTAAAGCTTGTACATTCCATAGTTAACAGATTCAACAATCGAGGATATGATCTAGAAGACCTTTTTCAATATGGCGTTATCGGACTGGTAAAAGCTATTGACAAATTCGATTTATCGTACGATGTTAAATTTTCCACTTATGCCGTGCCCTTAATAATTGGAGAAATAAAAAGATTTCTGCGCGATGACTCGATTATTAAAGTCAGCAGATCCTTAAAACGGACTGCGTATCTGGCCAAGAGAACCAGAGAGAAGTTGAGAAACAAGCTGGGCCGAGAAATTAAGATAAGTGAAATTGCCCAAGAGATTAATATCAGTGAAGAGGATATTCTGATCGCCTTAGACGCGGTCAAAGAGGTTGGCTCCCTGTATGAGGAGGTATACAGAGATGACAGCCATGCTTTATACGTGTTGGATCAGTTAAAGGACGAAAGAATATCAGAGCAGGAATGGGTAGATAAACTGAATCTGAAAGAGGCGTTAGACAAATTAAGTCCTCGTGAAAGGCTGATTATCTTTCTCAGGTACTTTCAAGACAAAACTCAGGCCGAGATAGCCGCTGTAATAGGTGTTTCACAGGTGCAGGTTTCACGTCTGGAAAAGAAAACACTGCACAAGATTAAAACATTGATGGGCTGACAAAGGATGCACGCTGCTAAAATCAGATTTATACTTGCCGGAAACTCTCTGGCTTTTCCTTACCATATATCATTTTATCTTTGATTATTTATGACCAAGATAAAATGATTTTTTTTAGGTAATAATGAATGAACTTCTTTCTTTTTTACATAATAACTATGAAAGGAGTTGCAAATATGGGAAAAAATAATAAAGTTAAAAAAGAATATAAAAAGCTTTCACAACAAAAGTCTCCAAAAATACCTTTAGCTCGCAATGTCATTGTAGCTTTTGTGGTTGGCGGGGGTATTTGTATTTTGGGTCAGCTGATTGGAGAGTTATACATTTCTTTAGGTTTCGATCCTGAAAAAGCCGGAGACCCAACTGTCGCCACCTTAATTTTTGTTGCTTCAGTCCTGACCGGGTTGGGGATTTATGATAAATTCGCTCAGTTTGCCGGAGCGGGAACAGCCGTACCTGTCACTGGCTTTGCCAACTCAATTGTATCATCCGCAATGGAGTTTAAAAGCGAAGGATTAGTGCTGGGGGTAGGATGCAAGATGTTCAGCCTGGCCGGCACGGTTATTGTTTTTGGTACAGTTACAGCTTTTTTCGCCGGCATAATTCACGCCTTATTGGGTTAAAAGATGGGTAGATACTTTAACTTAGCAGTCCCGGTGGCCATTATTAACGGGGCAACAATTTGCGGTCCCGTTGAAGGCAAAGGCCCATTGAGTAATTACTTCGATACTGTAATTGAAGATAATAGTTTAGGACAGGCCAGTTGGGAAAAAGCAGAGCGTCAGCTTATGGAGACTGTCAGCAAAAATGTACTGGAAAAAAGTAATGTGCGGCCAGAAGCTGTGGATATTTTTTTAGCAGGTGATCTTCTCAATCAGATTATTACCTCCACCTTTACTGCCCGCACCATGCAGATACCCTTCCTGGGGTTATATGGAGCCTGCTCGACTTTCGCAGAAGGATTGGCTGTTGCCGCATTGCTGTTGCAGAATCAAGATATATCGCTATGTTTGACAGCAACTTCGAGCCATAACTCAACTTCAGAGCGCCAGTACAGATATCCTACTGAGTACGGGGTGCAGTTGCCGCCAACTGCCCAGTTTACGGTTACCGGCGCAGGTGCAACACTGGTAACTAATAAAAGTAGTGCATCTCAAATCTATATAACGGCGGTTACAATTGGAAGAATCGTCGACTTGGGAATCAAGAACCCATATGAGATGGGAGCAGCGATGGCCCCGGCTGCTAAAGATACGATTAAAACCCATCTGGAAAAAGACAGTGGCGGGCTGAGCTCTTATGATGCCATTTACACCGGAGATTTGGGGGAAGTAGGCAAGGCCATAGTTATTGAAATGCTGCAACAGGAAGATATTAATATTGAACATATTTACGATGACTGCGGCACGATGATCTACGACCTGGATCAACAGAATGTCAACAGCGGCGGGAGCGGCTGTGCCTGTTCAGCACTGGTGACATTGGGCCTTATCCTGCATCAGCTCCGAACAAAACAGGCCAGAAAGGTGCTGGTAGTATCAACTGGAGCCCTACTTAGCCCGACCTCATATCAGCAGAAGGAAACTATTCCAGGAATAGCTCATGCCATTTGCATTGAGCGAAAAGAAGGAAGTGAATAGATGAATATATATTTAGCAGCTTTTCTTGTCGGCGGCGCAATATGTGTTTTAGGTCAGTTACTGATTGATTTAACTCCACTGACCCCGGCTCATGTTCTGACCTTGTTAGTAGTATTGGGAGGAATTACATCTGCCTTGGGCTGGTATGAACCGCTGGTAGAATTTGCCGGAGCAGGGGCAACTGTACCGATAACCAGCTTTGGGCACTCTTTAGTAAAGGGAGCAATAGCTGAGGCTGAAAGCCAGGGCTTGATTGGAGCCTTGAGTGGGGTGTTTAAACTGACCAGTGCCGGTATAACATCAGCCATAATTTTTGGATTTCTGGTGGCGTTGGTTTTTAAACCTAAGGGTTAGAAATTTAGCGTACCTTACCAGCCAGTTTGCAGCCATTCCGGGCAGATAAACTTTTAAACTTAATTTTTAGTTTTACAGGGACCAAGTCAAATCGACATATTTGACAAGGTCTTTTTCTGATTTTAAGTTTAAATAAAGGTGTTTACATGGCAGAGAAATAATGTTTATAATAAGCTTTAGGAATTATGCTTTGATAATAATTGACACAGAGGTGACTATTTTGAATGGGATAATCGAGAGAATTACCAGTCCTGAACTTATATTTATATTACCTGCTATCATCGTAGCAATTACAGTCCATGAGTTTTCTCATGCCATTGTTTCATATAAACTGGGGGACCCAACGCCAAAAATCCAGCGGCGCCTGACGCTCAACCCTATTGATCATATTGACCCTATTGGCTTAATATCTCTGATATTATTTGGATTTGGCTGGGGCAGGCCAGTTCAGATTGACCCCAGACATTACAAGAATCCCTCTCGGGACAAACTGTTGGTCAGCCTGGCTGGTCCGGCTTCAAATTTTTTTATGCTGATTGTTTTTTCGGTAGTATTAAGGTTCGGCAGTGCGATTCCATTTCAGTGGTTCTGGAAAATCGGGATTTACATGGTACAGATTAATGCTGTTTTATGTGTTTTCAACCTGTTGCCCTTACCTCCTTTGGATGGGTCAAAAATCCTGCTTGAAATCTTGCCGATTAAAAATAAATATACAATTTATCACACTCTGCAGAGGTACACAATGCCAATCTTTTTGATCCTGGTGTTCACAAATCTGATCGACATAGTTCTTAACCCGATGATTAATGCTTTGATGTCGATAGCATCCAGAATTATCATCTGATGGTGAGAGGAAAATGAAGTTTAATATTACCACTGAATACTTTGACGGACCCATAGACCTGCTGCTACATTTGGTTCAAAAGAAAAAATTAGATATTACTGTTATCTCGATAGCTAATATAGCCGATGAATATATTAGCTACCTGAATAATGCCGAGTTTTTAAATCTGGAGCAGGCAACTGAGTTTTTAGATGTGGCAACAGTTTTAGTAAGGATTAAAATAAGATCTGTATTTCCACGAGACAGTGTTGAAGATATCGAGGATGACCCTGCAGATCTGTTAATTCAGCTGATGAACAAAAAGTATTATTCGGTGTTGGCAGATATGATGGTGCAGTGGGAAGACCTGGATTTGGGCTATTTCAAAAAAGGTAAAGTTGATTATGACTACAAGGGTGAGGTTGACAGTACGGAGCTGTTAGACGAAGTAACCCTGCTTAACCTGGCTATTATTTTTGAGAATACACTCAAAAACCTTGAGGAAAAGGACGAAATAGTTGTTGAGTCATACAAGCTGACTGTTGCCGACCAAATCCTGTGGATTCAGAAAATGTGTCGTAATCAGGCTGTGCAGCTGAAAGACATGTTTACTAGCCTTCCCGACAAATTTAGTGTTGTAGTATCATTTTTGGCTCTTCTGGAGTGTATGCGTCTGGGGAAAGTAATTGTTATTTCCAGTTCACTTGATTCTTGCTTAATTATTGGCAAAGAGGAGGTAGGCGAGATTGAGAATCGATAATACTCATTATATTAATGCTTTGGAAGCATTGCTTTTCGCCAGCGACGAGCCTCTTGATATTGATCAACTGGCGGAATGCTTAGAACTGAAAAGAGAAGAAATGATTGACATTGTTAATTCTCTCCAGGAAAGGTATCGCGAATTGGGCGGTTTGGAGCTGAAACAGATCGAAGATGGATATATTATTATTGCCAAATCAGCTTTTAATGACTACATAAAAAAGCTCAAGCCGACGAGAAGCCATAAGCTGTCGCGTGCTGCCATGGAAACCCTGGCTATCGTGGCATTTAAACAGCCCATTACTAAACTGGAAGTGGCATCTTTAAGAGGGGTTAAATGCGATGGGGTTATCTCGATGCTGCTGACCAAAGGCCTGATAACAGCGGTAGGCAGAAAAGATACTATCGGCCGGCCGATTATCTACGGAACCACAGATTCATTTATTCAGTATTTTGGCTTGGCCAGTATAGATGATTTGCCCAAACCTGAAAATTTAAAGTTCTAAATAAATAATGACGTTTCCATTGAAAACGGTTATAATATATCTGCTAAGATATTTTGAAAAGGGGTTATGAAAATGTTAATTGAGAAAAAACTTAAAGAAATGGGTATTGAGCTATCGGCGCCTGGCAAACCGGTTGCAGCTTATGTACCGGCAGTTAGAACAGGGAATTTAATTTTTGTATCTGGCCAGATACCTAAAAAGGACGGACAGGTAATTACCGGTCGTCTTGGCGAAAGTATTAGCATCGAAGATGCTTATGAAGCAGCTCGTTTATGCTGTATAAGCTGTATATCTGTAGTTAAATCTATGGTTGGAGACTTAGATAAGGTTAAACAGATTGTTAAGGTCACCGGCTATGTTAACAGTGTTCCTGAGAGCGGGGACCAGCCCAAGGTTGTAAACGGTGCCAGTGAGCTCTTAGTTCAGGTCTTTGGTGAAAAAGGCAACCATGCCCGGGCCGCAATTGGGCATAGCGGATTGCCGCTTAATGTCCCAGTGGAGGTTGAAATGATCGTAGAAGTAGAATAAAATACATAAGGCTCTCCAACTCTGGAGAGCCTTAGTTAATTGTGTTATGAGGTAAGGATTTGCCTTGTCAAATCGTACAGGATAATCGTTTTATTTAGCAATATTATTTGTAGGGCAGTTGGGCTATATCTTTAGTCAGTCCATTATAATTGTCTAACATTCAATTTGGAGGTAAGTATTATGGTTCCTTGGGGAAGTATTTTGGGTTTGGTTATCGGCTTGGCTATGATCATAAAAGGGGCAGATATCTTCACAGACGCTGCCGTTTGGATAGCTAAGAAAACCGGTGTGCCAAAAGTAATCATCGGCGTCACTATCGTCAGTTTGGCTACAACTCTCCCTGAGTTTGCGGTTTCAGTTTTTGCTTCTTACTCTAATCATGCTTCCATGGCTGTCGGTAATGCAGTTGGCTCCTGTATCTGCAATATCGGATTAATATTGGGTTTGGTATTAATCTTAAAGCAGTTCAAAGTAGAGCGCTCCGGCTTTATAGTCCGGGGAGTGTTTATGATTGTCATTGCCATACTGTTGTTCTTTATGGCTTCAGATTTGCAGATTAGTAGAGTGAATGGTGTAATTTTACTTAGTTTTTTAGTGCTGTTTATCCTGATTATTTACCGTGAGCTAAAGACAATGAGGATAGTCAGCAAGGAAGAAAAAGTGGCGGGTTCCTGGAGAATCAAGTTATTGATGTTCATAGTGGCTTCAGTTGCCGTAGTAATCGGCAGCAGGCTGGTAGTGAATTCCGGGGTAACTATAGCTCACTACTTAAACATACCGGAGATTGTCATCTCCTTAACCCTGATTGCCTTGGGTACTTCATTACCAGAGTTGGTTACCTCGCTGACAGCTGCCTTTAAGGGACATCAAGAGCTTTCTTTAGGCAATATTGTAGGAGCTAACATTTTAAACCTGACCTGGGTTATCGGTGGGGCAGCATTGGTTAATCCTATACCTATTTCAACTGCTAATCTGTTGATAGATTTTCCAGTGATGATTCTATTCATGATCATGCTTTTTATTTTTGGTTTAACCAAAAAAAGATTAGGACGCTGGGAGGGCATCGTCATGTTTTTGCTGTATTTTGTTTACATCGGTTACACTGTTTTAAGTTAGTTAAAGGGGGCCAATATGTCTACTGAAAAGTTGCAAAAATATCTGGCTCATGCCGGAATAGCCTCCCGGCGGGCCTGCGAAAGAATAATAGCAGCCGGGCGGGTTTCAGTCAATGGGCAGGTTGTCACGGAAAAAGGGATGCGGGTCGACCCGGAAGCTGACGTAATTGAAGTAGATAATAAAATCGTAAAAAAAATAGATAAAAAGATATATATCCTGTTAAACAAACCCCTCGGGGTCATCACCAGTGCAGCAGATGAACTACAGAGATGCACTGTCCTGGATCTGGTGCAGGTTAAGGAAAGGATTTATCCGGTGGGCAGATTGGATTATAACACAGCTGGAGCTCTGCTGCTGACCAATGACGGCGAAGCAGCCTATAAACTCACCCACCCTTCCCAGGGGGTCTGGAAAAAATATTTGATCGAAACAAACTGTCGCGTGTCGCAAAAAACTGTTGATCTGTTAGCAATGGGGATTGAGCTGGAGGATGGCTTAACCGCCCCGGCCAGATGCCGATTGCTTGACGCAGGCTCCGGTAAAAGCAAAATAGAGTTGAGTATCCACGAAGGCCGGAACAGACAGATTAGAAGAATGTTTAATAAACTGAATATCAAAATCAGTTCGCTGACCAGGATCGAATTTGGTCCGATTAAGCTTGGAGATTTGGCGGTCGGCAAATGGAGGTATTTAACTGATTATGAAAAGGGGATGATAAATCAGGAAATTATTCATAACAGGTAGTATCCAAAATTTTCAAGCGAGGGACCAGAATAAAGGTTTTTAGTGAACTTTTTTATTTTTATGGATAAAATTTGTTTTCCCTATAAACAATATTATAGAGGTGATATAGGGAATGAAAAGCAAGCTGATTGCCGTAATTATAATATTGGCTTTGACGTCGATAATTTTTACTGATGCTTTAGGAGAGAGAGTCCTTTACTGGGGCTCCAGAGGAAATGATGTAGTTGAACTGCAAAGAAAACTGAAAAACTGGGGCTACTATGATGGTTCATTAGATGGTATTTATGGACCTGATACATATAATGCCGTCAGATTTTTTCAAAGGAGAAATGGCTTAAGTGTTGATGGTGTTGTGGGCCCTGAGGTTTTTAAAAGCCTGGGGGTAAATGTTGTCAACAACAGCCAAAATATTGCCAATGCTGGTACCCAGGTAACTTCAAATGACATCAGCCTGTTGGCCAAAGCCATCTATGGTGAAGCCCGGGGTGAGCCGTATGTCGGTCAGGTGGCAGTTGCAGCGGTGATTCTGAATCGAGTAAATTCTTCTGCGTTTCCCAATACTGTGTCAGGAGTAATCTTTGAGCCACTAGCCTTTACAGCTGTCAGTGACGGACAGTTTTACTTAACACCTAACTCTCAGGCTTATAAGGCAGCACGCGATGCTATAAATGGCTGGGATCCAACTGGAGGATGCCTGTATTATTTCAATCCTGTAACCGCAACTTCATCATGGATATGGACCAGGCCGCATGTCATCACAATTGGCAAGCACCGGTTTCTGAAGTAAGGAGGCAAGGCTATGAAATACAGGACCTTAATAATTTGGCTAATGATTAATGTCATCGTCTTAGGCATTGGCAGCTATTTCTATACCCAGAACCAGCAGGCAATGGAGGATTTAAAGATCAGAACCGAAGGCATGTACCAGCAGTCATTTCACAGTTTAATCAGCCATATAAAGACCATAGAAAACTACCTGGCCAAAAGTCTGGTTGCCACGGATCTGATAAACCAGCAGGAAATAATGTCGACCATCACGCGTCAGGTTTATTCCTCACAGGAAGAGTTGGGTAAGCTGCCGCTTATCCTGGTGCCCTTGATTAATACTGAGACTACCTTACAAAAAATTGCCGACTTTGCCTGGCAGGTCAACACCAAGAATCTGAAGCAGGAGAGCTCCCTGACATCTCCAGAATGGACCACTTTGGTAGACCTGAAGCAATGCACCAGCAAATTACTGTTAAATCTGCAGAATATCCAGAGCAATATTATTGAAAACAATCTGCGCTGGGTCGATATAGAGCTGATGTACAGCCGCAATGAGGTAGCAGATAACACGGTGATCGATGGACTGCATTTGGTCGACAAGGATGTTAAAGCTTACAGTGAGACCCAGGCAGGTATTTTGCCCCATGTCCGAGAGCCAAAAGTTTATTATAACAGCGATCAGTTGATCGATGAAAGAACT
The DNA here is from genome assembly GCA_028280325.1 of Bacillota bacterium. GTDB lineage: Bacteria > Bacillota > UBA994 > PWPR01 > PWPR01. The sequence goes on from JANQLZ010000144.1 coordinate 10,856, forward strand.
GCCCGAAACGAAGCTGCCGGCTATCTTGGCAAGCTTAATCTGGAGGTTGGGGAGCCAGTTCAAGTTATTCAGAGTGAGGGTGATATACCGGCGTATGTGGTGTTTTTCGATAATGGGGTCAACCAATATACCTGTGCAGTAACCAAGGCAGCAGGAAGTTTGGCGTGGTTCATGGGTGATAGCATTTTAACCGGCAGACAACTGACCAATGAAGAGGCTATTAATTTGGCCAATGAATATTTAAACCGGCTGAATTTTCAAAATGTTACCCTGGTTGGACATAATACCAATGATAATGCGATTATGTTAATGTATGCCGGGTTTCAGGATGACACTGTTGTATATCCAGAAATGCTGAGACTAAATGTTAACCTGAATACTGGCATAATTACTGGAGCTGATTTCAGTGAGTATCTTAAATATCATCATCAACGTACTGTTACCGAAGCCAGCCTGGCTGAAAGCGATATTGTAGATCAGTTGCCGAAAAATTCTGTAATTAATAATATTCAAAAGGCAATAATCTTTAATCAGCAGGGGCAGGAAGTATTGACCTTTGAGGTTGCAGTTTCTATTGCTGGTGAAAATTATCTGATTTATCTTAATGCCGATACCGGTATTGAAGAGAATATTATCAGAATTGAAAGTAAAACGTAAACCAGCTATAGAACTGACAGCAAAAAAAGATTATAATTAAAACTGTTGGAGGATTTGAATTGAAGGTATACGCAATTAGAGGAGCAATTACCGTTGCTGTCAATGAAGTTGACGCAATTTTAACTGCAACAACTGAAATGATGAAAGAAATTATCAGTAAGAATCAGTTGAGCGAATCTGATTATATCAGTTTCTTTTTTACAACGACACATGACCTAAATGCCGTTTTTCCGGCTCGAGCGATAAGAGAAATGGGCTTGACTAATACCTCTCTGATGTGTGCACAAGAGATTAATGTTCCTGGCGCCCTGCCCAGATGTATTCGGGTTATGATCCATGTCCACAAAGAAAATGATTTCAAACCCAAACACATCTATCTGAGGGATGCCCGCAGGCTGAGGCCAGACCTTACCCAAGCAGAGGAACTTCAGTAATAAACATTTTACAGTGGAGATCAGGCTGGGAGTCAGGTATTGTTATGCAGTATAATTGCAAAACTGCTTCGAAAGAAAAAACTTAAATTTGCAGTTGGCTCGATTTATAATTGAGGTCGGGGGGACGAGGAATTGAAGACGCTGACAATCACAGTTGATGGACCTGCAGGTGCAGGTAAGAGCACGATTGCCAAAATTTTAGCTGACAGCTTGAAAAGTACTTATATTGACACCGGTGCTATGTACAGATCAGTGACATGTGCGGCATTGCTTTACCAAATTGATGTCAATAATGAACCGGAGCTGACCAAATTGGCAAAAGATATCAAAGCTGAGTACAAAGACAGCAAACTTGAATACTATATTAATGGGTTGTACTTAAGTCCGTTTGTCAGAAGCATAGCTGTAAGCAGCAATGTTTCTGAAGTTTCCATTCATGCAGGGGTACGCCGTGCAATGGTCGAATTACAGAGAAGGATTGCCAATGAAAGTCCTTTTGGGGCTGTAATGGAAGGCAGAGATACTGGCAGTACAGTTTTGCCAGGTGCCGATCTGAAAATCTTTTTAACTGCAAGTTTAGAGGAGCGGGTAAACAGACGCCATGAGCAGTATTTAAGAAAGAACATTCACATTAACAGGATTGATGTCAAGGCTGAAATAGAAAAAAGAGATAGAATCGATAGTGAAAGAAAGGTTTCTCCCTTATCAGTTCCTTCAGGAGCAATATTAATTGACTCAACGGAGTTAAATATTGAAGAGGTTATTGATAAAATACTGATGTTTGTAAAACAGAGGGATTAACATTATGCTTTACAAGATTGCTGCAGCAATATTAAAACCAGCCTTACATCTTTACTACAATATTAAAGTAGCTGATTTTCCTGATCCCTTTCCAGAAGGAAAATTAATTATCAGCGGGAACCATACCTGCTGGGTTGACCCGGCCTGGTTGTCTACGGTAGTACCCAGGCAAATACACTATTTAGCCAAGGAAGAAATATTTAATAATATTATTTTACGAGCGCTGTTTTTAAATGCCGGTTTTTACCCGGTAAAGCGGGGGCGGCCTGATCGTAAAGCCATTAAATTTGCCTGTGATATTTTAAACAATGGAGGGGTGCTGGGTATATTTCCGGAAGGAACCAGAAACAAGGAAGGTATCGGTCACGCCTTCAATGGGGCAGCCTATTTATCGCTAAAAACTGAAAGCCCTATCTTGCCGGTTACCATTGATGTCTCAGGACATAGCGTGAGGAGTGAAATAAATATTACTTTTCATGAAATAATTAAGGCCCCAGATGATAAAACTGTTAGTAAAGAAAATCTAAATAATCTGACAGGTATAGTCATGAGTAAAATATCATCGGGTTTGAAATAGGTGTATTATGGGAAAAGTTATTTTAGCTGAACATGCTGGTTTTTGTGCGGGGGTTAAAAGAGCAGTTGACTTAGCAGAGCTACATCTAAAAAGTGGCAGGGTTATTGTAGATGGTTCACTGATTCATAATGATGATGTCATGAAGAGCTTAATTGAGAAGGGTCTGCAGGTTTGGGATGGAAAGCCTGTGGCAGAGGGAGTAAAGGTTCTTGTCAAATCACATGGCGCCCCATTGGAAACAATAGAAAAAATGAGAGGCAAGCAAACGGAATTGATCGATGCCACCTGCCCCCATGTTCAAAGAATATATAGGATTGCTGAGCAGGCTGCGCAGGAAAACGCTTTTCTAATAATCTATGGAGAGAGTGATCATCCTGAAATAAAAGGCATTGTCAGTAGGGCTTCAGAGAAAGTAGCAGTAACAAAAAACAGCGCTGAAGTACTGGAGATATTACTGAGGGACGAAAAAAAATACGTTGTCAGCCAAACAACATCAAATTTCCTGGAATGGGTTAAATTCACAGAGGAAATTAAAAAAATATGCTCAAATATTAATATTTTTAATACAATTTGCCCTGCTACGACAATTAGGCAGCGTGCAAGTGTTGACTTGGCTCGTCAAGTTGATATAATGCTTATTGTGGGTGGATATAACAGCTCCAATACCAGAAGATTACACGAGCTGTGTAACCAGGCCGGAGTGCGTGCTTATCACATCGCCAATGCAGCAGATATTGACAGGAAGTGGTTTCCTGAAAATGATGTTGTTGTTGGAGTTACAGCAGGCGCCTCAACCCCGGACTGGGTGATCAAGGAGGTCATTGTGCAAATGGAGAAGAATCTCGAAAAAGATGCTATGGTAACTGAAGAAGCTACAGAAAACACTGAAGCAGTTGAAACTGAAGAAAGTGTTTCGGAGAGTGCTGAAGAAGTTACAAACGAAGCTGATGCAGTAGTAGAAGAGGTAGAAGAAGAGGTAACCGAAGAAAAGCAGGAAGAAGCTGCACAACCTTCTAACATGGAAGAAATACTTAACGACGATGTTGCAACAATTAAGCGTAACAGCATTGTAACTGGTAAAGTTGTGAAAGTAAATGATGACGAAGTGTTAGTTGATATCGGTTACAAATCAGAAGGAATTATTAAACTTCGTGAACTAACAAATGATACATCTTTAACTCCAACTGACATTGTCAGTGAAGGAGATGAAATAGAAGTATTTGTTGTCAGAGTTAGCGATGATAATGGGAATCCTGTATTATCAAGAAAGCGCGCTCAAGCTATTAATGCGTGGAATAAGGTGCGAGAGGCATTTGAAAACAAGGAAATTGTTTCTGGCAAAGTATTAGAAGCGGTTAAAGGCGGTTTGCTGGTTAATATTTACGGGATGCGCGCATTTTTGCCGGCTTCTTTAGTAGATAGAAGCTATGTTCCAGATTTAAACGTCTTTGTTGGGCAGGAAATTTCAGCAAAGATAATTGAAATTGATCGCCACAAGCGGCGAGTTGTCTTGTCTCGTCAGGTAGTACTTGAAGAAGAATACAAACAGAATCAGGAAAAGACCTGGAATAAATTAGAAGTTGATCAGGTCTTAGATGGCATAGTTCAGCGCATAACCAAATTTGGCGTTTTTGTCGATATCGGATCTGTAGATGGTCTGGTGCATATTTCTGAGCTTTCCTGGGGACGAGTTGAGCATCCTTCAGAGGTTATCAACGAAGGTGAAGAGGTACAGGTTAAAGTGTTGGGCGTCGACCGCGAGAATGAGCGGGTGTCTCTCAGTATTCGCCAGGTGTTACCTGATCCCTGGACTAAGGTAGATGTCAATTATAAAGCCGGTGATGTCAAAGAGGGTAAGGTAGTCAGAACGGTAAGCTTTGGTGTGTTTGTAGAATTGGAACCGGGAATTGAAGGCTTGGTCCACATTTCTCAGCTGGCCTGGCAGCATGTAGAAAAGGCCGAGGATGTGGTTAAACCTGGTGATATCGTAAGCGTCAAGGTGCTCAGTGTCAATAAAGACGAAAAGAGAATCAGTCTCAGTGTCAAAGAGACTACTGAACGTCCTCCACGTAAAGAAAAATCCTCAAAGCAAAGCCGAACTGTGGAACATACAGAAGCTTCCAGTGTAACCTTGGGAGATATGTTTGGCGACCTGCTTTCCAAAGCTAAGAAGAAAAGCTGATTTAATAAATTAAAAAAGTAGAATAAAGGGAGTGATTATTATGCGAGGCATTAGAAAGCTGGAGCATATAGATTGCTCTCTTTCGCTGTTTAAAAGCAGAAAAGAACAACTGCAGAGCAGTGAAGTCAGGTTTATTCCCAGAGAGCTGCCTGAATGTAATCTAACTGACGTAGATATCAGCACAGCGGTAACAGAGAACTGGACTTGGGAGAAGTTTTTATATCTGAATGCTTCGACAGGGGGAACGGCAGCTACATTCCCGATTTTACACGAATTAGCTGAGGTAGCTGCGTCTCATCAAATGGCTATTGCGGTAGGCTCACAAACGGCGATGATTGCTGAACAGACTCAGCGCTGTTATCGGGATTTGAGAATGAGGCACCCCGGGCTTTGTATGATAGCTAATGCTCCGGCCAGCGTTAGTGTAAATGATCTCAAAGGTATGGTCGATTCATTGCAGGCCGATATGCTTCAGATTCATTTGAATCTGGCCCAGGAAGCGATAATGGTCGAAGGGGATCGTGATTTCGAAAACTATATAGCTAATATAGCATCCTGTACAGCAGCCCTGGAAATACCGATAATCATCAAAGGGGTTGGCTGTGGGATAGCCAGAGAGACTTTACAAAAAATAAATCACATTAATTATGTCATAGTGGATGTGGCAGGTTCTACTGGCATAAATTTTGCTGATGTTGAAAATGTTAGGCGTGCAAATAAAATTTTGGGGATAGAAAACTGGGGGCTTACCAGTTATGAGTCTTTATTAGAGGCCAAACAGTTTTTAGGCGATAAACGAAAGATATTTGCCAGTGGCGGCATCTACACTTCCAGCAGTGCGATGAAGTGTATTGCTCTTGGAGCAACTGCAGTAGGAATCATTACCCCGATTCTCAATTACATTATTGAAAAAAGATACCATGATTTAGATAAATACTTATTAAAATATTTTGAGGATTCTGAAACGATTTTAAGGATGCTGGGTTGCCAGAATCTCAGCCAAATACAGCAAGTTGCATTGCTTATTACTGGAAGCTTAAAGGAATATAGCCAATTGAGGAATATAGATATTCTGAAATATGCCAATAGATAAGGATAAATAAGCAATGTCAGGCAAAAAATAAAGCCAAAGACAAAAGAGGAGTGATTTCTTTGGCTGGTATGCCTGTGGGTTTGATTGCATTGGTAGTCGTATCTATTTTAATCTTTTTTGGCATTGGCGAACGGGCTTTGGATAAGCTCTACCTCAGTGACAAGGCAGCCTTGCTGGTGATAGCTATTATGTTTGCAGGAACCTTCATACCTGATATTCCTATAGCAGCTGGCATTGGCATAAACGTAGGTGGAGCTATTGTGCCGGTTTTACTGGGCCTCTATATTTTATATAGAACAGATACTGCCAGGGAGCGATGGCGAGCGGTAATAGCTATTGTCATTACCAGTGGTGCAGTTTATCTGGCAAGCAGATATTTGCCTGCAGAAACAGAGACCATGTTTATTGAGCCCAATTATCTGTACGCTATCATTGCTGGTACTGTGGCTTATATCATTGGTCGGAGCAGAAGAGCTGCTTTTATAGCCGGTGTATTCTCAATTATCATTAACGATCTAATATACTTAATTGAAATATATCGTCAAGGATTAGACAGCACTATAGTTTTAGGTGGTGCCGGGGTTTTTGATGCTACTGTTTTAGCTGGAATTCTGGCTGTTTTGTTAGCAGAAGTAATTGGCGAAACACGCGAACGATTTCGGATTAATAAAGAGCATAAGATGAAAAAAATTCATTCTGCAAGTTCTCTAGCAGCTTTGAAAGACGTTGACAAGGAGGATAAGCATGAATAAGAAGGCATTGCTGTTGATTTTTATATTGCTGCTCCTACCCAGACCGACTGCTGCTACCAGTGAGTTCCTGGATGGCAGCTACTATATCGTTTACGACAATTATGAGAATGAGTTATTTGCAACCGGCAGCACGGTGGTGGTAGGTGACATGTATCAATCGGCTGACGATTTTTTATATAAGGTTGTCAGGGTCGATGCTGACGAGAAAAAAGCCTGGGCCGAATTCCTGCATAAAGTCGAGTATGACCAGAAAGAATCCGCCATAGACGGAATGTTGCCGGTAGACGCCAGTGATGTCATTGTCGGAATATACCAAACCCATTCTTCTGAAAGTTATATTTCAGGCGATGGTACTGAAAGCAAGAAAGGGAAGGGCGGCATAGTAGATGTGGGGCAGACCCTGGCTGATGAGCTGGAGAAAAACGGGATTAAGACGATCTTCTCAGATGACGGGCATACCCCCCATGATGCCGGAGCCTATCAGCGCTCCCGGAGAACAGCAATGAGTCTGATTAAGAAGGGTGCTGATATCCTGGTTGATGTGCACCGCGACGCGATACCTGCCAAATATTACTCTACCAATGTTGATGGTGATAAGGTATCAAAAGTACGGTTAGTTGTTGGCAGACAGAACCCTAATCAAAATGCCAACAAAGAGTTTGCTCAAAAGCTGAAGCAGATAGCTGATGACAAATATCCAGGCCTGATTAAAGACATCTATTTTGCCAGAGGAGGCTATAACCAGGATCTGGGGCCGAGGACAATTTTAATCGAAGTAGGTTCACACAAGGTCAGTAAGGAACAGGCTAAAAAAGGTGCCGAGCTTTTCGCCGGGGTCATGGGCAGTTACTTAGGCTCAAATCCCAACTTTAAAAATACTGGATCGACCAGATCAATAGCGTTTCTGGTTATTGGAACCCTGATTGTAATTGGAGCATTCATGTTTATGAACTATGGATCATGGGCCGGAATCAAGAAAAATGTGATCGAACCCAGCAGGAAGCGTTATGCTTCAGCCCTGGCCAGCTGGCGCAAACGCAAAGACGACTGATACCAGCAATTAAGATTAAAAATTTTCAAACAAGAATCTATTAATGAAAAAGGTGCTTAACGGCAAGTTCTTCTTTATAGATTCTTTTTTCTGTGATATTATGAATTACACTTACTTTGACGAGGTGGAAGAATGAACTATGCTCTTATTGACAGTGTTAAATCAGCCAGTATAGCTGAGGAGCTGGGAATAAAAAAGGGGGATCTGTTGATCTCAATTAACGGACATTCGGTGGGAGACATCATCGATTATCTGATAGATACTGCGGACGAAGTGGTGGAGATAGCTGTTAAGCATCCTGACGATACTGAAACCGTATTCATGATAGAAAAAGAGTATGACGAGGATTTAGGCCTGCTCTTTAGTCCGTCAACTATTACACCGATTAAGAGATGTGCCAATAATTGCATGTTCTGCTTTATCGCCCAAATGCCCAAAGGGCTGCGTCGATCACTTTATTTAAAGGATGATGATTATCGTTTGTCTTTTTTGTCAGGCAGTTATATTAGCGGCACCAATCTTCAACAGCATGAGATTGACCGGATCAAAAGACTCAACCTCAGCCCCTTGTATATCTCCGTGCATCAAACGCAGGATAGAGGGATGTTAATCGGGCGGAATGATGATTTTAGTATTCTGAGCTTGTTACAGGATCTGAGCCAGAGTGGAATTTGCTTTCATACTCAAATCGTCCTATGCCCGGGACTAAATGATGGCAAAATACTGGTAAGAACTCTTCAGGACCTGTTATCTCTATTACCCAATCTGCTGTCAATTGCTATCGTTCCGGTTGGTTTAACCAAGTTCAGAACTGGCCTTCCTGATCTGAGAAGCTTTAGCACAGCAGAGTCGCGAAATGTTGTCAACCTTACTGCAGATTATGGTGATAAACTGGTAACAGAGCTGGGCCATAGAATTGTCTATGCCTCAGATGAATTCTATATAAAGGCCCAACTGCCAATACCTGCAGCATCTTATTATGAAAAATACGAGCAGCTGGAGAATGGGATTGGGATGCTGCGTCTTTTCAGCGATCAGTTCTCTGCTGGTTTGGATTTCAGGCAAAGTGAAATCAGGGCGGTCAATTTTAATCAAAAGCTGGTAATTGCCAGCGGCCGGCTTGCTGGTAGCTTCCTGACAGATTTACTGCAGCAGATTAAAGATCTTAATGACAGTTTTCGCTATCAGGTCATTGCCCTTGAAAACATGTTTTTTGGCCCGCTGGTCACCGTCGCAGGTTTAATTGTTGGAGAGGACTTAATGGAATATTTTAAAAAATTTGAGGATAAGTCTGCGCTGGTATTGATTCCTCGGAGCATGTTGCAATATAATTCAAACAGGTTCTTAGATGATATAACAATTCCAGAACTGGAAAAAGCTATTGGAATGAGTGTGCTGCCGGTTGACGTTGATGGTAGCTGTCTGTTGCAGACAATCATAGAAAAAGGTGTGATGTAATGTTACCAGTTGTAGCTTTAATTGGCCGGCCTAATGTCGGAAAATCGACCCTGTTCAACAGGTTTGTCGGTTACCGGCATGCTATAGTAGAAGATACTCCAGGAGTAACCAGGGACAGGCTTTATGCAGACTGTGAGTGGCAGGGAGCTAAATTTACAGTTATTGATACTGGCGGCATCAACTTTAGTGATGAGCCATTAGTAGAAGATATCCGCTATCAGGTAGATATTGCGGCTGAAGAAGCCGATGTACTGGTATTTGTAGTGGATGGGCGAGAAGGGATTAATCCTTTAGACCAGGAAATTGCCGATTATCTGCGGGGTAAAAAGCGCCCGGTGATTATTGCCTGCAATAAAGTGGATACTTTAGAACTCGCTGATGAGATGTATGAGTTTTATAATCTGGGGTTTGAGCATATTTTACCTATCTCAGCTGCCAATGGCCAGGGAACTGGCGATTTACTGGATGTCATTGTTGAGAAAATGCCATTCAAAGTCAAGGCAGATGAAGATGATGACAGTTTGAAGATAGCCATTGTTGGTAAACCAAATGTTGGCAAATCATCTTTAACCAATAAGCTGCTGAGGAAGGATAGAGCTATTGTCAGCGATATACCCGGAACTACTCGCGATTCCATCGATACCAAATTTACTTATAACAAGAGAGAGATAGTTTTAATAGATACAGCAGGTTTAAGGCGCAAAGGAAAGATCAAGGGAGATTTAGAGCGATTCAGTGTCAGCAGAACCCTTAATGCTGTGGACCGCTGTGATATTGCGCTGATTATGATCGATGCAGTCAGCGGCCTGTCTGAACAGGATAAAAAAATTGCCGGATACGCCCACGAAAAAGGACGAGGATGTATTCTGGTGATCAATAAATGGGATCTGTTGGAGAAGGATGAGCACACCTTGGAGAAGTTTAGAAAAAAGACTTATGCCAATCTGCCTTTTTTAAGATTTGCCCCAATGGTTTTTATATCAGCCAAGACCGGGCAGCGGTTGCCTGCGCTGCTGGAACTGATTGAGTTTGTGGCTGAACAGCAGAGTATCAGAATACCTACTGGAACCCTCAATACCATCATGGAAGAGGCAACCTTTATGACGCCACCGCCAAGCAGCAAAGGACGTCAGCTACGGATCTTATACTGTACTCAAACAGGGATTAAACCGCCGATGTTTGTTTTATTCGTCAATAATAAGAATCTAATGCATTTTTCTTATTTGCGTCATTTGGAAAATGTCATCAGAAATATATACGGTTTTACCGGCACGCCCATTAGGTGGAAAATTAATGAGCGATCAAGGAGTGGAGATAGATAATGTTCAGAGAAGTTGCAGTAATCGGTGCTGGAGGATGGGGAACGGCATTGAGTATAGTTTTAGCAGAAAACTTTAGAACAGTACATATCTGGGCCAGAGAAACAGAGGTCTGTGAGTCGATTAATAACAGCAGCTACAATCAAACGTTCCTGCCAAAAGTTAAAATGCCAGCCAATATCAGGGCAACCCAGGATATCGCCGAAGCAGTTAAGCAAAAGGATTTACTGGTGTTTGCTGTGCCATCGGCATACCTTAGCGAAATTATAGCCCTGGTTAAACCCCACATAGCTGTTGACACAGTTATTGTCAATGTAGGCAAGGGGTTTGACCCCGGCACCAAAAAACGTCTGAGTGAGATTATTAAACAGAGTTTTCCCGGTAATGATTTTGCAGTCTTATCCGGTCCCAATCATGCCGAGGAGACCGGTAAGAAAATACCCTCTGCCACGGTAATAGCGGCAGAAAAAAAGGAAATAGCAGAGCAGCTGCAGGATTCATTTATGACCAGCTATTTCCGAGTTTATACCAGCACTGATATTGTCGGAGTAGAGCTTGGCGGGGCGCTGAAAAATATAATCGCTTTAGCTACCGGCGTACTTGATGGACTGAACTTTGGAGACAACACCCGGGCTGCCCTGATGACCAGAGGGCTGTCAGAAATAACCCGCCTGGGAATGGCGATGGGTGCCCAGACCATGACTTTTGCCGGCCTTTCCGGGGTAGGAGACCTGATAGTCACCTGTACCTCGATGCACAGTAGAAACCGACGGTGCGGTATCGCTATTGGGCAGGGCACCTCACTGCAGAATTATTTAAACCAAACCAAAATGGAAGTAGAAGGGGTAGGGGCCTGTAAATCAGCTTATTATTTGGCCCAAAAATATAATATCAGAATGCCGATTACTACCGCACTGTACCAGGTGCTGTACGAAGATTTAAAGCCTGAGGCAGCAGTAAAGGTACTAATGACTGGCGATAAGCGCCATGAGATAGAGGATATAGCTTTTTGAGTTTGAGATGATTGTTGATCTGAGGTTTGTCGTCCAATAGACATTAGATTTAGAACTGAATAGATATATTATTGTGTAAGAAATCCGTTTTAACCGGATTTTTTTTTGGCTAACAGTATTTTCGTCCAACCTTTTGCATATTAGTTAACAGGCTCAATAATAACATGATATCGTTTAGTAAGTTTCAGGGAGGGGACAAATTAATGGATCAACTGTTTAGAGATTTAATTCAACGCACTGGTGGTGATATCTACCTAGGCGTTGTAGGTCCTGTAAGGACAGGAAAATCTACTTTTATTAAAAAATTTATGGAGCTTTTTGTGATTCCGGAGATTAATGATAAATTAGAACTCGAAAGGGCAACAGATCAATTACCACAGAGCGGTACTGGTAAGATGATTATGACTACTGAACCTAAATTTATACCTGAAGAAGCAATTGAAATTGAGCTTCAAGATAACACTAAAATGCGTGTTAGACTAGTTGATTGCGTAGGGTATATGATAGATGGAGCTCAGGGGTATGAGGATGACGATGGTCCACGCATGGTTATGACTCCATGGTTTGAAGAACCTGTTCCTTTTGCAGAAGCTGCTGAAATTGGTACTGAAAAAGTTATGCGCGAGCATTCAACAATAGGAGTAGTTATAACAACAGATGGAACGATTGTCGATATAGAAAGAGAAAACTACATCCCTGCTGAAGAGAAAATTATCAGTGAAATGCAACGGATCAGGAAGCCGTTTGTAGTAATTTTAAACTCTACTGATCCAGACTCTGAAGAATCTAAAGAACTGCAACAGGAGCTTGCTGAAAAATACCAGGTATCCATTATACCAGTAGATGTCAGTAACATGGGCAATGAAGAGATGTATAAGATATTTCAGGAGGTATTGTACGAGTTCCCGCTTCATGAAATCAATATATCCTTGCCGAACTGGTTGGAAAAATTACCTAAGAAACATTGGCTTTCAAAAAAGATCCATGAACATGTCAGTACCTCGAGCTATCAGGTTAACACAGTGAGAGATATTTTGGGAATATCTGAAAAACTGTTGGGGATAGACTACATATCTGATGTAATACTTGAAGAATTGCAGCTCGGTGAAGGCATTGCCAACATTAAAATTTGCATGCCACAAAGCCTTTTCACCCAGATATTGAACGAAATTACTGACCTGAATCTGGAATCAGTAGATGATTTAATACCTCACTTATATGATTTGGTTGCAGCCAAAAGAGAATACGACCCCATAAAAGAAGCCGTGCTGTCTGCCAGGAAAATGGGTTATGGAATAGTTCCTCCCCATTTGACAGAAATGCTGTTAGAGGAACCGGAAATTATTCGGCAGGGCAACAGATTCGGGGTGAGATTAAAAGCCAGTGCTCCGTCATATCACATTGTCAAAGTTGATGTTGAATCAGAGGTTGCACCGATAATTGGCTCCGAAAGACAAAGTGAAGAATTGATAAAATACCTGCTTGATGAATTTGAAGCCAGTCCGCAGCGGCTGTGGGAATCAAATATTTTTGGTAAATCACTGCAAACCCTGGTGGAAGAGGGTATCCAAAAGAAGCTGTTCAATATGCCGGAAAATGCCAGAGATAAATTGCGAGAGGCACTGGAAAAGATTATTAACGAAGGCAGCGGCGGCTTAATCGCAATTATTCTATAACTAAAATTAACAAAAGCTAACAGGGTTAGCCACAACCCAGCCACCTTAATCGGTGGCTTTGAATTTTTAAATAAACAGCAGTACCTCCTGATGGCTTAAGGCATACCATATAGTATGAGAATTGAAAGAAGGTGAGTGCAGTATTAAACCATACACTGGGAGTAATTTATGATGATCACAGATATAAATACATGATATATGAACTTTTAAAATTGGGTTACTTAATAAATGTTCTGGGTGCTCCTGAACTACAAAGCCATGAAAATTTAATAATTCTCAACAATGGAGAAGAACTGCCGGATAAGCTTACAGCTGTCATCTTACCTGTCAGAGGGCTGGAGGGCGATTACTCCGGAATTAGCAGATGGAGCAATAAAAAATGGTGTTTTAAGGCCGATTATTGGGACAAAAACGAAGAATCAAGCAAGTATATAAGTGTTATCCAAAAGCAAAAAATTAACATGCAAAGCATACTTTTAAATAATGATGAGGTATACGCCAATAAAAATGCGGTGCTTACGGCTGAAGGCTCTATTGCCGCATTAATGGAGGTATCAGAGCAATCGCTGCGGGGTACCTGTAGCTATGTACTGGGTTATGGCCGCTGTGGGAAAGCGTTAGCACGATTATTGGAGGGTTTTAACGTCAATGTGACAGTTGTAGCCAGAAGGGCTGCCTCCTGTTCAGAGGCCTGGAGAGATGGCTTCAGGGTTATTGACTACTTTTCGTTCGCTAAGGAAATACAGCGAGCTGATTCCATCTTCAATACAGTGCCTGCTCTAATCTTATGTGAATGTGTTTTGAGAAAAATGAGCAAAAAGACAATTATTATTGATATCGCTTCAAAGCCCGGTGGAACCGACTTTGAAATTGCAGATCAATTAGGAATAAGGGCTATGCTGCTACCGGGGATTCCCGGTAAATATGCCCCTGAAACTGCTGGAAAAATAATGGCTGAATGTATCCATAATTTAATATAGAGGGGGCAAAGATTATTATGAGAATTGGCTTTGCGTTAACAGGATCATTTTGCACTTTTTCGAATACTGTACCCTTTATTATAGGATTAAAAGAGTTGGGCTATGATATAGTACCAATTATGAGTGATAATGTATATAATATAGATACAAGATTTGGCTCTGCATTATCTTGGCGTAGCCGTATAGAAGATATCACCGGCCGGGAAATTCTGCATACCTTACCTCAGGTCGAACCGATTGGACCTGACAAACTGTTAGATGTACTGGTCATTGCACCCTGCACCGGGAATACTATTGCCAAACTGGCAAATGGGATTACTGATACCCCGGTAGTCATGGCCTGCAAATCCCAATGGAGAAATCAAAGACCTGTAGTTATCGGCATTTCAACAAATGACGGTTTAGGTATTAATCTGAAAAATATAGCGGTATTACTGGCTAGTAAAGATACTTTTTTTATACCTTTCGGGCAAGATAAACCCTTTGAAAAGCCTAAATCTTTGGTTGCTGATTGGTCACTGCTGCCGTCAACAATTGAAGCTGCCAGCATGAATCAGCAGTTACAGCCATTACTATTAACCTATTAGATAAGGATGCTTGCAATGAGAATATTAGTACAAAAATATGGTGGAACATCAGTGGCAACAGAAGAATCGAGAGAGGTACTGGCGAGAAGCGTAATTGAGGCTTATGAAAAAGGTTATGGTCTGGTTGTGGTAGTATCAGCTATGGGCAGATTTGGCCAGCCTTATGCAACTGATACCTTACTTAGCTTAATTGAGAACAGTAAAGATGCCGTCCCTGATCGGGAAAAAGATCTGTTAATGTCTTGCGGGGAGGTAATTTCCTCAGTTGTGGTCGCCTCTAACCTGCAGGCAAAAGGGATGAAGGTAAGTGTTCTAACTGGCTTTCAGGCTGGAATAAAAACTACTTCTAATTTCGGCCGAGCGCGAATAATAAATATAGACACGACTAAAATTCATAGCCATCTGAAGCAGGGGCAAATTGTAATAGTTGCCGGGTTTCAGGGGATGGATGAAAATAACGATATAACCACTTTAGGCAGAGGAGGAAGTGATACAACAGCGATTGCTTTAGGTATTGCTCTTGAAGCAGTCAGGGTGGAGATCTATACTGATGTGTCCGGTGTAATGACAGCAGATCCTCGCATAGCACCTCAGGCCTATGTTATAGATAAAATTTCTTATCAGGAACTATTTCAAATGACCAGTAAAGGAGCTAAAGTTGTGCATCCTCGAGCTGTAGAATTGGCAATGCAGAATCATATGCCGTTGTTGGTGGCCACTCCCAGTAAAGCTGATCAGGGAACCCTTATTATTGATACAGACAATAAAAGGGTATTTGAGAATGAGCCGGTACATGTTATCACAGCTATCGCCAACATGAATGATTTAATCCAGTTTAATCTGCAAAGGCTGGAATCGAATCAGGCCAAGCTATTGTATGAATCATTGGCTAATGCCGGTGTTAGCCTGGATTTAATCAATATCGGAATAAGAGGACATAATTTTGTAACCAAAAAATCGTCTTACAGGCATGCCACAGCTGTATTTGAAAAGTTAAAACTTGAGTATCAGGTTATTAAAAATGTCAGCAAGGTATCCTGCATAGGAACCGGTATGCATAATCAGCCGGGAGTACTGTCCCAGATTGTCAGCACCTTGGTTACCAACAACATTGAGATTATTCAGACCAGTGACTCTCATATGACAATAACCTGCCTGGTTTATCAGGATGATGCTGAAAATGCAGTACGGCTCCTGCATCAAAAGTTTTGTGAATAATTATTTTTTTCTTTCCAACTATATTAGGGGCTCGCTGCTTTTATTTAAAGCGAGCCCTGTTCATTTGTATATATCATGAAATTAGATAAATACTATATTAGATAAAGGTAGGTGGAAAGATGGATAATGAAAAACAGGAAAATAAAAATCTGGAGGCAATCAATCAATTAGGTCAGACTAAAGTTGTCAGTGATAATAGTAACATCCATATTGTCACTATTATTGGTCAGGTGGAAGGACATCTGGTATTACCTCCCCAGAATAAAACAACAAAATATGAACATATTTTACCTCAGCTGGTGGCTATAGAGCAGAACCCCGACATCCACGGAATCTTACTGCTGATAAATACCGTAGGAGGGGATGTAGAGGCGGGTTTGGCAATAGCTGAAGTCATCGCCAGTATGTCTACAGCTACTGTGTCAATTGTGCTGGGCGGAGGGCACTCCATTGGCATTCCTATTGCTGTTTCAGCTGATTACAGTTTTATAGTGCATACAGCTACTATGACGGTTCATCCGATCAGACTGACAGGTTTGGTTATAAGTGTACCCCAAACCTATGACCACTTGAATAAAATGCAGGAGAGAATCATAAATTTTGTCGTTAATAACTCCAGAATTTCTGATGAAAGCTTCAGGCAGCTAATGTTTAATACCGGAGATCTGGCTCGGGATATCGGAACAGTTCTGGTCGGAAATGAGGCGGTTAACTCAGGCTTAATTGATGCCGTTGGGGGAGTGCATCATGCTTTATCAATGCTTAAGCGCTTGATTGGAGAAAAGTAAAATGCTGTATACGGTTGTGCCGATAGAGCAGATAATGGATCAAAAAGAACAAAGGTCTCATTATCAGGAAATGAATATCAGTGGAATACCCTGCTATGTTGAAAAGCTGAGTGACTTCGAATATAAAATAATCCGCATCCATACCTCTGACCCCAAAAAGTACTTAGCAAAAGAACTCCAGCCAGGAGCGATAGTTAATCTCAAAGACAAACTTTAATAGTTGTTGTTTATAAGATAACGATTTACTTGAGTAAATCGTTATCTTAGTGTTTAAAAGTAAGAATTCGGCAACTCGAATCGGTTTATTTTTGCTTATTTTAAGGTAGCGATTTGTTTTCATAAATCGCTTTATCATTGCTCGTCTTAAGGTAACGATTTGTTTTCACAAATCGCTTAATTATCCCCCACATTATTTTTTATGTCATATTTTTAAAACAATTTTATGATATAATAAAGGTTGTTGTTGGGAGGTTACATCATGTGGTGGAAATCATTGTTACTGGGCATTATTCAGGGCTTAACAGAATTTTTGCCAATCAGCAGTTCCGGACATTTAGTCTTAGCCAGTGAATTGTTAAACGTCAATGCTCCAGGTAATTTAATGGAGGTCATGCTGCATTTAGGCACCTTGTTGTCAGTTGTAGTCTGCTTTTGGCATAAGATAACTGCTTTGGTTATAGACTTTTTTAGTTTGTTTTCTAAAAAAAGAGCCAGAATTATTAAAAGACACCGTAATTATAAGTACCAGAATTTATCAATCTATTTAATAGTGGCTTCTCTACCGGCAGTTGTAACCGGCCTTGTTTTAGACAGTTATTTTTCAGTATTGTTTGATAAAGTGATTTATACTGGAATAGCTCTGCTGTTTACAGGAACAGTATTATGGTGGGCTGACAAATCCTCAAACGGCAGAAAAGGCCTGTCCAAGATGAAGGTCAAAGACGCCCTGATAATTGGCCTATGGCAGAGTATCGCCGTGATTCCCGGTATCTCACGGGCTGGAATGACCATATCTGCCGGTTTTAAAAGAGGTTTGAAAAAAGAGGATGCTGTGGAGTGGTCTTTTTTAATGGCTATACCTATCATTGCGGGTGCTACCGTGGTAAAAATACCCGCAGTATTAAATAATCCGGCCATAGATATCCGAAGTATTTTAATTGGAACAATCGCTGCATTTGCTGCTGGTATTTTAGCAATTAAACTGCTGCTTCGAATAATAAAACAACGGGGTTGGAGGATGTTTGCGGTGTACTGTTGGCTGGTAGGTATTATAATAGTGATTACAACAGTTGTCTAAATTATGGCTGTTAGTTAAATATAAGTTATGTAAATGACTCAATATATAATGAGGTGAAACTGGTGCCAAAAATAGCAAAAAAAACTAAAGAAAATAAATTTAAGAACGAAGTAATAGGTATATCTTTAATCCTGGTGGCTATCCTTATTTCCTTAGCCCTGCTCAACAGCAGCGATTCCGGATTTATTGGGAAATTTCTCTATCGATTCGTTGCCAATATATTTGGGGCCAATGGAGCCTGGTTTCTGGTTTTAATGATAGTATTTATGGGCATAAGTAAAATAATAAACGATCAACTGGTATTGGATACCCGTCTAATGCTTAATCTGCTGTTCCTGTTAATAACGGTATTAAGCATTATTCATATTTTTAGTATACCGGCGGACAAGCTGGACGATGCTTTAAATCTGGGCTTGAAAAGTCAGGGTGGAGGCATCATCGGCGGCATATTTGTAATCCTGCTGATTAAAGCCCTGGGCTATTGGGGGATGGTAATTGCCTTAGTGGCTTTTTCACTGCTCAATATCTTATTGATTACCAGACTCAGTTTTGTGGATTTCTTTAAAAGAATTTTCGATTTTATAGCTGCAAAGTTAAATGCAAAACAGGCTGCTGCATCTAAAAAGCCTAAAAAAACTGCCCTCAAAAAAGATAGTATCGTCATTGAGCAAAGCAGCATCAGGCGCGTTCCTAAAAAAACCGTCGAAAAAAGCGTGGTAAAAGTTGAGAAACCCAAGCCGGCAACAGGGCCGGAAAACTCGGCAAATGTGGAGGCAACCCCCAAGCAAGATGCCCCATTAGCTATGCAGTTAACTTTGCCGGAGATTAATTATTCGATACCCTCGCTGGATTTGTTAGAGGATATCGAGTTAGTGACCAACAACAATCAGCAGTTTATCAGAGATCAGGCGTTTAAAATAGAAGAAACACTCAAAAATTTTAGAATTGAATCGCGGGTAACCCGGGTTGCCGTCGGACCTACCATAACCCGCTATGAGCTGCAGATTGCCGCAGGTATTAAAGTGAGTAAAGTCTCCGCTTTAGAGGATGACATAGCCCTTAGTCTGGCTGTAGCTCATATCAGAATTGAGGCCCCAATTCCCGGAAAATCAGCAATCGGCATTGAGGTTCCCAATGAATCTAACAGCACTGTTCATCTGAAGCAGGTGTTAACCAGCAGTGAATATAAGGAGAAAAAGGGTAATCTGATCGTCGGTATGGGCTTAGATATTTCTGGTAAGCCAGTTGTTGCAGATATTTGCAGCATGCCTCATATGCTTATTGCCGGAGCTACCGGTTCTGGCAAGTCGGTTTGTATTAATGTAATTATCAATAGTATTTTGTTCCGGTTTTCTCCGGCAAGTGTGAAGTTTGTGATGATTGACCCTAAACGGGTTGAGTTAAGCTGTTATAATGGTTTGCCTCATCTGCTGACCCCGGTAGTGACGGATGCCAAAAAAGCATCATCAGCCTTGTTTTGGGTTGTACAGGAAATGGACAAGCGTTATGAGGCTTTGGCTAAACGTGGAGCACGAGATATCAACAAGTACAACGAGATAGTCGGTTCCGATAATGTGGAAAACTCTGGGGAAAAACTGCCTTTTATCGTGGTCATCATTGATGAGCTGGCAGATTTAATGATGGTTGCTTCCAGCGATGTGGAAGACGCAATTTGCAGGATCGCTCAAATGGGGCGTGCGGCTGGAATCCATTTAGTTGTGGGAACCCAGCGTCCGTCAGTTGATGTAATCACCGGTTTAATTAAGGCTAATATTCCAGCCAGAATTGCTTTTGCAGTATCCTCTGCGATTGACAGCAGGACAATCCTGGATATGTCAGGTGCAGAAAAATTGCTCGGCAAAGGAGATATGCTTTATGCCGAGCCTGGAACAAGTAAGCCGATTCGAGTCCAGGGAGCCTTTATTTCTGACAGTGAGGTGGCCAGAGTCGTTGATTTTATTAGTGACCAAGCCAGTGTCGAGTATGTTAAAGAGGACTTTCAAGAGAGAGAGAGTTTTAATGGAGCAATCGCAAATGATCGGGACCAATACTTTAATGATGTTGTCAGATTAGTAGTTGAAAATAATTCAGCCTCTATTTCGATGATTCAGCGCAGATTCAGAGTTGGCTATGCCCGAGCGGCCCGGATTATTGATCAGCTTGAACAGGCCGGCATAGTTGGTGGCTATGAAGGGAGCAAGCCCAGAAAGGTCTACGCAGATACAGAGATAGTTAGAAAAATATTAAATGAAACTGAAGAAGCATAGGGGGGATAGAAATGTTTGAATTGGGTATTTACGTTAAGAGCAAGCGGGAGGAGCTTGGCGTAAGCTATGAAGAGCTTTATGAACGCACCAGGATCAGAACACTTTATCTGCAGTCAATTGAAGAAGGTAATTATGACATTTTGCCGGGTGAGGTTTATTTAAAAGGCTTTTTGCGAACTATTGCCAGAGAGCTGGAACTGGATTATCAGCATTTAATCGAGCTTTATAATGCTGACAGAAAGGTTTTAGCTAATGATTTGGACACCGAAGAAGAGGAAATCAGTGTCCCTAAAAAACAAGGGGCCAGTTCGGCCAACAGTAAACTTGTGTGGCTGATATTTGGTTTAATTGTAATTGGCAGCATTGTGGTCTTCTTCCTGACGCAAAAAACGCCTGGTGCAATATTTTAGCTGATATTTGTTGGAGGTTTAATAGTGATAAGAGTTACATTGTGTAAAGATGACAGGATCATCGCTCAGGACATTTCCTGGGAAGAATTTATGGCCAAATACCGGTTTCAGTCCGGATTGGTCTGGATAGACATGGATCAAGCTGATGAACAGGAGTGGCAGCAATTATGTCAGTATTTCGACTTGGAGCAGTCCACAATTACAACCAGTAAACATTATACTGAATACCCGTTGATAGAGGAGTATGATGATTACACCTTTATTGCTACCCATATCTATGAGCTGAATCACGTCTCTCTGAAAAGTATCAAGAAGGAGCTGGACATATTCATTGGCAACAGCTACCTGATCACGGTTCACAGAGGTGAAATGATGCTGATAGACCGCATCCGGGACTCAATTGGATCGATTAGCTCCTATATCAGAAACGATCATTCAATGTTGGCCATTTATATATTAATAGAACATTTAAATTCATTTAATCAGATTGTCAACCTGTTAGAAAACAGAGTAGAAACAATAGAGGAAAGTATTTTAAAAAATGAAAAAGATGATATCCTGGACGATATAATAAATTTCAGAAGTTATTGTAATCAGCTGAAAAGAAATATTAGACCAATATGTGACCAATACCATCATTTTACACTTTTCAACAGCAGCAGGCTTTCAGAAAGGTCTTCCCGGGCCTTAAGAATTTTAGAAGATAAGGCCTTTGCTGTTCGAGAGAATATCGACATCATTCGGGACTCATTAAGCAGTTTGCAAGACAGTTATTTAACCGTTGTTTCCAACAGAATGAATGAGATATCATTTAGAATGAACGAGGTTATCCACCAGCTGACGTTGGTATCAACAATCTTTCTACCGCTCAGCTTTATAACCGGATGGTATGGAATGAACTTTAAAAACATGCCATTGATAGAATGGTGGCTGGGTTATCCAGTGATTATTGTCGTAACGATTGGCATAGCATTCTTTTTAAACAGATTATTCAAAAGAAGAGGATGGTATTTTGTCACAATAGAAAAGAAGAATAGAAAAAGAAAAAATGACAAGTAAGAATAATACGACAACGGTATACTTTGTACGCCTGGGTTGTGATAAAAATGATATCGACGCCGAGATTATGGCCGGTTTATTGAGCAGGGAGAGGTATCAGATCGTTGCTGATCCGGTTTCAGCGGAGATAATAATTATCAATACCTGTGGCTTCATCAACAGTGCCAAACAAGAATCAATTGATTACATTCTCGAGGCAATCAGTTTTAAAAATAACGGCAAATGTGAGAAAATCATAGTTACAGGATGTTTAGCACAGCGTTATGCTCAGGAATTAGCTGTAGAGCTTGCTGAAGTTGATGCCTTTGTGGGGGTAGGAGATATAGATCAAATAGCATCGATAATAAATGGGGTACGGCACAATACTGCTGATCGAATCTACTGCAGTGACCCACGCCTCAGTCAGAGCTTTTTTGCCAGAGAGGTGCGTACCGGGGATGTCACTGCCTATGTTAAAATCTCTGAGGGCTGTGACAGTCACTGTTCCTATTGCGTTATTCCTCAGTTGAGAGGCAGGTTTAGGAGCCGGCCCGCAGACAGTATTGTCGAGGAAGTAACAAGGTTAGCTGAGCAGGGGGTTAAAGAGATCAATCTGGTAGCTCAAAATACCACTGCTTATGGCCTGGACTTCGCCGGCAAGCCCCAGTTGGTAGAGCTATTGACTGAGTTGCTGACCATAAAAGAAATCAGATGGTACAGGTTATTGTACTGTTACCAGGATAATATTACTGAAGAACTGATTAACCTTATTGCCCGAGAAGATAGAATTGCTTCTTATTTAGACATTCCGATCCAACACTCCCATCCGGTGATTTTGGAGAGAATGAACAGAACCGCCATCGATCGGGTGTCAGTAGAGTGGTTTAATAAAATACGTCAGCGAATTCCCAACCTGACTTTACGAACCACCGTCATGGTAGGATTTCCCGGTGAAGGGGAAGCGGAGTTTACCCACTTACTGGACTTTATTAATCAGGTCAGATTCAACCATTTAGGGGTATTCTGCTTTTCTGCGGAAGAGGGCACTCCAGCTTATCGAATGCCTGGCCAGGTCGATCAGCGCACCAGCCGCAGCCGGTCCAGTCGGATAAAAGAGGAACAGCAGATTATTGCGCTGCAGGAAAAGAAAAAGCTGCTCTATCAGCGACTGCCGATAATGCTGATCGAACAGCAAGGTGAAATATGGCTGGGGAGAGGGGCTGGCGATGCCCCCGAAATTGACGGTGTCTGCCAGGTTAGAGATGTGTCCGGTGCCGGAAAAGGCGATATAGTTTTGGTAGAAGTAGAGCATGCTGACTTTGATCATATCCAAGGGAGAATGTTAGAGATTGAAAAACGTTCCTAATATAATTACACTGGTGAGAATCATAAGCCTGCCCTTTCTGGTCTTTTTTTTGTTGGCTGGGACACCATTGGCCAACATAATATCGTTAGTAATATTCATACTTGCCTCTCTTACCGATTTTTTAGACGGCTATATTGCCCGCAGATATAATCTGGTATCTAATTTAGGCAAACTGTTAGATCCTTTGGCAGACAAGCTGCTGGTAGCCAGTGTTCTGGTTACCATGACTGCAGCAGGTGAAGTGTCTCCCATAGTGGTGTTGATTATTTTGACCCGGGAGCTGGCGGTAACAGGGTTGCGTTCAATTGTTGCTTCAGAGGGGATGGTTATTGCAGCCAGTAAGTACGGCAAGCTGAAAACAATCTCCCAGATATTAGCTATAACAACCTTAATTATTGCCAGAATTCTGACCACAACATCGGTATGGCCAGCTGTAGGTACAGCGCTGTTATACATAGCCACTTTTATTACTGTGCTCTCTGGTATTGACTACTTTTATAAGGCGAGAAGTGTGTTTCTTTAGTGTTTTACAATTCTCTCAATTATTAATAAAAAACCTCTATTTTTTTTCATTTCAATGTAGTATAATGTTTGGGAGCAATGGATTAGTCCATTGCTCCTATACCTTGAGAAGGGAAGTGCTATATGTCAATTAGAATTAACCGCAAGTCTGGGGTTCCTTTATATATACAGATAAAAAAGTATATATGTACTCAAATTGATAATAATAGCTGGCACCCGGGTTATAAGCTGCCGCCTGAGCGTGATTTTGCCAGAATGATTGGGGTAAGCAGGAATACAGTCAGTATGGCTTACAAAGAGCTTGAGGATGAGCATAAGCTCGTTTCCAGACAGGGTAAAGGTACCTTTGTCGTTGAGGAAACCTTAGTTAACCAAAAAACAAGGCTGTTAAATTTATTAAATAACTCCATTGATGAGGCCATTCAACAGGGCTACAATGAGACAGATATTCTCTCAATGGTAACATCAATTGTCAAGGCCAAGAACGAAGAATTGAGCAGGATTCACATCTTGTTTATTGAATGCAATAATGAGCAGGTTGATTTCTTTGCCCAGGAGTTGTCCAGTGAGTCGGGAATCTTGGTTGAGCCACTGGTTATTAGTGAGATTGGGAACAGAGCGGATTTCTTAGATTATATCAGGCAATTCGATTTAATTGTTACTACCTACTTTCACTATGATGAAGTCAAATCACTGATTGGCCCTTATGAGATTAACGTAATACCCATATCTTTAGCCCCTCAGCTGGAAACAATGATTAAGATCGCCCAGCTGGAGCAAAGTGAATGCTTGGGTTTGATCTGTATTACAAGAATCTTTGCTGAGATGGTTCAGCAGTTGATAACCTCAGCAGGAATCAAGTTTAAAAGATTTAATTTTACAACTACTAGAGATATTCAGGAACTAAAGCGTTTTATTACTTCATGTAATTTCATTTTAACTTCCCCAGGCCGAAAAAAGGAAGTTATGGCTCTGGCCGATGAACATACTGAAGTAATTGAATTTGTTTACAGACCAGATGCCAGTTCTGTAAACATGTTAAAAAAAGCAGTACTAAATTATAAAAGAATGTCTGGTAAGGAGCGAGTAAAATGAGTAGAAAGAAGGCTGTTATAACCATTAATTATGATTGGTGCAAAAGATGTGGCATTTGTGCAGCTTTTTGCCCCACGAAAGTTTATGACACAGACAATAGCGGCAAACCAATTATTAAAAATTTAGATGCATGTGTTGTTTGCAGGATGTGTGAAAAACGATGTCCCGACCTGGCAATTAATGTTGAAGAGGTGAAATAGTTATGATAGAGAAAAAAACAAGACTTTTACAGGGGAATGAGGCCTGTGTGGAGGGGGCTTTGGCTGCCGGAGTGACCTTTTTTGCTGGTTATCCGATTACACCTTCTACTGAGATAGCTGAGCTGTTATCTCTGTATTTACCCAGAATAGGCGGTAAATTCATCCAGATGGAAGATGAGATTGCCGGTATGGCTGCCACCATTGGCGGTTCACTCGCCGGACACAAGGCTATGACTGCCACCAGCGGCCCCGGCTTTTCCTTAAAGCAGGAGAACCTGGGTTTTGCAATTATGGCTGAAGTACCCTGCGTCATCGTCAATGTCATGAGGGGGGGGCCCAGTACCGGTCTGCCTACTGCTACGGCTCAGGGAGACGTTATGCAGGCTAGATGGGGAACTCATGGTGACCATCCGATTATTGCCCTGGCGCCTTATTCAGTACCAGACACTTTTTATACTACAATAAAGGCCTTTAATCTGGCTGAAAAGTATAGCACTCCAGTAGTTATTTTACTGGATGAGGTTATTGGCCACATGCGGGAAAAAATTGAGGTTCCCGATCATGTTGACGGTATTATCGACCGAAAGTCACCGGAAAAATCTCCTGAAGACTATCTGCCATATGAAGCAGGCCCAGATCAGGCTCCGGTATTGGCCAAGTTTGGTTCAGGATATCGTTACCACGTAACAGGTTTAACTCATGATTTTACTGGATTTCCCACTACTGACCCTAAACAGGTCAAGTATTTAATGGATAGATTAAATAATAAAATTGAGATGCATAAAGACGATATAATTGAGGCTGAAGAACTGGAGCTGGATGATGCAGAAATAATGGTAGTTGCCTATGGCTCTGTTTCCAGATCTGCTGCCAATGCCATCAGATCAGCCAGAGAAGCCGGGATCAAGGTCGGTCTGCTGCGACTGAAAACAATTTGGCCATTTGCTGAGAAGCACTTAAAAAAATATGCTGATCAGGTCAAAGCTGTTATTGTTGCAGAGCAAAACCAGGGGCAGATTGTTTATGAGGTCGAAAGACTGATTGGATGCCAGGCTCCTGTTTACGCTGAAAACAGATATGATGGAGAACTAATGAAGCCAGAGCAAATCCTTAACCGAATAAAGGAGGTTTATAGAAATGCTTAATGATCTGAAACAGTATCTCAGAGAAGATAAATTGAAGCATATCCTATGCTCAGGTTGCGGTCACGGTACGATTATGAATGCCCTGGTTCATGCTATCGAAAAGTGCCAGCTGGATCGAGACAACACTGTGATTGTCTCAGGAATTGGGTGTTCTTCCCGAATACCAGGTTACTTGAATTTCAATACTTTGCATACAACTCATGGCCGGGCTTTGGCATTCGCCACTGGAATCAAGCTGGCTGACCCGCAGTTGAAGGTAATTGTTATTACCGGAGACGGTGATGGTTCGGCAATTGGGGGCAATCACTTGATTCATGCCTGCCGCCGTAATATTGATATTACTACTATTGTCTTTAACAATAACATATATGGAATGACAAATGGACAGTATTCCCCGATGACTCCCGTGGGCAGCTATGCCAGTACAGCTCCTTACGGCAACATTGACCGAAGCTTTGACTTGTGCAAACTGGCAACCGGCTCCGGAGCTACCTTCGTAGCGCGCGGTACAGCTTACCATGTAACCATGTTGACAGATTTAATTGTTAAAGGAATTGCCAATGATGGTTTTAGCGTAGTTGAGGCCATGTCTCACTGCCCGACTTATTATGGTCGCAAAAATAAACTGAAATCACCGGTGATTATGATGGAGATGCTCAAGAAAAGCGCTCTGCCTCTGACAGCATTTGAAAAACTGCCTGCCGAAAAGACAGAGGGAAAGTATGCTATCGGGGTATTACACCACGAGCCAGCGCCTGAGTATACTAAAGAGTATGATCGGGTGATTGAAATAGCCCAGAAGGGAGCTAATTAAGATGTCAAAGCAGATTAGATTGAGCGGTTCGGGAGGTCAGGGAATGTTATTGGCAGGCATTATTTTAGCAGAGGCTGGCATAATGTCCGGTAAAAATGCCGTGCAAAGCCAGTCTTATGGGCCAGAAGCACGAGGGGGAGCCAGCAAATCAGAAGTGATTATCAGTGACCTCAGCATAGATTACCCGAAAGTTACTAAACCAGACATCATGTTAGCTTTAACCCAGGAGGCTTACAGCAAGTATGCCGGAGATATGTCTGATGACGGCATTCTGGTCATAGACGAGTCTATTCAGCTTTCCGGCCAGGACAAATGCAAGGTCTACAGCATCCCGATAATTGTCAGTGCCCGCGATGTTTTGGGCCGTGCAATTGTTGCCAACATGGTTGCTCTGGGGGCCATAGTTAAGGCCAGTGAAGTTATATCCTTTGAAAGCCTGGAGAGTGCGGTTCTCAAAAGAGTTCCCAGGGGAACGGAAGAGCTAAACAGAAAAGCAATTCAAACCGGTTACGAATTAATTGCCGGCTAGGCTTTTCCAGTTTGGATCAGCAAAAATTATTTTGACAAAGTATACGTGTATACAGTATGCTACAGGTAGAGAAAAACCACTGTCATTTAATTAAAATGATCTTAAAAACATGTTAATTAAATAAAAAATATTCTACCCTCCCTATTTATAGTGTAGGGAGGGTAAATGTTGTTATAATAGTAATGTACTATTTTCAATCTCTTTGATTTAAGGAGTGTTATTATGTCTAACGAAGAAAACCGCAAGCAATTTACTGAAGCTAAAAACAAATGGACAGAAGGGCCTGTGGCCAAGATTCTCTCTCGCGGCCCTGAGCGCAAAGAGCGTTTCACTACCAGCTCAGATTTCACAGTAGAAAACATATATACCCCGCTTGAGTTTGCTGAAAATGATTACTTTCAAGATCTGGGTATGCCTGGTACATACCCCTTTACCCGTGGCGTTTATCCGACAATGTATCGCGGTCGGCTGTGGACAATGCGCCAGTATGCCGGCATGGCTGATGCCTCTGAATCCAATAAAAGATATAAGTACCTTTTAGAACAGGGTCAGACCGGCTTAAGCGTTGCTTTTGACCTGCCGACCCAGATTGGCTACGATTCTGATCACGTTTTATCTGATGGGGAGGTTGGCAAGGTCGGGGTAGCTATTGACTCGCTGGCTGATATGGAGATTTTATTTGACGGTATTCCTTTAGACAAAGTCAGCACCTCAATGACCATCAATGCCCCCGCCTCTGTGTTGCTGGCCATGTACATCTGTGTAGCAGAAAAACAGGGGGTATCCCTAGATAAAATTGCCGGTACAATTCAGAATGATATTTTAAAAGAGTATATAGCTCGTGGAACATATATTTTCCCACCAGAACAGTCTATGAGATTAATAACCAATATATTTGAGTTCTGCTCTGCGCAGGTGCCTCGCTGGAACACCATCAGCATCAGTGGCTATCATATTCGGGAGGCTGGTTCTTCAGCAGCGCAAGAGGTTGCTTTTACCCTGGCTGATGCCATTGCCTATGTTGAAGCCGCTTTGGAAGCTGGACTCGAAATCGATAAATTCGCTGCCAGGTTATCTTTCTTTTTCAATTCACATCTCAATTTTATAGAAGAAATTGCTAAGTTCAGAGCAGCTCGTCGGCTCTGGGCTAAATTAATGAAAGACAGATTCAAAGCTCAAAAAAGCAAATCGATGATGTTGCGTTTTCATACTCAGACCGGAGGATCAACATTAACAGCGCAACAGCCTGATAATAATATTATTCGGGTGACCCTGCAAGCCTTAGCTGCAGTTCTCGGAGGCACCCAGTCCCTGCATACTAACTCGCGGGATGAGGCTTTAGCTTTGCCTACCGAGGAATCTGTCAGAATAGCTTTGCGTACCCAGCAGATTATTGCCCACGAAAGCGGGGTAGCCGATACCCCAGACCCATTGGGAGGATCATATTATCTCGAAGCTCTGACCAGCCAGATCGAGGAAAAAGCTCTGGAGTACATCGATAAGATTGATGAAATGGGTGGAGCAGTCAAAGCAATTGAACTGGGGTACATCCAGCAGGAAATAGCTGACAGTGCCTACAATTATCAGATGGGCGTTGAAGCTGACGAAAATATCATTGTCGGTGTCAACAGATTTGCTGTGAAGGAAGCCCCCCCTGAAAATCTGCTGAAGATCAGTGATCAGGTTCAGGTTTTACAGATTGAACGGATTAATGAACTGAAAGCTAAACGGGATAACCGTGCTGTAACTGAGGCCTTAAATGATTTAAAAACTGCAGCTGAAGGCACCGATAATTTAATGCCTTATATCATCAGCGCAGTAAAAGTTTATGCAACCCTGGGAGAAATCTGCGGGGTTCTCAGAGATGTATTTGGCGAATACCGGCCGGCAGAAATTTTGTAAGGGGTTAAAATAATGGAAAAGATTCGAATTTTAATTGCTAAACCAGGTTTAGATGGCCATGATAGAGGGGCAAAAGTTGTTGCCAGAGCTCTGCGAGATGCCGGGATGGAGGTAATTTATACCGGTTTAAGGCAGACTCCAGAGCAGATTGTTGAAGCTGCTATCCAGGAAGATGTCGATTTCATCGGCCTGTCCTGCCTGTCGGGGGCCCATAACAATCTGTTCCCCAGGGTTATTAATCTACTGAAGGAGCAGAATGCTGCCGACATTAAAGTGTTTGGCGGTGGGGTGATTCCGCAGTCGGACATACCTTTCTTAAAAGAGAGTGGTATTGTAGAGATTTTTGGGCCGGGAACTTCGACCGAAGTAACCGTAAGCTTTATTAAACAATTATACGATGAACGCAGCTAAAGTTGATAAAATTGTTTCCGAAGTACTTGTTGGGAACAAGAGATATATAGCGCGGGCCATCAGTATGCTTGAGAATGAGAGTTCTCAGGCAGCAGAGATTATTAAGGGACTCTATCCCCACTGTGGTAGGGCCCATGTTATTGGAATAACAGGACCGCCGGGTGCGGGAAAAAGCACTATGGTAGGGGCTTTAGTAAACCAATTTCGACAGTCAGACAAGAAATGTGGAATTATTTTGATAGATCCCAGCAGCCCTTTCACCGGTGGAGCCATTTTAGGGGACCGAATCAGAATGCCGGAGCATACTACTGATAAAGGGGTATTCATTCGCTCAATGGGTACCAGAGGCAGTTTGGGAGGACTGGCCTTGGCTACCAGAGATACCGTCAAGGTGCTGGATGCTGCCGGCTATGACCTGATTATAATTGAGACTGTAGGTATCGGACAGGCCGAAACCGATATCGTTCAGACAGCTGATACCGTTGTCGTAGTTTCGGTTCCGGGGCTCGGAGATCATATTCAAACCCTTAAAGCCGGTGTAATGGAAATTGCTGATATATTTGCTGTCAACAAAGCCGATACTGACGGGGCTTCGAAAACAGTCAGAGAGCTGAAGCTGATGATTGAGTTAAGCAATTATCCAGCAGCTGAACGGCCGCCGGTTATTCCGGTCAGTTCCTTAAAAAATGAGGGCATTGATAAGCTGGCTGGCAGTATTTTGGAGTTGCATAGCCAGGCCTTGGAAAGCGGCAGGTTTGAAAAAAGAAGAAAAGAGCAGCTGGCAATTGAATTAAATGAAATTATAAGATGGCAATTGATTAAGAGAATCAACAGTAAAATTAGCCAGCATGAACTTGATGTCAGTATCAATGAGCTTTATCTTCATCAGATAACGCCTCATGAAACTGCCCATAATATTTTAAAATCACTGCTGAAAGGAGACGAATGATTTGCTTGAGAAAATCGATCACTTAGGTGTAGCCGTAAAAAGTATTGAGCAGGCTTTAGAGTTTTACCGCGATACTTTGGGCATTGAACCGACTGGTATTGAAGAGGTTCCATCGCAAAAAGTACGGGTTGCTTTTCTACCTGTTGGAGATAGCAATATTGAATTGCTTGAATCGACAACCGATGATGGGCCTATTGCCAGACATATCGAAAAAAGGGGTGAAGGCATCGCTCATTTGGCGTTTCGTGTCAATGATATTGAAAGCGCCATGGCAGATCTTAAAGAAAAAGGGGTGCGTTTATTGAGCGATACCCCGTTACCAGGTGCTCATGGGGCTAAAATTGTTTTTATCCATCCCAAAGCTGCCAATGGCATTTTAATAGAACTTTGTGAACGCAATGACTAGGGGGAATACGAATGGATAATCTTATCCAGCAGCTTGAACTTAAACGCCGGCACATTGAAATGGGCGGCGGAGAGAAGAGAATTGAAAAACAGCATGCCAAGGGTAAACTGACTGCCAGAGAACGAGTCAATATCCTTTTGGATGAGGGTAGTTTTGTTGAGATAGGCATGTTTGTTAAACACCGCTGTAATGACTTTGGCATGGATCAGGTCGAGTCGCCCGGTGAAGGAGTGGTCACTGGCTACGGGACGATTCATGGCCGGCTGGTCTATGTTTTTGCCCAGGACTTTACTGTCATTGCGGGAACCTTGGGCGAAATGCATGCCAAAAAAATCTGTCGAGTTATGGACCTGGCAGTAAAAAATGGGGCGCCTTTAATTGGTATCAACGATTCCGGGGGAGCAAGGATTCAGGAAGGCGTTGATGCTTTAAACGGATACGGAGAGATTTTTTTCCGCAATACCATGGCTTCAGGGGTTATCCCTCAGATCTCCGTGATTTTGGGTCCCTGTGCCGGGGGAGCAGTATACTCTCCGGCCTTAACAGATTTTATCTTTATGTCGAAGACAACAAGCCAGATGTTTATAACCGGTCCGCAGGTTATTAAGGCCGTTACTGGTGAAGAGGTTAGCGCCGATGCGCTAGGTGGCGGTATGGTGCATAACCAGACAAGTGGGGTTTCTCATTTTCTGGGTGAAGATGAGCAAGACACTTTGTTAATGGTCAGACAACTGGTTGACTATCTGCCTCTGAATAATGTTGATGGAGCGCCATTGGAGCGTAATACCGATGACATAGATCGGATAAATGACGCTTTAATTGATATCGTTCCTCTAAATCCCAATAAAGGTTATGATGTCAGGGATGTCATAATGGAGGTAGTTGACGAAGGCATTTTTATGGAGGTTCAGCAGCATTATGCTCTGAACATGGTGGTCGGCTTTGCTCGCATTAATGGCAGTACAGTCGGGATAATAGCCAATAACCCGGTCTATATGGCTGGATGTTTAGATATTAATGCTTCTGATAAAGCATCTCGCTTTATCAGATTCTGTGACTCATTTAACATTCCGCTGGTAACCTTTGTCGATGTGCCGGGTTATCTGCCAGGTGTCAGCCAGGAATACGGCGGTGTAATTCGACATGGAGCCAAGCTGTTGTACGCCTACTCTGAGGCTACAGTTCCCAAGGTATCGCTAATCCTGCGCAAGGCCTATGGTGGTGCTTACCTGGCAATGTGTAGTAAATCTTTGGGTGCAGATATCAGTTACGCCTGGCCTAATGCTGAGATCGCAGTTATGGGTCCGGAAGGCGCGGCTAACATTATCTTTAGAAGAGATATTGCCAATTCAGAAGATCCACCAACTAAAAGACAGGAAAAGATCGGCGAATACCGGGAGAAGTTTGCCAATCCATACGTGGCTGCATCGCGGGGTTTGATTGATGATGTCATTGACCCTCGTCAAACGAGGATTAGCCTGATCAATGCCCTGGCCTCATGTGCAACCAAGCGAGAGAATAGATACCGTAAAAAACATGGTAATTTCCCGGTATAGGAGCGGCCTGTTATGGAACATTTGAGATATGGCTTCATGGTATTAGTTATTGGTATGGCAGTAGTATTAGTAGCCCTGACTGGACTTGCTTTAATCATGAATTTGATGAAAGCAATATTCCAGAAAGATAAGCAGACTGGTACCGTTAGTTCAGTAAAGGAGCGAGAATCTGTAACTGAGATGAAAAAGAAAATGGATCACGGCGAAACAGTTGCAGCAATCAGTGCTGCCTTAGCCGTTTATCTGGGGAGACCCCCAGTAAGTTTTAACGTGATATCGATCAATTACCTTGGCAAATCAAACTGGCTTGAAACTGGCAAGCAAGAGCTATTGCAAGCTAATATAACTAATAAAATGTAGTTAGTGAAGGAGAGTGTACAGTGCGTAAATTTAATATCACAGTCAATGGCGAAGTTTACGAAGTGGAGGTTGAAGAGCTGGGTAATGATGGGGCTCCTCTACCGGTCAGGAGTACTGTAGCAGCCAAACCAGCATCAAGAGCTGTCCCAAAACAGACCAAACAACCGACACCGCAGCCGAAAAAAACAGCTCCCGCAGCTAGTGCCGGGGCGACGACGATTGCCGCACCGATGCCCGGCGTTATTCTTGATGTTAGAGTTTCAGAAGGGCAAAACGTAAGCAAGAATGATGTAATTCTGGTATTAGAAGCAATGAAAATGGAGAATGAAGTAATGGCACCGCAAGATGGCATTATCGAGAGTATTGCTGTTAAAAAAGGCAGTAATGTCAATGCTGGTGACATCATGGTTACAATTAAATAGATGACACCATTGGGGGGATACCGTTGCTAAGCGAAACATTTATAAATTTCTTAGCTGAAACAGGATTTGCCAATATATCAGTTCAGCAGACGATAATGATAATTATCGCAGGTGGATTGATAGCTTTGGCTATAGTAAAAAAATTTGAGCCTTTGTTACTCTTGCCGATCGGTTTTGGTATGCTGTTAACCAACCTGCCGTTAACCGATATATTTTTAGAGGCAAATAGTAATGAAATGGGTGGCCTGCTTTACTATCTATATCAAGGCGTAAAACTTGGAATTTACCCGCCTTTAATATTTATGGGAGTAGGGGCAATGACCGACTTTGGTCCTTTAATTGCCAACCCCAAGACCTTTTTATTGGGAGCAGCAGCTCAGATAGGTATTTTTGCTACTTTTATCGGGGCCTTACTGCTCGGCTTTGCTCCGGAAATTGCCGGCGCTATTGGTATAATCGGAGGGGCTGATGGCCCGACTGTTATCTTTCTGGCATCACGTCTGGCTCCCGAATATTTAGGCCCGTTGGCGGTAGCAGCTTACTCGTATATGGCTTTGGTACCTATAATCCAGCCGCCAATTATGAAGGCTCTGACTACCAAAAAAGAGCGACAAATAGTTATGAAGCAATTGCGTTTTGTTTCAAAAACTGAAAAGGTGCTGTTTCCAATTATCGTCACCACCCTCTGCGGCCTGTTATTGCCGAAAGCGGTCCCGTTGCTGGGGATGCTGATGTTTGGTAATCTAATGCGCGAGAGCGGGGTTGTTGGGAGATTAGTTGATACTGCTTCAAATCAGCTAAACAATATTATAATTATTTTCTTGGGCTTAACTGTTGGTGCCACGGCCAGTGCAGAGGTTTTCCTGCAATGGCAGACAATTCAGATAATCATCTTGGGCTTAGTGGCATTCTCAATTGGTACCGCTGGGGGGGTACTGCTTGGCAGGTTAATGTGCAAACTGACCAATGGCCAGGTTAATCCTTTAATCGGTTCAGCTGGGGTTTCAGCTGTACCCATGGCGGCTCGTGTTTCTCAAAAAGTTGGTCAAGACGAGAATCCGCAAAACTTCCTGCTGATGCACGCTATGGGGCCAAATGTTGCTGGTGTAATTGGTTCTGCCGTGGCTGCAGGTATTATGCTATCTATCCTGGGATAACAGTTTAAGGAGAAATTGAGTGAACAAAATAATAATTGGAGTATCTAATCGTCATTTGCATGTCAGTCAGAGTGATTTAGAGACGCTGTTTGGTCCTGGTTATCAGTTGACCGTTAAAAAAGATTTGAAACAGCCTGGCCAATACGCCTGTGAAGAATGTGTTGAGATCTGTGGGCCGAAAGGATGCTTTCCAAATGTTAGAATTTTAGGCCCGGTTCGAGCCAAAACCCAGATTGAGATCTCTTTAACAGACAGCTATGTTCTGGGCATTAAACCTGAAGTAAGAAGCTCAGGAGATCTGGAAGGCACACCCGGAATAACCGTTAAAGGGCCATATGGCTCACTCGAGTTAGAGAATGGAGTTATTATCGCCAAGCGACATATTCATATGCATCCGGATGAGGCCCAGGCCTTTGGTTTGCAGGACAATGATATTGTCAGTGTTAAAACAGTTGACAATATCCGCAATCTGATATTCAATAATGTGTTAGTGAGAGTAAAAGACAGCTATGCCCTGGAGATGCATATCGATGTCGATGAAGCCAACGCCGCCATGCTTAGAAATGGTGATGAGGTAACAATAATTTAATAGGGAGAGAGGAGAACGGTAAGTTCTCCTTTTTTATTTGTACTCGAGTCCAGTCAGAAGGCTCTGTTAAAATTAACGGCTGTCACACTAATCACTTTCTTCCTCCTGGATCTTCTGGAATCCTTCTCCCAATACCTGGTGAACATCAGCAACAATGACAAACGCTTTGCTGTCAATACGTTTGATGAGAGCCTTCAATATTGAAAGCTCGTTTCTCCTGACAATGACAAAGGCAGACAATCTATCTGACCCGGTATAGCCGCCTTTGGTGTAGAGTTGGGTGACCCCGCGGCCCAGTTTATTAAAAATTTCGGCGGTTATATCGTCAATATTATCGCTGATAATAGTTACCTGCTTGGTGTAGGAGATTCCTTCCTGCACGATATCAATGACCTTGGCAGTCAAAAACAGGCTAATCAGCGCATACATCGCGAATTCAGGGTTAAAGACAATGCCGGCAGCTCCCACGACCAGTAAGTCAATCAGCAGCAAGGCCTGGCCAATTGTCAGTGGGGTGTATTTGGTGAGAATGCGGGCTAACAGATCTGTGCCACCTGTAGAACCGCGGGATCTGAATACTATACCGATCCCTATTCCGGTGATAATGCCGCCGTAAAGTGTGGCCAACAACGGATCTGTGGTTAAGGCCGGCATCCCTTCCAGGTAAAATACAAAACCAGAGGTAGCCATTCCGCCGACGACAGACCTCCAGGCAAATTTCCAATTAATTAACAATCCACTTAAAATAAGTAAGGGGATATTAATACTTAGCAAAATAATTCCGGGAGACCACTGAAAAAGATGATATAATAAAGTTGCTATACCGCTGACACCGCCTGAGGCAATTTTATTGGGAATTAACAGGGCACTGACTCCGATAGCCGTTATTAAACTACCGACCAGGATACCCAAAAAATTTGCTATTTTTCTTAACAACAATATGATCACATCCTTTAAATAAAAAGTGGAGGAATAATAATGAATAACAGACGTAGAGCCAGAGACTATGGAATTGGACTGGGTGTCATACCCCCCGGCCAATACAATGCGATAACTGATGTTCCAGGTCTGCAAGTTGGACATGCCACCATAAATAATGACGATAATGGCTGTGCCAGAACTGGTGTTACCGCCATAATACCACATAACAAGAATGTTTATAAACATAAATGTGCGGCCGCTATCCATGTCCAAAATGGATACGGCAAAGCCATGGGCTTGGCTCAAGTCGAAGAACTGGGGGTTATTGAGACCCCAATCATGTTAACAAATACTTTGAATATTGGCAAGGTCGCTGATGCACTTATTGGCTACATGCTGACCCATAATGAAGGATTAACATCAGTCAATCCGTTGATAGCGGAGTGCAATGACGGAAAACTAAATGAAATAGAGCAGCGCTATGTGGCCGAGCAGCATGTCCTTCAAGCCTTAGCAACAGCCAGCTCCGGCCCGGTCCGGGAAGGCTGTGTCGGAGGTGGTACCGGGATGATAGCTTTCGGATACAAAGGGGGAATAGGCACTTCTTCCAGAGTGCTGAAAACAGCCGGTAAAACCTATCATGTTGGAGCCCTGGTTCAGGCCAATTTTGGGAAAAGAGAGCATTTAGTTATTGATGGAATCCCGGTGGGTAAAATAATTGACAGGGATGATCAGGAATTCGACGGCAGCGGATCGATTGTTATTGTAGTAGCTACCGATGCTCCTTTTGACAGCAGGCAGTTAAAACGCCTGGCTCGTCGCGGAGCGATGGGTCTGGCCAGAACAGGTTCTATTGCCACTCACGGCAGTGGTGACTTTATCATAGCCTTTTCTACAACCAGAACCTCTGATGCTGATTTGA
Source organism: Bacillota bacterium (assembly GCA_028280325.1). Taxonomy (GTDB): domain Bacteria; phylum Bacillota; class UBA994; order PWPR01; family PWPR01. The sequence goes on from JANQLZ010000144.1 coordinate 47,720, forward strand.
AAGGTGAGGTTTTAGCTAATACTATGATTGGGGACGGAGCGACAATGTCGAGCTTTTTTGCGGCTACGGTCGAGGCCGTGGAAGAGGCTATCATCAATGCCCTGTTCATGGCTGAAGACACAATTGGGAGAGCAGGTCGATCTGTCGAGGCTCTGCCCCTAGACAAGACCCTTGATATTATGAAGAATTACAGCTATCGTTGGGAAAAGTAGCAGATCGGGAGGACAATCAACTTGCACGATAAAAACTATCACATTATAACCTATGGCTGCCAAATGAATCAGGCTGATAGCGAAACTATTGCCGGAATTTTAAGTAACAGGGGTTTTAAAACTACTGATTCAATATATCAGGCCGATCTTATTCTGTTGATCACCTGTGCCGTGAGGGAGCATGCCGAGCAGAGAATATATGGCAAGCTGGGAGAGCTAATGCAACTTAAAAATATCAATCCAGCACTGGTCATCGGTATTGGTGGCTGTATGCCGCAGCAACTGGAGGTGGCCAACAAACTCCGACAGAAGTTCCCCCGACTGGACTTAATCTTTGGCACACACAATTTGCCTGAATTCGAGACCATGCTGGATCGAGTATTTGCCGACAGAGAGCAGGTCTTTGAGATCCATGATATCGCTGGCAGGATTACTGAAGACCTGCCAAAATCCAGGATTGACCGGCACAAGGCTTATGTCAATATAACTTTTGGCTGTAATAACTTCTGCACCTACTGTATAGTACCGCATGTTAGGGGGAGAGAGCGTAGCAGAAACCCCAATGATATAATCAATGAAGTAATCAATTTGGTCCAGAGCGGTTATCAAGAGGTAACCTTACTGGGCCAGAATGTCAACTCTTATGGCTTGGATCTTAACCGGGATTTTTCATTTGCAGATCTACTGAAAGAGCTGGCCATGCTCAAAGGGCTGAGCAGGATTCGATTTATGACACCGCATCCTAAAGATATCAGTGACAGATTAATTGATTTAATAAACAAGCATGATAATATCTGCAATCATATCCATCTGCCGCTGCAGTCGGGCAGCAGTGCTGTTTTGCGGCGAATGAACCGCAAATACAGTAAGGAAGGGTATCTGCAGCTGGCCCAAAAAATTAGGGATGGGATTGCCAACTGTACGATTACAACGGATATTATTGTCGGTTTTCCAGGAGAGAGCGAGGCAGATTTTGCAGACACTATCGAGGTAGTTAACACTGTGAAGTTCGATGCCGCCTTTACCTTTGCCTATTCCAAACGGAAAGGCACCCCAGCAGCGGGCTATTCGGATCAGGTTCCCCAGATGATAAAAAAGCAGCGGCTGCATCGGTTAATTGAACTGGTCCAGCAGTATATGTTAGCCAGTAATCAAGCCTGTCTAGGCCAGACTTTTGAGGTGATGGTTGACGGCCCCAGCAAAAAAGACCCCAGCATTTTGAGTGGGAGGACTAAAACAAACAAGCTTGTTCATTTTGCCGGTCAATACCAGGCAGGCGATTTGGTTGATTTAAAAATATATAGAACGACAAGTTTTGTCCTTTGGGGTGAAACCATTTAACTGTTAATTGGAGGAGTACAATGTCAAGATATACGCCAATGCTCAGGCAGTATTTAGAGATAAAAAAAAGGCATGACCCAGCTCCGGGTCGCCTGCCAGCCGCGCCATCAAGTCATTTTACAGGCTTTGTCCCTGGCGCAGGGCAGAAACCCCTTCGAGGGCGTGTTTCTTGATCACGCTATGGGCGTGAAACGGCCCATAG
>JANQLZ010000061.1 GCA_028280325.1 Bacillota bacterium
TGCTAGCGCCCCTTACTTTTCCTTTGCCCTATAATCTTTTTCTTATCAAAAAACTGGTTTAACAATAGTTTAATGTAGTTTAAAATGGTTGAACTTAGCGATCGTTCTGGGTGAATTGTATTACAAGTCCCAGCCAATCGCCAAACAATCGCCCCCCTATTGTCTAGTTACGGCTGCAGCTAAAACGATAGACAGGTATTTTTCTTCAACTGAGGCTCCTCGTGAGGTTAGTATTATTGGAACTTTGGCGCCGGCAATAATTCCGGCCATTTTGGCCTGGGCTGAATAGATTAAAGACTTGCCCAAAATATTGCCTACGGCAATGTCCGGAACTGCTAAAATATCGACCTCGCCGGTAATCGGGCTCTGGTAATTCTTTATTGCTGCTGATTCTTTGCTCAGGCACAGATCATAGGATATCGGCCCCTCAACCAGGCAGTTCCTGATCAGGCCGGCTTTGTTCATTTCGCTCAGTTGCTGGGCATCAACCGTTTCAGGCATTTTGGGATTAACTTTTTCTACTGCTGCCAAAACCCCTACCTTGGGCTGCTGATAGCCCAGTTTGTGCAGGATTTGAACGGCGTTTTCAATAATCGCTTTCTTCTGCTCCAGGTTGGGATACATCACCATACCACCATCTGTTGTCAACAACAGTTTGTGATAGTTTGGCACCTCATTGACAGCAATATGAGACATAACCCCGCCCAGTCCCAAGCCGTTTTCTTTATTGACCACTGCTTTTAACAGGTTTGTGGTTTGAATAAGGCCTTTCATGATCAGCTGTGCTGCTCCGTCGTTAACCAACTGCACAGACTTTTCCGCTGCCTTTGTTTCATCGGTTTCGGCAATGATCTCTACATTTTCACCAGCCAGTTGGTGTTTCTGCAGCAATTCAGCAATTTTTGGGGCATCGCCAATTAAAATTGGTAATACGAAACCCTCCTTCACGGCCTGAAAAACTGCTTCGAGAGTGTGCTCTTCATGGGCACAAACTACCGCAATTCTGGCAGATAATTTTCTGGTTTTTAAAGAACGCTCCAATTCAGCAAAGGATCTTATCACTACATCATCTCCTTTTTATGTAACTACACAATTGTTTAAGCAGTTGTATTGCAATAGGTTGGCAGTTTTTACAATGGCTTGAGCAATAGCTTGAGCAATAGCTTGAACAATTGGATTGCATGGTACTTTAGTCTGCTGGCGCCTGTTGCTGTTTCCTTTAACCTTTTGGCCATTTACCCATTGAACAATGGTTCAGGCAATAGTATAGCAATAGTTCATGCAATAGTTCACGCAATCGTTAAAGTAAGTTGGATAGCATGGTGCTTTTTACTGCTGGCGCCCTTTACTTTTCCTTTAGCCTTTAACCCTTTTCTCGTCAAAATATTGGTTTAACAATAGTTTAATGTAGTTTACCTGAACAGGCTGATTATTTTTGAAAGGGGCTGCTCCAATTACCACAAAAAGTTATGCAGCTGAGGCAACCGCAATTATAACTAGAATTAATACCGTTACTATAATTCTAAACTATCTAGTTACTGGAGAGTCAATAGTTCAGACAAAATATCTCCCACAAAATACTATTTTTTCGGTCCAAATACAGGTGATTTTCTGCCTTTATGGTTTTATGACTGCTAAAAAAATGTATTTTCGCGAAATGGGCTTGGCTCATTCCTGAAAATACACTCTATTGATGATACCGGGTATCTATAGGTATTTCAATTTCGGTGATGTGATATTTGCGATCCTTGGTAATAAACTCATTGCTGATAGTTCGTTCAATTGAATCACCGATGATTCGGTAGTTATGCCTGCTGATATAATTCAGCAGCCGCTGATAATAGATATGGGCCTGTTGATGAGAGCCCTTAAACCAAATACAGGCAAAGGTGCCGCTGTCGATTACCTCAACCAGTGACGGCTTAATTTTAATCGTTTCCAGGATCATGCCTACCGCATTATACTCATCAAAGCATTGCTGTTCAATCTTTTCCTTAGCCATGCGCAGCACCACATTGCCGATAATGACCGGCAGGGTCAGATTAATTTTGGCCTCCAGCTTTTTTAGCAGCAGCTCAATCCGGCTATTTAAAAAGAAGGGCTCTTTTAACAATACAATTCTTCGTTTGGGAAGAGTTCTGATGATAACCTCATTAAACTGCTTAATATTTTTGGCTTCTTCAATTGCGCCGATCCGGATTTGAAACTTTTTTTTAATCTCTTCCAGCTCAATTATTTTACGTTCAGTCTGCTGTTTCTGCTCTTTGAGCAGAGCTAAAAAGTCGTCGATATCGGGATTTTCCAGATGATTTTTAATCTTTTTTAACGGCATGCCCAAAATTTTTAGAAAAATAATGGTGCTGATGTGTTCAAACTGATCGGCTGTATAATACCTGTACCCGGTTTTCTCATTTAAATATTGAGGGTTAAACAGGTCGATCTCATCGTAATAGCGCAGCGTTTTAATCGGCAGCTGAAACATTTTTGCCATTTGGCCGATGGAATATAAGTTTTCCACAAACAACTCTCCTTAATTAGTGTCCACCCCTATTATATTATAAAACTCCGAGAATTAAAGACAGTAACCAAACTCTAAGGATCAGAGTGAATTATTATGGAGATTTTTTACGTCAAAAATTACAGGAACTCAAAAGAAATGAAAATAGTTGGCAGGGGTTAATGGTGTAGAACTATTTAACAAATTAAAAAGGCTCGCCTAAAATAGTTTTTGCTACTATTTTGAGCGAGCCCGTTTTTATTTATTATTTACTGACAGCCGCTGCCGGGGGGATATCGTCAATCCCGTGCGGTTTTGGGTTTTGTGGTGATTTTTCGGTTCTCAGGATCTTAACCAGCGAAACCATCGAAAATATCATAATAAAGGCAAAGGGAAACGCAGCGACCAGTGAAGCAGTTTGCAGCATTTTCAGGCCGTTCATACTGCCCAGCATTAGCGCTAAAGCCAAAGCCGACTGCAGTATTCCCCAAATAATTTTGCGCTTGGTACTGGGGTTAAGTGTCCCGTTCGAAGAAAGCATGCCTAAAACAAAGGTAGCTGAATCGGCAGAGGTGATGAAAAAAGTACCCAGCAATATTACAGCAATAAAGGAGATAATCGAGCCCAGCGGATACTGCTGCATAACCACGAAGAACGCGGTAGAGGTTGATTTAATAGCCTCGGTAGCTACGCCCAGCCCCTGATTGATACCGGTAGCGCCGAATACGGCAAACCAGATAAATGAAGCCAGGGTAGGAGCCAGCAAAACACCGCCGACAAACTCCTTGATGGTTCTGCCTCTTGAAATACGGGCTATAAAGGTGCCGACAAACGGTGCCCAGGCAATCCACCAGGCCCAGAAAAATACCGTCCACCCGCCGTACCAACTGTTGTCACCAAACGGGCTGAGCTGAAAACTGTCCCGAAGGAAATTACCAAGGTAGGCCCCGATACCATCGGTAAAGGTATTGATAATTAGCACCGTCGGGCCAATAATCAGGGTGGCTACTATTAAAATAGTGGCGATTGAAATATTGAGATTAGATAAGAACTTAATACCTTTATCGAGGCCAGTAACAGCCGAAATCATAAATAAAACAGTAACAATGGCTACAATAGCTATCCTGACTACATCGGTTTCGGGAACACCAAACAACATTTTAAGACCGCTGTTGATCTGTAAGGTTCCCAATCCTAAAGAGGTAGCTACCCCGGCAATAGTAGCAAAGATAGCTAAAATATCGATCAGCTTGCCGATGGGGCCCTTCACCCTTTCTTCCCCTAAGAGAGGTATGAAAATACTGCTGATCAGACCGGGCTTGCCTTTTCTGAACTGCATATAAGCCAGGGCCAGCGCCAGTACACAGTAGTTGGCCCAGGGATGCAGGCCCCAGTGGAAAAACGACTTTTTAATGGCAAAATCAGCTGCTGCTGCTGTACCTCCTATGGCTCCCAACGGGCTGACAAAATGGTTTAAAGGCTCTGCTACCCCCCAAAACACCAAGCCAATGCCCATTCCGGCTGAGAATAGCATTGCAAACCAGGATATCAGGCTATAGGCCGGTTTACTGTCATCGGGACCCAGTTTTATTTTGCCGTATCTGCTAAAGGCGATCCAAATTGCAAAAACAACAAAAGAAAACATGGTAATAATATAGAACCAGCCAAAATTGGTATTGATAAAACTAAATGCTGAATTTGCTGAACCCTCGAAACTACCTGGAAATAACAGTCCCCAGGCCACAATCGCTAACGTAAAAATGATTGAGATATAAAAGACAACTTTTGATTTTTTGATAATGATCTTGACCTCCTTAATGCGGAAAAAGGGCATAAACTGGCCAGCCGTTGCCCTTTTTCCTACTATCTAATATTTAACTTTAAATACAGTCTGCTCCTGAATGTCTGCAGTCAAAGCGTCCAGAGCTACCCCAACCCGGTGGTAACGCAGTTTCCATTGTTCTTGAGGACTGGTGGCAGGATCGCCTAAGGGATAGGGAATAGAGATTGTCGGCACAATTTTATTAGCGCCTACAGTTGTTGCTACTGGAATTAGATTGGCCATTTGCACTACCGGAATACCTGCTTTTTCGATCTCTTTAACTATCGTTGCTCCGCAACGGGTACAGGTACCTCAGGTAGACAGCAGTACAACTGCATCTACCCCTTCGTTTTGAAAATATTCTATCATTTCCTGACCCATTCGGGCTGCTTCAGCCTGGGTTGTTCCAGTACCGACTGTAGAATAAAAATACTCATGCAGTTTGCCAATTTTTCCTTCTCGCTCGTAAGCCCTTAAGGCGTCGACTGGCACACAAACATTGGGATCAGCATCGACAGCCGTAGGATCATATCCGGCATGAATAGTCTTGTATTCGCCGCCCGCTAAGCGCTCCAGCCCCTTAATGCTGTAACGTCCCCATCGGGTGGCTGACGCAGATTGAATTCTGTCCGGATTTTCTTTGGGAACAATACCGCCAGAGGTCGCAAAGGCAATAGTGGCCTGGCTTAAGTCTGTTACCGGAGGGGCTATTGCGACTTTTTCCAATTCCGGTATGGGCAGTTCAGAGACAAAGGCTTCACCTTTAAGCTTCTTCAACAGCATCTCCACTGCTCGATCTGCAGCAGGCTTCTGATCTGGCCGCCAGACCTGATGGCGGATGCCCCGACCAAAATACCCCTCGGTTTGAGCGTCGAATAATTCCTGACCACTGAGCAGTTTATTGGCGTAAGTGGCCATTGCTTTAATATTTTTGCGCATGGCTGCCGCGCTTCGGCCACCTTTAAAAATGACTATATCCTTGCTGAACATCTCCACCCCGGGATTTTCAACGTGCATCGAGGTCAGGACCGGCACCTTAAATCTCTGTTTAACAGCCTTGCAGATTACGCCGCAGGCATTACCATACCGTCCGGCCTGAAATGCCGGGCCAGCCAAGAAGATGTCAAACTCTTTATCAGCGAGGGCGTCCAAAATTTGCTGAACAGCCTCTTCTTCACGAGAGCCCATGTAATTGTCACCGCAGATAACTGTGTGGGTAACCTCAGCTTCGAGCCGGCGGTTAAACTCCTGGGCAGGGCCCACCAAGCCTTCTTTTAGAACCGGGGCGAAATCAGCTTTATCTTCTCCCCCAATTTGACCAAAAAACTGGTTCAAATAAACTATAGCTTTTTTCACAATTTCACCTCCTAATATTCTTTAACCGTTTTTGGCGACCAGCCAACAACCTGATCACCGCAGAACATAGCATTGTTTTCCATAATAATCGAGCCGTCTTTACGTACTGAAGGTCCGAGGATTTCGTCATCGGCCCAGCCGCCGGATAAGCCATCTCGAGCCAGGGACTGTAGTTCTCCAATAACCCGTTCCATCGGTGGCAGTTCGATTAACTCTGAAACATTCCCGCAGGACACAATGGCGTCAGCTTTTGGGTCTAAGGTGACCAGCGGCTGAGAAGCGCCGTCTCTGCCGGTGCATTCATTGGTTAAACCTACAGTCATGATGCCGGCATCTTCCAGGGCCACGATGCAGGCGATGAAATCGGCATCGGGATTACCATAGCCTTCCTCGGCCACAATCGCCCCGTCAGCACCCAATGTTTGAGCCAAAGCGGCAGTTACCAGTGCCGACCTTTGCTTCTGTTCCAGGGCTACATTAAGATTGGACAAGATAACCCCCAGAAAATTGAGGCTTTTACCGTGCTCCTGATATAATCTTTTAATGGTTGGGAAGTTTTGAAAATCATAGGTAGACCATTTTGATGAGCAGGGCATAAACGAACCGGAAATAATTGCTCCGTCTAAAATCTCATTGGGATGAACCAGGGTCGGCAGCAGATGATTACAGTCCCAGCCGTAAAACAGATCATTATAGCCGGGCTCTTCCATTTGCGACTGCGCCTGCAATACTAACACTACCTGAGGCAGATTCTTCAGGGCTTTATCACGCCGGGTAATGCCTGGCAGTTGATAGATTTCGACCTGTTCTGGTTCTAAATCTTTAACGCAGCGGCCTAAATATTCTGCCAGCCGCATACCTGCCCACCGCAAAGCATGGTTTTTCTTCTGCTGTTCCTGCTGCTCAAATTCTTCATCGGTATCGGCGACCAGTACAATATTTTTCAGCTGAGAGTAATAGGTGTATTTTGCTCCCTCACCAGCCATATCGATCAGGCCGTCCTGAAAGCCGCCCCAATGTTTGCCTACTACCAACACGCTACAGCCTTTTAAAGCATGAGTACGGCCGGAGCCGGCCCGAACTAAATCCCCCGCTGCTCCGGGGAATAAGGGTGACCCATCCAGTTTTACTCGGGGCTCAATGGCCTCTTTGACCGGGACCAAACGAACCTGATCGCCCGGCATCACAATCTCTAAATCAGCTTCAGTAATATGTTCGTCTTCTTTTACCACTGCTAAAGCTTCCTGTTTATTGATGGTCAGCAATCCGTCGGAATAGCAAGTTTTAGCGCCAAAGACAATATCTTTTACTGGGAAATTGCCAATTTCTAATTTCATTGTGCTCCTCCTTTCGCTTTTCAGCAATTTAAACATATACGTTTTTATAAACATGTTTAATTTATTACCATGATTATATTATAAATTAATTTAATTTGGCAATAGTAATTTAACTAATTGACAATTTATTTTAGCTGCCAGTAAGGACACAACCAATCGCCCTTCCAACAAACCAACAGACTTACTGTCGGACATTAGCCCTTAACTAGTCTTTGCATCAAAAAAATATATATGTTAGTATAAAATATCATTAAGATGCAGATGGTGAGGTAACAATGAATCATAAATTACTAAAGAAAAATCGCATGCTTCGATATTTTATAGATGCTGCCAGTGAGATAATTGAAAAAGATGGGGTTGAAGCTATTACGGTACGTAAAGTAGCCGATTTGGCTGGCTATAACAGTGCTACCCTTTACAACTATTTTGAGAATCTCGACCACTTGATTTCGATGGCTTCATTAAAATTTATGAAAGCTTATACAGATGACCTGCACAACTATTTAAAAGAATGTCCCAACTCTCTGTGTATGGTTTTAAAAATATGGGAGTGTTTTTGCTATCACTCTTACGCTTCACCTAAAATCTACTCCTACATCTTTGGCAAAAATGTAGCTAAGCCTTTTCCCAATAATACTCGCCAATTTTATGATATTTACCCGGAACTGCTGAACTCCCTGCCCCCTGATATAAGAGAAATGCTGACTCAGGATGATATTTATTTCAGGGCACTTATCTTACTGCAGAGGTGTGTCAAAGAGAATTTCTTTCGGGCAGAGGATATCAATGAAATCAATGAAATCACCTTGTTTATCTATCAGGGTATCCTGGCAGAGATTCTTTCCAGCAAATTTCAGGGCTCGGTTCAGGATGCAGTGGAGAAAACGTTAAAGTACTTCCGTAAAATATTTAAGATATATCTGTTAAAGGAATGCAATCTGGTTTATTAATTTTATACTAAGAGACTTTGAGTTTAAAAAAAATAATACTAAGTTGAGCATGCTATTTGTATAGCCCAACTTAGTATTTTTTGTGCCCTGCACGCTAGCCTGGCAGTTTTTCAAAATCTAAAGATTGCTCAGTCTATCAGCTTTGTAATGCCAGCAATAATTTATAAAGTATGGCAATGACATCGGCCCTGGTGGTATGCTGCTTCGGGCTGATTCTGTTGTTATACCCACCCACTATTGTTCTGTGGATTAAGTAGTCAACCTCCTCCCGGGCATAGTCAGCTACCAAGTAACTGTCATCGAAGTCACTCAGGGTTTTGCCGCTTACCATGGTTAGTTTTCCGGTCATACCGGCATAATCCAAGGCATTCTTGATTAATACCATCATATCCTGTCGGCTAATTGGTTCCTCGGGTTGAAAGGCTTCAGCAGCTATTCCCACTAAAATTCCTGCTTGCTGGGCGGCAGCTATTTCATTGTAGTAGTACTTTCCTGCTACTACATCATTAAAGCTCTCCCCAGCTTCACCGGTTATGCCAAAGAATCTGTTGACGAATATTACCATATCAGCTCGGGTCGCAGTGGCCTCTGGGGAGAAGGTGTTTGGAGAACTACCCTTAATGACTCCCCTGGCAGTCATAGATGTGATTGCTTTATGGGCCCACTGATAGTTGGCGATATCTGTAAACATTTTATCAATTACCATAATCCCGTATTTGCTGAAGTGACTGGTTTTAAACACTACCGCTCCACGCTCCAAATCGTACTCGCTGAGGGTAATCGGAATTATCTCTTCTTCAGGGCTTAGATAATAAGCGATTATGCTGTCGGTATTTTCACTCTCTGCTGCTGTTGGTGTATATGGAATTGCAATCTCAATTTCAACATCTTTACTAGACCATTTTTGCTGTTTACGGTTTATTTGGAGATTAACATCAATTATTTTCTTATCACCAATCAGTGCTCTGACTTCGGGCGACAACTCCTGTTTATCTACCTCTTTAACAGTGAAATCGATGCGGCCTGACACTTTTTCAGTAAACATATTGCTGGGAACACTGACATTAGCTACCGGGGTGGCTATCTCTAATACTTTTTGCTCTCCGCTAAAGTAAGAGTTGGGGATATTCTGGCTGTAGTGGCCCTGATAGTTCTGTTCTCGCTGTTCAACCTTGGCTGAGATAATACCCTGTTCATTTTTTGAGGCTTTTTCCAAAGCCAGCTCTACCTGATGTTTCTCTTTGGGCTGTGGACTCGAACCGCTGGACGATGACGGCTTATCCGGATGGGTGATAGTAACACTGTGTATTTCAGATTCTATAAAGGTATTGTACTCATCTCTGACCTTTATCTGATATTCGCCAGCCAGTAAATCTGTGAATACATTGGTTGACTGCCAGGTTTTGCCGCCGTCTTTACTGTACTGGTAAAAACTTTCTCCATCGACAACTTCGATTGTGATGGTACCGTCACTGCCGTTATATGTTGTTACATTGGTTTTCTTCAGGTTAAAATCAATGGTACCCGGCGCTCTTAATGAGAAAGTAATCATGGCCGGCTCTGACTTATTGTCGGTGACACTAAACTTAACTGTATAGGTTATGTTCAGATCGTCTTCATCCAGGGTGCAACTCCAGATGGTACCATTGAGCTCGCCAATAATGTCTTCACAACTGCCTCCCTTGCTCATGACCTCAAACTCTGCTGAGCTGCAAACCTGGTAAACTAACTCATCGCCATCATCGTCTGTAAAATGCTCTGCCAGATCAAAGGTCAGGGTTTCATCTACCTGGGCATCGAGGATATCGTCGATATCTTTAATAACGCGAGGCTGCTCATTTGTCATGTAATTAATAGCCAATTGACTGGCAGCAAGATTGGGATTACCACGACTGTCAACACAAACATTCTCAGCGATATCCACAGTTAACAGGGCAATATGAGTAACTTCTTCAGGAGTAACCTCAATGTAATAGCTTTCATCAGAGCCATCAAGATAAGAGACATAGCCACTGCTGACTGTGATATCATCTATATCAAATCCACTGACTGATTCACTGAATTCCACGTTTACAGGAATTGTTTTGGTAAAAACAGGGCTGCCTGCTTCGGTAGAAATTACTACAGTAGGTGAACTGGTATCTTTCATAATAGTGGGCTTAATCGAGCCCCCCATGTTTCCTGCTGCATCCTTAAGCGAGATATCAAAATATAGCCAGCCATCGGCTAAAGAGCTTAAATCCAGATTATCAACAGTAATCTCCGAACTGCCAACTGCTTGCTCTCCAGTTACATCCGGGGTAGTATCATCATTGTCTCTAATAGTATAGTGAATAGTTGTATTCTCCTCGGCATTAGATAAGGCGAAAGAGACTGCCTCCTGATTATCCAGATTTACATGAGGCTGGTCAAAAGCAACCTGGTAACCGGCAGGAGCCGCCAGATCATGCGCCATGGTCAAAACGAATCTTTCGGTACTAACAACGGTTCCATTATTTTTTTCAAAGACAATAGTATATTCATTGCGGTTTGCTGCCGCACTCGATTCACTGGTTTTTTGCCAGCTCTCACCGTCATCATAGGCCACCCGGACACAGATGTCGACATACGACTTTCCGTCAACAGTACCGCTAATACTGCCAGTACGGTTCCACTCCCGGGCATAAAAGGATTCTCCGAGATAAAAATTTTGGTATTCGGCATCAGCCCAAACCCGCAATATTACGCCGGCGTATTGACTATAGTCTCCGCCACCAGCGATTAAGGTATTTTGATAGGTATCGTAATTGCCTTTTAAGGTTTTCAGTTCATCAATGATTTCAGTCTGAGCCAGATCAAACTCGGGAAATGCCAGGTGTACTTCGTTATTGGTCACTTCGGAGGCCATTCCAGTCAGGCTGGTTATCACTTCCACCTGTACAAGTGTTATATCGTTTACATCTGTTACAGTAAAATCAGTGAAACCCCCTCTGATATTCCCGGCATCATCTTCCACCTGGGTAATATTGAATCTGTATTTGGAGTTGTAATTACCTCTGGGGAAAAACGGACCGTTCTTTGGGGTAATGTTAAATGTCATGCGGTTATCATCCGCCAGGTAGCTGGCTGCAATATCTTTAATTTTTACATATCCAAACCCCCCGGGCTGATAGAGATCAATATCAAAAACATCATCATCGGGATCGCTGGTCTGGCCTGTAGTATTTAAGTATTCAGTCGACAGATCCTGGCTGGGATTATGCAATCTGACCGCTTCATCAAATGTTAACACTACTGTAGTATATAGCTCCACATCTGAGGCACCGAACTGAGGTGAAACCTGATACGATGGAGTTATAGTATCCACCGTAACGGCAATCGGATTAGAGCTATAGCCGGTTTCAGCAATAGTTGTTTGTGCCGTAAAACTGGTAATCATATTCTCGATACCGCCAAAATCAGTTGTGGCATCTACACTAAGGGCAAAAATGCCGTTTTCATCTGCTGTCGCAACTATTGCCGGGTTATTGGCACTACCTGCAGCATAGAGCTCAACTACAGCCCCCGGCAAGGTTTCGCCGACAACCATAAACTCCGTAGCATTGGTCACAAAATCGGAGTCTGAATATCCAGTGTCAGGAGTTATGCCGGCAATAATAACCGGATTTTCAATCTGCAGGCCAACAACCGCTTTTAAGCCGTCTTCCCGGGCAGCAGATATTTGAACGGTTCCGGTGCTCACCGCCGTTACCAGACCGGTGCTGGCCTCAACGGTAGCAACCGCCTCATCACTAGAGGACCAGGCCACCGACGATGGCTGATATGTATTCAGAGCTGTAAAGTCGGCAGCTTCTGTCCACCCCAGCGTTACTGTTTCTCCGATCTTTAATCGGCTGTCAGTTGGGGCATCGGTGATTTCAATTGGCCGGCTGGCTTTATCATCATCATAGCTGGCGGCGTTAGAGCCAGCATTGCACCAGACATTTTGGATATTACCGGCTCCGTCAAACGCTGTCGGATCAATATTTATTGAATCGTTGGCAATAATCAGGTCTGTCAGGGTGGAGCTATTAAACAAACTTCTGCCTAACGACCCCAGCTGAGGTGATAGATAGACTGATTCAAGATTGGAGCAGCTATGAAAGGCTTCGTCTTCAATAGTGCTGACCTCATTAGATACAAACCCGGTTATCCCCGGATTCTGATAAAAACAATTTGCTCTAATTGCAGTTACTCCGGCAGGGGGAGTAAATATACCGGTAACCGCAGGATACTCATATAATATGGTTTGATTCTTGTTAAACAGCATACCATTTGCTGCAGAAAGATTTGGGTTGCCGCCAGCTACTGTGATATTGGTCAAGGCCTGGCTTCCTCCCCAAACTCCATTACCCCAGCTGGAGACTGCAGCCGGAATATTAAAACTTGTTAACGAAGGGCAGCTGCCAAAGGCCTGGCTGGCAACACTGGTGACATTGTCGGGAAGGTTGACCGACTCTAAGTCAGATTGATAGAAAGCTTTATATCCTATCTGGGTTAAAGTAGTAGGTAAAGCAACCTGGGTAAAGCTCCCCTGAGAAAAAACCTCATTGTCACCTATCTTAATGACCCCTTGCGGAATAGTTAAAGGGTCAGCAGTTCCATCATAGTTCTTACCGGGTACGGCATTCAGTTGACCGGTTTTGGAGATAAAAATGTTATCAGCCTGGCAGTCGATACCGTTGGCTAAAGCGTATTCCATAACCGATACATTCCAGTCGACACATTCAATTACTAAATCAGGATGGCCATTTTGCCAGGCATTACTGCCCACGGTGATAACACTGTTGGGTATTATCACTCTGGTTATGGTATTAAGGTCGGCGAACGCATGGTCGCCAACAGCTACAACCGGGTATTGACCACTGTCTCCAACGACACTGGGTAGTGTTACTACCTGATCTAATCCGGTGTATCCGGTGATGGTGGCTTCATTCCCCTGTAAACTGTAACTGAAATCCCCCTGCTGTTCAGCCCTGGCCGAAATCCAGGCTAGAATAAAAATCAGTGCTACAATAAAAAATACTCTCAGTATAATTCTGGACTTTATCATGATTAACTCCTTTACCTAAATTTAAGTTGCATGCATCTCAGATCAACTGTTATCTTGATTTTGGCTTTTACTTCTCAGGTAGTAATGAAACAGATAGCCTGCTCCTGCCAGTATTATGATGCTTAACAGTACTATTACGACATAAAATAATACCTCCATTAAACACCTTCTCCTTTACACGAGGTTTACTACTCTATAATACAAAGATGATCACAAAAAAAAATCACACTCATCGTGTGATTTTTAGGGGTGGTATAGTAGGGGTGGTATATTTTTTGTTGTCAGAATAACATTCAGCTAAATTAGCTTAGTTAAACAACTGTTGATAAATTCTCGGAGCTCATGGCGTGAGGATATTGACAGCTTGCTATAAATATTGCGAATATGAGTTTTTACAGTATTTTCACTGATGTATAAGGAACTGCAAATATGTTTAGTGGACGAGCCGTTGGCTAAATAAACACAAACCTCCAGCTCCCTGGGGGTTAAAAGATTTAGTTCATTCAACTGACTTAAATGCTTAATACTGATGGGATCGGTTCTGTTGAGCCTTAAGGTTTCAGGAAAATAGACTAGAAAAACTATGGCTAAAAACAGCGGAATAAAAGTAACTAAACCGTAGACAGAGGAGTGAGATAACTGATACCTGCTGAGGACATGAGCCAGCACTGCCCCCAGAGAAGCCCCCAACAGCATTGCTGATATGCCGCGGGGAAACAGCTCTGATCTTTTGGTTTGTTCAGCGATATCCCAGGAAAAACTCCACCCAAAGGAGTTGACAAATGCCCAGCCAGCCTGGAGAAAGGTTTGGGTAATTAAGTAGGTGAGTATCGACTGGGGCATGATGAAAAAGGTAAAAGATATCCCCAAACAAGCCACCCCTAAAGTAAAGGTTATTTTTCGACCATAGGTGTCCAGAATTATACCACCAATTAAGATAGATATGATGTAAAACAAAACATTGTAAAAACGATCGATATGAGCATAACGGACAAATGAAGGGTATATCCCAGCATACGAAAATCCCCCGGCGATGTAAACTATGATTAAAAAGGCAAACAGAAAAAATGAAGGAACCTTCTTACCTGTTTCATTGGATTTAATATAGTAATAATCATACTTTCTGCAGGCTTTTTTGATACAGACAACAGCCAGTATGCTTAATACCAACGGCAATATTAAGCATACTGGACCAGGTAAAGCGGGAATACTCATATTCACCAGATATAAAATTACAAAAGAAATAAACAGAGAAGCCGAAATAATCTTACCACGGATATGATTGGGAATAACTCGATTTGCTCGATATGCCCAAAAGCATCCTATTCTGGCTATCAAAAAAGCATATAAAACAACTGTAAGTATTTTTAAGTACAGCCCTGTTGTGTTAAAGCTGAGTAACAGTGGGGTTAACACTATCAAATATATAGCAAAATAAGCCCGGTGCTGTTCCAGCTTGAAAGGTTTCAGGTAAAAGCCTAGGACATGAGCAGTTACTGCGATTATACTCAGCAGAGGGGCACTGTTTCCGGCTGTCGCATTCAAAATCGGCCCCCAAAAAGTGAACACAATAGTAGCACCGTAGGCCAGTCCAAGGGTAAGGATTAAAAAAAGGTACTTTTTAATTAGCTTAATGTAAACACTGATCACTACAGTCCCCCCTTGTTAGCCCTTTCCAACAGCTCTTTTTTATTGCTGACCCCAAACTTTTTGTATATGCTTCGGGCATGCCCCTTTAAGGTATTGTCAGATATCTTTGCTTTAACTGCGATCTCTTTATTTTTAAGGTTCAAAAGCATGAATTTATATATATCCAACTCCTTAGGCGTCAGCAACTCTGTTGCTTTAGCCACTGCTACTACCCCCTTTAGCGCCTCTTCCTGTGCTCTATGCTGTTCCAGCTGAAGCATTCCCTGCTGCAGAAATTTATTAATGAATGGCACAAAAGCAAAGGCTAAAATAGTACTCAAAGCCGATAAGGCAATGGTCAGGTAGAGGTCCTGAAGGGTAGAATTTAACATCGCTCCCAAGGTGTTGCCCATAAACACCGCCAGTAAATTGGCAGCCATTATCAATAAGAAAACCTTAAGGGGCTGGCCATATATGTGTCCCAGTTTGGCAACCATTGTCCAAATAAAAATATCTAATGCAGCATAGCCTACAACCAATAAGGCATAGGCGGGAAGCGGATTGCCGGCTATCATAATCAAGGTTAAATAACCGCTGGCAATTATCACAATTGAGATAATAAGCAAAATGTCTGACGGCAGGCTTTTTTTCGTTTTAAATATTACCAAACCCAAGACCAGGTAGATCATAATATCGATCCCATGGACCAACCGGTAGCTGTTCTCTGCTAAAGGACTGATTAAGGTTTGCACGACCCCTCCCCCGACATTTAACAAGAACATTAAGAAACACATCATGGCCAGCAGATCTTTGGGAAGTTGAAAGCTGTACTGAGATTTGAGAATGCCATATTCGCTGATCAGTTTTTTTGAAGCAAAATATGAGCCTAACAGAGAAGCCAGCAACAGAGCGATGACCATACCATGATAGCCCTGGGCTTTTAATACTTCGTTAGTATGAAAAATAATATTACCTAAACAGATGGCATAGGCCATATACTTGTACATCACTTTGATACTAACAGACCTGGCAAAATAACAACCCCATCCGGCAATATACAACACGCTGAAAATACCCATAATGCCCGCCAAAATATAGACAGCTGTAGAGCAGAATAACATGTTTAAAGTGATAGCCAGCAAAGTTCCTGCCAGATTAACAATAATAGCAGATCTAATAAACAATGCTCTGTAATTTTCATTTAAATTAAAAAATCCCAGGTAGAACGATAGCAAGGATGGGGTAAGGATATAAGCAATGGCCAAGTATTTGATATTGACGTTTCCATTGGCAAAGATAATTTCCAGGGCAGGGCCGTTATACAGGAATGATAAAAGCCAGCCCAGGAACAGGCCAAAGGAAAGAACAAAATAGTGGGTGTTTTTTTTCATTAATCTCACCTAATAGATTTACAAGTGATGACCTGTGCTGCCAGAGGTTTAATATTGCAGCTTGCACAACTCTTTTATTAATTTTACCTTAAAAATATCTATATTTCATTAACAAGAGATTAAATTTATAAGTTGCCAGTATAAAAATGTTTTTACACCAGCAACTATTCAGAGTTTATTACATATTTTAGAAATAGATTAAGTGTGTTTATGCTTTTCTACCAGCCAGCAGAACCGTCCGAGGCTGCTGAAAAAGTCCGCTCTCTGCGTTATACGGTTCTTTGCGCACTCGGCATACTACCTCGTATAGCCTCCTTTTGCGCAGAACC
>JANQLZ010000080.1 GCA_028280325.1 Bacillota bacterium
TTGATCAAGATATCGTCCTCTATTCCTTTTTCAGCTCGGCGCTTGATATACAGCATCATGTAACAAAGCTGAATTGTCAACAAATGGCAGCTGGTTAAATGATAGAGCTTGACGGTTTGCTCTAAGCTGGCATCAAATCTAACCTGATTATACCTTTCCAGCAGCAATGCCTCTTGCTCTTCACTGATATCCGTGATCGGATCCTTGAGCAACTCCAGTAAATTGGTCATAGTCGAACTGGTGTCAATACCCTCCCAGTTTCTGATATAAGGCTTATTGTCAACTACATGGATATCATAAGGAGTCAAGCCTCGAAAGCGAATATTACCGCTGAAATGCTCGCCCAGCCATGAAGCTACCGGATAGTATTCATTGACAAGCTCACTGACCTGGTGTTCGGTAAGCAGATTGGCCTTAACCAATTGCTTAAGTCCCTGTCTGAGCAGTTTACGATAATCCTCTGCGGTCATGGGTTTGCGGGCCGGCAGTAAAACTGAGACCTGGTCAAAAGCATTGTGGATATGAGCCAGCTCAGTAACTATTGCGGTCATCAGCTCTTGTTTTGCGGCTGTGTCAATATCAGCCAACGAGTCTTTAAGGTTAACAGAGCCAGCGTACTCGCTTAACACAAAATGCTTTTTGGGGTCGTAAAAATGGATTTTCGGTAAAAGTGAGGAGAACTGATTGAGTTTCTTGACTATCTCCAGATCAATGCGAAACTTCTTAATATTTTTCTGGATCAGCTGATCCTCTCTCTCCATTTTGGCCTGATCCCGGAGCATGCTCTGTGCTGTTTCGATTCCTGCGGCATGAGTAGTGGTACCCATGCCTGTTCCTGAAGAATTCATCGACTCTTCCTGAGGCCGGGCACTTTTCTGCTGCTCTTTATACAGTACTTCATCATACTCTGCTGCCGGATCAAAGATACGGGCCTCAAATTCATAGGCCTGTCCATCATCAGCTACTGCTTTAATATGGTAACAAAACCTGCTCTCAATCTGTTCTTCACCAGGGAGCTCATTAAACAATAATGGCTCAATTTCAATGCTATCATTGGCAAAGGACTTTTCGGGCATCAGTTTACTAATTATGCGTTTAACATATGCTTTGCTGACCTTTAATTTGGTAGCTGTACTAAACATAAAAACTAAAACGGCCCCTAACAAAACTACAGATATCGCAACTCCCCACAACATATGCTTTCCTCCTATTGACAATTTGCAGACTGTTTATAAATAAAGAAGCGTATTAAATACGCTTCTTAATTATTATAACTCGTAATCTGTTGTTTTCCTAATACTTTTGCCAAACCTCATCTCAAAGTTTGTAGCTGTAAATGCTAAATCGGATGAACCCCGTCATTGCCTTCTTTTTCATTCTGCTCTAAGGTTTCAAAATTAACCTTGTACTTTTTGGTCTGACGCTGCTTTAGAAATTTTTCAGCAACCTGTGGGAAAGCAGCATAGGATAAAACATCTTCCTCTTTCTCCATATAGTCAGCAATGGCTTTTTTGGCCTCTTCAAAACCAGGTTCCAGCAGTTCCGCCGGACGTACAGTGATAACCTCGGCATCCCCAATAATGCTGCGCCGGAAATCTTCTTCAATTGCCCCCGGAGGTGTACCGTAATAGCCTTTAAGGTAGTTTTTAACCTCATTGGTAACCATTTTATAACGTTCACCATTTAAAACATTGAGCACGGACTGTGCTCCAACCATTTGGCTGGAAGGGGTAACCAACGGTGGATATCCTAAATCCTTCCTCACTTGAGGCACTTCCGCTAATACCGCAGGCAGTTTATCCAGCTGACCTTCAAGCTGCTTTCTGAAATTAGACAGCATTCCACCCGGCACCTGATACTTCAAAACATTGATGTCAACTGACTTATCAACCAGTTTAGATTCCGGGTATTTAACTTTTACTCCTTCAAAGTATTCAGCTATCTCTGACAGTAGATTGGCATCAAAGCCGGGATCATAAGGAGTACCTTCCAGGGTGGCTACAATTGGGCCGGTAGCCGGCTGCGAGGTGCCCATGGCCAGTGGCGCTGATGCGGTATCAATAATGTCAACACCGGCTTCAATAGCCTGCATGTACATCATATTACCCATACCGCTGGTCATATGCGTGTGAATGTGAATCGGCACATCCAGAGCTGCTTTCATCTGTGTAACCAGCTCTTTAGCCAGGTAAGGCTTCAATATTCCGGCCATGTCCTTCAAACAGATTTGATCACAACCCAAACCAACCAGTTCTTTAGCTGTTGATATATAGTGAGCAATGTCATGAACCGGGCTGATGGTGTAAACGACAGTACCCTCAGCAATGCCGCCCGCTCTTTTGGTTACTTCAATAGCTTTCTGCATGTTACGAACATCGTTTAAGGCATCAAAAATGCGAATTATATCAATACCATGCTCGATAGCTTTTTCAATAAATCTAGTTAAAATATCATCTGGATAATGTTTGTACCCTAAAATGTTTTGCCCTCTTAAAAGCATTTGCAGTTTGGTGTTTTTAACACCTTCACGAATCAATGCCAGGCGCTCCCAGGGATCCTCATTGAGATAACGCAGACAAGAATCGAAGGTTGCTCCTCCCCAAACCTCTAACGAATAAAAGCCTACTGCATCCATCTTGTCCAGAATTGGCAACATATCTTCGGTACGCATCCGGGTTGCCCATAATGATTGATGCCCATCTCGTAACGTAGTATCAGTGATTTTTATTTTTCTTCCCATTATTTCACTTCCTGCCTTTTTTATGAATAGTGTAATGTATACAGTATTATCATTCTACCCTATTACATCAAATTTGCCAACTCATTTAGCAAGGATTCTCCACCAAACTTTTTTTCACTGGAAATAATAAACAATCTCTGACTGTTATCAAGCCCTAAATCTTGGGCAATTTTCGCAGCTTGCTGCTTTTGCTGGGACTTGCTGAGTTTGTCGGCCTTGGTCACAACTAAAAGCCAGGGCAGATTCAGTTGTTTAATATAGGCAGCCATCTCCTTATCCAGCTCTGTTGCTGTGTGCCGAATATCTGTAACCTGCACTACACCTTTTAGCTGCTCCCTCTGGCTCATAAATCTATCCATCTCTATTCGCCATTTTTTCCTGACTGATTGGCTGACTTTGGCATAACCGTAACCAGGCAAATCGACAAAATAAAAAGACCCATTGATTAGATAATAGTTAAACATCTGGGTTCTCCCAGGAGAGGAACTGGTTCGCGCCAGCTTTCTGTTGTTTACCAAATAATTTATCAGCGACGATTTGCCAACATTTGACCGCCCGGCAAATGCAAATTCGGGGTATCCAGTTCGAGGACAATATTCGATAGTGGGAGCAGACTTAATAAATTCTGACTGCTTAATTTTCATTTTTCTCACCTTTTAAAAGCCACCTTTAATACCTGTTCAATATTATCTACTGAAATTATTTTCATCGATTTTTCAATAGATTCCGGGATTTCAGCCAGATCATTTTTATTGGCTTTGGGAATTACAGCTGTTTTTACTCCTGCTCTTTTGGCAGCCAGCAGTTTTTCTTTCAGACCACCAACAGGCAGCACCTTGCCGCTTAGAGTTATCTCCCCGGTGAATCCAAACTTATCATTAACCGGTTTGCCGTTTAAAGCCGATAGTAAAGCCACTGCAATAGTTATACCTGCTGAGGGCCCGTCTTTAGGAACAGCACCCTGAGGAACATGAATGTGAATATCGCTTGATGAAAACACATCCTCCTCAATAGAGTATTTTCGGGCTTGAGAGTTTAAATAGCTCAGAGCGGCCTGGGCTGACTCCTTCATCACACTTCCCAACTGACCGGTAAGCTTCAGTTTGCCTTCTCCCTTAGAGATAACCGCCTCCACCGGCATAGTTTCGCCGCCAACTTCTGTCCAGGCCAGAGCAGTAGCAATCCCTACCTGCTTGCCGTCAGCCAACAGGTTAACTCTGTATAGGGGCTTTTGTAAATATTTATAGACATTTTTCTCTGAGATGCCCACTCTCATCCGTTGCTTGGAGACAATTTCACGAGCTACCTTGCGACAGAGCGAGGCGATTCGCCGCTCCAGCTCCCTTACGCCTGCCTCTCGGGTGTATTCGTTGATGATAATTCTCAAAGCTTTCTTGTTAATCTTAAATTGAGTAGGTCGTAAACCATGGGCTTTAAGCTGCTTGGGTACTAAATGCTTGCTGGCTATTTCAACCTTCTCTTCTTCGGTATATCCCGGCAGCATAATAGTTTCCATTCTATCCAATAGTGCTGGCGGGATATTATGGGTTGTGTTGGCTGTGGTTAAAAAGATTACCTTGCTCAAATCAAAAGGCATATCCAGGTAATGATCAATAAACTGCCAGTTCTGCTCCGGATCTAAAACCTCCAGCATGGCCGAAGCAGGGTCGCCCCGGTAGTCGCTGCTCATTTTATCTATTTCATCAAACAAAAATAAAGGATTGCGGGTTTTAATCCGCTTCAAAGATTTAATAATTCTGCCGGGCATGGCCCCCACATAGGTTCGTCGATGTCCTCTGATTTCCGCTTCATCACGCACCCCGCCCAAAGAACTGCTGATAAACTTTCGCCCCAGAGCCTTAGCTATAGAACGTGCCAACGATGTTTTGCCGACTCCAGGCGGCCCCACTAGACAGAGAATAGGTCCTTTCAGACTCCTGGTCAGTTTCAGGACAGCAATGTACTCCAGGATACGCTCTTTCACCTTGGTTAGACCATAATGATCCTCGTTTAAGATTTGCCCGGCTTTGGCAATATCTACTTCTTCATCATCGATGGTATTCCAGGGCAGATTCAGCGACCAGTCCAGGTAGTTTTCAATCACGGCCCGTTCAGGTGAACCCTGAGGAACATTGTTCAGCCGTTCAATCTCATGCAGTATCTTTTCTTCCACTTCCTGTCCCAGCTCCAGTTCACTGAGCTTATTGGTAAACTTCGCTGCTGTAGAACCGGCGTTTTCTTTCAGTCCCAGTTCCGACTGGATTGTCCGCAGCTGTTCCCGTAAAAAATACTCCCGCTGCGTCTCTTCCATTTTTTCCTGAACTTTTTTTTGTATTTTTCTCTCAATCTGCAGTAAAGCAATTTCTTCATGTAAGTAGGTTAGGAGTTTTTCCAACCTTTCCTCCAGGGAATGGGTTGAAAGCAGCACCTGTTTTTTTTCAGCGTCAAAGGTTACATTACCACCGATTAAATCAGCTAAATGTTCCGGATCACTGATCTCAGATAATGCAGTTATATTCTCTAACTGGATATGATGGCTTAACGACATATATTTGATAAAAGCTTCGTTAACGGCTCTGAGTAAGGCAGAAATATCATCATCTGCTTTTTTAGTAGTTAAAAAGTCATCAACCTGGGCTGAGACATAGGGCTCAAACGAACTGAAGTTTAAGATCTCTACCCGCTCTATCCCTTCAACCAAGACCCGGGCAAAACCTCCAGGTATCTTCAAGATCTGGCGTATCTCTGCCAACACACCCACCGTGTATAAATCATCGGTCTGAGGGTATTCGATTGAAGAATTAGTCTGTTGAACCAGGCAGACGAAATCGTCATTATTGACAGCCTTTTCAATTGCTATCATTGAAGAGCGACGACCTACGTCAAGGGTAGTCATTGTATTTGGAAAGACAGCAGCACCTCTCAATGGTATAACGGGAATAATCCTTTTTGACATTGAGAACACCTCCGCAAAATTTATAAAAGGCAATAGAAAAACTCTATCACAATAAGAAAAACCTTGCAAGCATGAATAATATGCAAGGTTTTAGCCTTCTTCATATTGCTACTTCAGACAATTGCATATTCCAGGGTCACCTCAATTTTCAGCTTTCGAGTTTGGTTATCTACTACTCATTATAATGTAGTACGAAAGCTGAGCCAATAATAGCTTGAATACAATTATATCAGTATCATGTTTATATATTATTGACCTGCAGTAGCCACTTTGTGAATCTCAGCAAATTCTGTTAAAACATAAGGAAGAGCCATACTAAAATCACTTACAGGTATCACTCTAACACCCGGATAATCGCTAAAAGCATCTTGCCAATTCTCCTGGGGTATAATCGCAATTTGAACTTGTTTATCACGCGACGCTGCTCTTAACTTGTCAATTACTCCACCCACAGGCTTAATCTGGCCCCGTAACGAAACCTCACCGGTCATAACTACTTTATTAGACACAGCTATACCAGTGAAGGCACTGTACAAAGCTGTAGAGATTGTTATCCCTGCTGACGGGCCGTCAACCGGGGCTCCTCCAGAAAAATTAATGTGAATATCGTAGTTGTCTATCTCAATTTTAAACTCCTTGGCTAACATGGTCAATACATTTTCCACCGAATCTTGAGCCATACTTCTCCTTCTGATTTTATGGCCATTGCCGCCAAATTCTTCTTCACTGACAATCCCGCTGATTCGGATTTTTCCCTTGCCGTTTTTTTGATGCTTAACCGCTGCCTCTACCTCTAATAGCGCCCCGGTATGATTGTTAACCACTGCCATTCCGTAAGCCAAGCCAACTTGCGGGGTGTTGGCCAGTTTAATAGAGTGCCTGGGTTGCAATTTACTGCAGTTCACCAGCCATTCTACATCGGAAGGAAGTATATTTTTGCGCTTTTCAACCAGAGCCAACCCGGCTGATATCTGTACCAGATTTACTGCTTCACGGCCATTTTGAGCGTACTTGCCAATCGTTGTCAACGCAGTTTCATCAATTTCCATTGATATTCTCCTGCTGGCATTCTCAGCAATGGTCATAATATCTGAGGCTGTCAAAGGCTTGAAATACACCTCTAAGCACCTGGAGCGAATCGCTGGCACTATCTCATTCGGTGACCTTGTTGTCGCTCCAACCAGCCGAAAATCGGCGGGTAGGCCTTTTTGAAAAATACTGTGGATATGCTCCGGTATTTTGGAGTTTTCTTTATTATAGTATGCGCTCTCTAACAAAACCTTTCTATCTTCAAGTACCTTTAGCAGCTTATTTATTTGAATATTATGCAGCTCCCCGATCTCATCAATAAACAGAATACCACCATGGGCTTTGCTGACAGCTCCCGGTTTTGGTTGAGGAATCCCGGCTACCCCCATTGGGCCAGCTCCCTGATAAATCGGATCGTGAACCGAGCCAATTAAGGGGTCAGCTATGCCTCTTTCATCAAAACGGGCTGTAGCTGCATCAAGCTCAATGAAGGTTGCTTTAGAGCCAAAAGGTGAGATTGGATTAATTTTGGCTTCCTCTAAAACCAGACGAGCAGCAGCAGTTTTACCGACACCTGGTGGGCCATAAATCAGGATATGCTGCGGATTAGGTCCGCACAGGGCGGCCCTCAACATCTTTATGGCATCTTCCTGACCGATTATTTCATTGAAACTTTGGGGACGGGTTTTCTCTGACAGCGGCTCACTCAGCTTCAAGGAACGGAGTTTAGCCAGTTTTTCCAGCTCTGAGCGTGATTCTCGCGCTACAGCTTGACTGGAGTTGTTTTGGGTTAGTAGCAACCGCAAAAAGTAAATACCAATAATAGCTGCAAATATGAAATTCAGTATTGTGATAACACCTGCATAATTGTACATTCCTGCACCCCCGCAATTAATAAGAGAATTAACAATAAGCATAAGCTTGAATGCTTTAATCCAGTTAAAAACCCTATTCTATTATTTCCGAGTGAGCAGTGGGATATTAAGAAAAATATATAAAAAATCGACTCAACTGAGTCGATTTTAGGTTTAAGCGCTGTGATTCTTTTTATCCTTTTTTGAAGTCCTGACTATTATTGGTTCTTCACCATTGTTAATCACGCCTTCAGTTATAATACATTTTGAGATATCAGATTTAGCTGGCAACTCGTACATCAGCTCCAGCATCAGTTTTTCCAATACTGATCTGAGGCCTCTGGCACCTGTTTCCAGTTTTATCGCTTTTCTGGCGATAGCCGTCAAAGCTTCTTCTGTAAACTCCAGCTCGACATCATCATACATAAATAATTTACGATACTGCTTAGTCAAGGCGTTTTTGGGCTCTTGAAGAATTCTGACCAGAGCATCCTCGTCCAAGGCATCCAGAGTGGCAATTACCGGGACCCGGCCTGCGAACTCAGGAATCAAACCGTAGCGCAGCAAATCCTGCGGGACAATCTCTTTTAAAATTTCTCCGATCTGCTTTTCTTCCTTACTCTCAATTTCAGCCCCAAAACCCATTGATTTTTTGCCAATGCGCTTCTTAATAACTTCATCAAGGCCATCAAATGCTCCGCCGCATATGAACAGAATATTCGTCGTATCTATTTGAATAAACTCCTGATGAGGATGTTTGCGTCCACCCTGCGGTGGAACACTGGCTACCGTACCCTCAAGTATTTTTAAAAGGGCCTGCTGTACACCTTCGCCAGATACATCTCTGGTTATCGATGGGTTATCAGATTTTCGGGCAATCTTATCGATTTCATCGATATAAATGATGCCTCGCTCAGCTCTCTCTACATCATAATCAGCTGATTGAATGAGCTTTAGCAGAATGTTTTCGACATCCTCACCCACATAACCGGCTTCAGTCAACGATGTAGCATCGGCTATCGCAAAAGGTACGTTTAGTAGTTTGGCCAATGTCTGAGCCAAAAAAGTTTTACCTACCCCTGTCGGACCAATTAAAACTATATTACTTTTCCCTAATTCAACATCATCTTTCTCTAACACTGAATTAACTCGTTTATAGTGATTGTATACAGCTACTGCCAAAGTCTTTTTAGCTCTGTTTTGGCCAATAACATATTCATCCAGACTCTTCTTAATTTCAGTAGGTCGTGGAATATTCTTTAGCTCCAGATTTTGATTCTGTTCGACTTCTTCTTCAATGATAGCCATACATAACTCAATGCACTCATCACAAATATAAACTCCGGGACCGGCGACAATTTTTCGGACTTTATCTTGGGTCTTGCCACAGAAGGAACACTTTACAAGTCCTTTATCATCAAATTTGAACATCGTACACCTACCTTTGAGTTATTACTGTTTTTTTTCCATGATTTTGTCTACTAAACCGTAAGCCACTGCCTCTTTAGCTGTCAGCCAATAGTCCCGGTCGACATCAGCAGCAACTTTACTCAATTCAACACCAGAATGGTGAGCCAGAATTCTGTTGATACGCTCTCTGGTCTTTAAAATCTGCCGAGCACTGATCTCTATGTCAGAAGCCTGACCTTGAGCTCCGCCATGGGGCTGGTGCATCATAACCTCGGCATTTGGCAGAATGAATCTTTTGTTTGGCGCCCCGCCGGCCAACAAAACTGAGGCCATACTGGCA
This sequence comes from Bacillota bacterium, assembly GCA_028280325.1. GTDB lineage: Bacteria > Bacillota > UBA994 > PWPR01 > PWPR01. The sequence goes on from JANQLZ010000080.1 coordinate 9,330, forward strand.
GCCAGTCCTACACAAATAGTTGATACGTCTGCCTTAATATGTTGCATTGTATCATAAATAGCCAAACCAGAATTGACAATACCTCCCGGGCTATTTATGTAAAGATGAATATCTTTGTCAGGATTTTCACTTTCCAAGAATAAAAGCTGAGCAATAATCGTGTTGGCAACATTATTATCTATTGGGCTACCCAAAAAAATTATATGTTCTTTCAGTAGTCGAGAATAAATGTCATAGCTTCGTTCTCCGCGATTAGTTTGCTCTACTACCATTGGAATTAAGTTCATTCTTTCAACCTCCCATACTTTATTAATATGATAAAAGTATCGATAACTCCTGCTAAAAATCAATTTTATTCAATATTTTTTTGCTCTTCTTCATTGTTCCCTTGCTCTGTCTCCTTTACAACCGCTTTTTCAGCAATTAATTCAATTGCACGATCTTTTTTCCACCCCATTTGCAGTTGCTCAAAAGAATCAGGCTGAGCTTTAAACATTTTTTTAATGGCTTCTGCTTCCTGATTATAGGCTTCAGCCATCTGAGCAATGCGTTGCTCAAACTGTTCTTCGTCAAGTTCAATGTTTTCAGTCTTGACAATTTTTTCTAAAACTAAATCTGTTTTGACTCTTCTCACAGCTTCAGTGCTCATTTCCTGACGATACTCTTCCATTGTTTTTCCAATCATACTCATGTATTGTTCTACAGTAATTCCATAATTTCTCAGGCCTCTGCTGCTCTCGTCAATTAAAACATCGATTTCAGCTTCGATCATCACATCTGGAATATCTACCTCAGCCGCAGTAACGACTTTTTCCAGCAGTTCACGGCGGAACTTGGCTTCAGCCTGCTCTTTAGAATTTTTTTCCAATTTTTGCTCGACATCCTGACGTAATTCTTCAACGGTTTCAAATTCACTGACTTCCAAGACAAAATCGTTGTCCAACTCTGGAATAACTTTTCTTTTGACCTCATGAACCCTGACATTAAAGATTGCTGCCTTACCCGCTAAATCCTCACTCTGGTAGTTTTCCGGGAAGGTCACTTCCACCTTGACATCCTCTTCAGCAGCAGCTCCAATTAACTGGTCTTCAAAGCCAGGTATAAAAGATTTGGAGCCCAGTTCCAATAAATAGTTTTCAGAAGATCCACCGGCAAAAGGCTCATCATCGATCAATCCTTCATAGTCAATGACAACACTGTCGCCTTCGCTGGCAGGCTCACTCACTGTCTCCAGACGCGAATGGTTCTCTTGCATCTTTTTCAGTTCAGCATCCACTTTTTCAGGGGTTATGACAACCAGCTCTCTCGTAGCTTCCACTTCAAGATACTGACCTAAAACAGTTTCAGGTTTAACAACTACTTTGGCGGTATAAGTAAAAGGTTGTTTGGGCTCAATGTTTACTTCAGTTACCTCTGGCTGGTCGACCGGCTCTATTCCGCTCTCTTTGACAGCCTCCGGATATGTTTCATTGAGCAAGAAATCTATTGCGTCATCATAGAATATTTCAACTCCAAAGCGTGACTCAATTAAACGACGGGGAGCTTTCCCTTTGCGAAAACCCGGTAATGTAATATCCCGAGCCACCTTTTTATAAGCTTTTTGTATCGCCTTTTCTACACGATCGGCTGAAACTTCAACCTTTAATTCAATGACATTTGTTTCAACCTTAGTACTTATAACGTTCATTTTTTGCCCTCCAGATGTATTCCTGCTGCTGATATACAGCAAAAATCTACTATTTTATTAATACAAGCAAATGTATTATACATGATAAAAAGGCACCTGCCAACAAACCGGTACCTTAAAATGGAGCGGAAGACGAGATTCGAACTCGCGACCCTCGCCTTGGCAAGGCGATGCTCTACCACTGAGCTACTTCCGCAGATTGGCTGGGGCTATAGGATTTGAACCTATGCATCCCGGAGTCAAAGTCCGGTGCCTTAACCAGCTTGGCCAAGCCCCAACAACGAAATATGGGGTGAGTGATGGGAATTGAACCCACGACCTCTAGGGCCACAACCTAGCGCTCTAACCGACTGAGCTACACCCACCATGTTGTGTTTTATTGGATTGGCACGCCTGGCAGGATTCGAACCTGCGACCTACGGATTAGAAGTCCGTTGCTCTATCCAGCTGAGCTACAGGCGCCTGCCCAACAAAAGGCATAATACCACAAAACACGGTGTTACGTCAAGCATTTTGCCCCCAAATTGACTCCAAAATTCTACGGAGCTTTTGGATAGCTATGGCCCGGTGACTGATGCGGTTTTTCTGTTCATCGTCCATCTGGGCATAAGTTTTATTTATCTCCGGAACAAAAAACAGTGGGTCATAACCAAATCCCCTGTCCCCTGTCTGTTCCCGGGTGATTATCCCATGACATTTACCTTCAACTGTATGAAGCTGTCCATCAGGCAGGGCTAAGGCAATTGCTGAAGTGAACTGAGCAGTTCTTTTCTCTGCAGGAACCCCATCCAGCAAATTAATTAACTTGATATTATTCTCTGCATCAGTGGCATTATCTCCCGCAAACCTCGCGGAATGCACCCCAGGTTTTCCGTCTAAAAAATCTACTGCTAATCCTGAATCATCCGCTAATGCCGGTAATCCAGTGTGCTTCAAATAGGCCAGAGCCTTTTTCTCGGCATTTCCCACAAAGGTATGCGCATCTTCAACAACTTCAATAGGTTCAGTTAAATCATAGGCTGATATAGGCTGGATCGGAAAAGGTGCCAATAGAGTCATAAACTCCTTGATTTTTCCCTTGTTTCTGGTTGCTAAAATTACTTTATTCATCTTTCACCTATTATGTTAATACTTTCTGTTGGTACTCAAACAATCTGTCGATCCCCTTTTGTGCCAATTGAAGCATCTCCTGCAATTGAGCATGAGAGAATACTGCTTCTTCGCCGGTCCCCTGTATTTCTATAAATTTGCCATTATCCATCATCACTACATTCATATCTACATCTGCTTTGACATCCTCTTTATAACACAGGTCTAAACAGGCCTGGCCATTGACAATCCCGACGCTTACAGCTGCACATTTCCCCTGGAGAGGGCTTTTTTTGAGCAGTCCTTGTTTAAGTAATGAGTTCACCGCTAAAGACAAGGCCAGAAATCCACCGGTTATGGAGGCAGTTCTGGTGCCCCCGTCAGCCTGGATCACATCACAGTCAACAGTAATAGTGCGCTCACCCAGCTTCTGCAAATCTATTGTGGCTCGCAAAGATCTGCCAATTAAGCGCTGAATTTCCTGAGTGCGTCCGCTTATTTTAAACCGCTCTCGCTTATTTCTGGATTGAGTCGAGGCAGGCAGCATCGAATATTCTGCAGTCACCCATCCCTTGCCTGTTCCAAACAGAAAAGGCGGTACTGATTCTGAGACAGTAGCTGCACACAACACTCGGGTATTTCCAGTCCCGATTAAGACACTGGGCACAGTATTGAGAAAATCAGTATTCATGGTTATCACTCGAAGTTGATCCCGTTCTCGACCATCTGGACGCAATTAACTCACTCATTTCTAAAATATTTAAACCCATTCTACATTTGCAGGTAAAAAAAGGCAAGTCACAAGACTGCCTAATTGTATGCTATTTGATTTAGATTGTCAGAAACCCTATACCTAAAGTATACACGGCACTGATATTATAAACAGATTGAAATAAAATTGCAAGGTGCATGTCAATTATTCTTTTCTTTGTAAAGGCTGACTGATGTTTGTTCCATGGGGCAAGCTCTCAATTACTTCGCCTTCAACCATGAACTGGACCCGCTCTATGGTAGCAAACTCAGTGAGAGTGTATACAATGGCATCAACCGCAACCCGCTCATGATCGGCGTCGCTGCAATTCAACAGCTCTTCTGAAAAATCTATTTTGCACAAGCCATCTTCTTTCACTGTTGCTCCCAGAACACGTGTGCTGGACGGTAAAGGCAATTTTAAGGCAGTTCCTGAAATAAGATGGTTATTAGCAATATCGTCTACCAAATGACTTACTGCAGATTTGGCAATTCCTACTACTCGAGGAATCTCCGTGGGAAGATGGACTACCCCCTCAAATGAGCTATCAGCTAAATACAATACTGTAGGCCGCATTTCTATCCCCACACTACTGGTATCACCTGGGGTAGCTGGTGTTTCATCCTGGGCACTGGGCTGATAATCTGGCACATCATCCACTGGGGCCTCCGCCTCTTTCTGCCAAGGAAGCGTATATTGGCACCCGCTTAAAATTATAAACATCATTAAAACTAACAGTAGTACTTTCCTTGTCAAGATTAATCCCCTCCTTTCCAATAGGCCTATTGTTAATGTATACGCCGAATTTCTTTTAAAATTACATTCCAGGAAAAGAGGTTTATCAATTGAAAATAATTCAGTACAGCAAAAAAGCTGTTGGCATTGGCCAACAACTAATTTTAAATAATATGAGAACGGTAAATTCAAGGTCTGCAAATGTAACTATTTGATCATTTAACTAAAAATCAGCTGTCTGTGAAATAACAGTACCATTAACTTGCTTACTTAACTGCATCTTTCATTAACTCGTATAATAATGACATAGATTTGATCATCGCCTGGCAGTCGTCCAGTTTAACCTGTTTTAGAACTCCCTCCAGATAATTGATCCGGGCTGTCATTACCTCATCAACCATTTGATTGCCTTTCTCCAGAACTCTAACCCTGATCACCCGGCGATCTTTGGTATCTCTAACCCGTGAGACTAACCCATTTCTCTCCATTCTATCGACCAAGTCGGTAGCCGTACTGCAGGCCAAATACATCTTCTCCCCCAACTCGCCAATCGTCATTTCCCCATTTTTTCTCAGTACTAAAAGGGCATTAAATTGGGGGGGAGTAATCTTAAAATCTGTTAGAATATCTCTGCCTCGCCTTTTTATTATTGAGCTTATTCTGCGCAATAACCTCTCTAACTCCTCAACATGTAAATGATCAATTGAATAATTACTGTCCAAACTAAAAACCTCCGCATAACTGTCTTCTCTAACTTTAACAAAGCACAGTTTTGCAGTCAAGAACAACTACCTATTTATACATAAAAAACCTTTCAATTGCCGCTACAATGTTTTCTGCGATCTTCTGCTGCCCTGATTCACTAGCCAAAAACTGGCGCTCAGCGGCATTGGATAGAAATCCCATCTCAATCAGGGCCGAAGGCATGTTAAAGTTTCTGGTGACAAAAATCCAGTTCCAGGGTTTAATTCCTCTACTACGGAATCCTGTAGCGGTCACTATTCCATCCTGCAGACTGCGTGCCAGTCTTTCGTTCTCCGCTTTGGAATAGTAGATTGTTTCCACACCAGAGCCGCCGGTATCACTGGAATTTGCATGGATACTGATCGCAATATCAGCATTCATACTATTGACAAACTCAACCCTTTCGCTGAGCGTTACTCTTTGATCATTATCCCTGGTCATAACTACTGTTACGCCCTTATCTGCCAGCAGCTTCTGAACCTTGAGAGCTACACTCAGATTGACGTCTTTCTCATGTACACCAGCTCGAGAAGCACCGCTGTCAAGTCCACCATGACCGGGGTCCAGGGCAATTACCTTGCCGTTGAGAGAAGAGCTTAGCAACACAAGCTGAACATTCTTGCTATAGCCGGTTGAGTTAATTTTGTAGCTGCCCAAGTTATCTAAAGAGACCACTAATTGGGCACTGTCGCCTCTATTTTTCAGTTCCAGTGATTTGGCAATTGTCCCCGTTAACTGTTTTACCTCTTCCTCAGTTGATTGGCTGTACGGAAAATCCAGTAACAGGTTCTCCTCTAAAAAGTTCTGATAAACTGTATATTTAACTGGCAAATCAAAGGCCAGGTCAACAGTGACCCGTCCCTCGGTCTCAGACACTGACATCCCCGTCAGGGCAGAGCCAAATTCTATGTTTAAACCTTTATCATTTTTCACTGTCTGATAGCTGATTGGTTCGGTTAGTACTATCTTAACCTCAACATTGCTTCCTGAGGCCTTCTTGGTAGCGCTTTCTACCATGGAAGGGGCTTCACTCAGATTAACTGAGTTGAGGCTGGTATTGGCCAGGGTCACAACAATTTCCTGAGCCACATTTTCAACCTGTGATTCACCCTCAAGCAGTCTCTCATTGATAGCTACCAGCCACTCAGCAATGTAGCCCTCTTTGCCGGTATCTGTAATCACTTTAACCCAATCTGCTTTTCGTTCAGTGACACTGATTTTCTCGCCCCGCAAGACTGTGTCGACTACATCATAACTTGTGCCAGGCCCGCTTCTGACATTGACATTATCTCTTTTCATCTCCAAGTCAAGGGTTAACAGCCAATCTGCAACCCATAGTTTTTGTCCCTTGTAAATTACATGGTACCAGCCATAGGTTTGTCCGACCAGCTGCAGCTTTGTACCCCCGTCAACAGTTGCTACAATCGTTTCATTGTCAGCAGTACTGGGTTCGGTCCTCAGATTTACTCTGGCCGAACTTATTCTTCCATATATCTCCTGATTTTCTTCCTCAACCAGGCCTTTAACCGTATAGTCAGTTAGATTGTCAGCCAGTATTTGCAGCGTACCTCTGGCTACTACCGGCGGACGCGGGTCAACAGGTGGGTCTGTAGGGTCGTCAGGGTCAGCAGGTTCCAGGCCTCCCCCCTGCTCTTTGGACATGAAAATAGCCACATACCCCCCGGTTTTTTCTTCGACTTTGGGGAATGAATTTGCTTCAGTACAGTCCAGAACAATGCGTGATGTCAAAGGCTGAAAGCTCAATTGGCTGGCTCGAGCCTGGGTAAAAAGATCGCTATCCACTGGCAGGTTATCTACTTCAGACATAAAACGGGTGCCGGCAAAATCGACGACGAAACGCTTGGGGTTGGCTAAGCTCATGGTCGTGTAGGAGTACTCACCCTCTACTTTTACCAGAATTGCCTGTTCATCTCCGACTCTGGCTTGAATAATCTCCGTTATTTTGGCACTGGGAGAAATAATATCAATCCGCTTTTCAGCACCGTTCCATTGCACCTGATAACCTAATACCTCACTGACGAATCTCAATGGTACATAGGTTCTGCTGTCTATAATGGTAGGAGCAACCGTTAAATTAATAGTTTGGCTATTTCTTTTAACCTCTTTTTTATCAATTGTTAAGACGATAACATCTGGCCCATTGGTAATAGTAACTGTTTTATTCTGACCATCCCAGGTAACCTGAGAACCGAGCTGTTCAGTAATAATTCTAACCGGGGCAACTGTGCTGTTATTGATTAAAATTGGCTGATAACTGCCACTGAGCTTTTCTCCATCTATGTATAGGCTTATTGCTTTTTCGGCAACCCCGATGTTAAATACATTTACTATTAAAAATACCATAATAATAATCGCCCACGATTTTTTTGTATGCTTCATGTCTTATCCTCCACCGTAATATATATATTAAAATAGTGATATAATTTTTTTCCTATATGCTTTATTATACATAAATACAGTGGAAATGGGGGTATTTAATTAGAATTTAACAGTGTTCTTTTATTGGAAATTTTAAATTTAGAGTCTTTTTTGAGCTATTTTATAATTTTTCATTATTAAGATATCTGATAGATTAGCGAGCATTAGCCTTTAAAAATAACAGGAACCTCTGGCAAGGTTCCTTTTTTTATTTATTCAGGTTTAATTGCTTCAACTGGACATACACCAGCGCAAGCACCGCAATCAATGCATAAATCGGGATCGATATCGAATCTACTAGTTCCCTCAAAGATTGCATCAACTGGACATTCTGGTACGCATGCACCACAAGAGATACAGTCGTCATTAATTTTGTGGGTCATTGAAGAACCTCCTTTTATAAATCTACAGATAGTATACTTGGCATTGTATCAACATGCAAGCATTTTTATTTATTCAGTCTTTCATCAACCAGTTCAAACCGCTGTGTTGAAAGCTCATAGGCCACATGCTGGCTGTAGATAGGCATATTTGAACTGTCGTACCCACTGATCTTTTCATAATTCCTGCTCTGCATCAAAGCTTCAACCTGAATTCTATCTCCAATGCGCAGCTTTTGTGCTTCCTCGGAAAGCTCATCCCAAAACAGCAACGGTAAATAGTCGGTTTTTGTCGGTGTAAACCCTTTTTGATTGACTGTTCCCCGGGGTCTGTTAACAGCAATTAACACATCTACGATCTTTCTGCCGGAATGAGGAGTTTTCCGGACAAATACTGAGTGAGGATTATTAGGGTGGCCGCCTCGGCAGATGTAGCCATCAAGCATCACCCTGTTAAGAGGTGTACACAGGCTGCTGTTTTCATGGATAACCATTTTCTTGACAAACAGGGACTGAGCCAGCCTTGTTCTACCATTCTCCAATTCATTGTAGGACCTCCATGCCCCGTTATAGATTGACACGTAAGACCCTTTCTGCAGACTGTAGCCGGACATAACCTCACTTTTATGCCTCAGGTAATGACTGACAATGACAGGCAAAGTATACTGAACTTTGCCTAGAGTGCGGATGAAGAATTTATAATATTTAATATCATAACACTCATGATTTTCGTTAACCTCACTAACCAGTAGACCTGACAGTTCAGCCATATTATTATGGGTTAGGCTGCGGTTATACTTAATAATAATCGGTACATTAAACCCTCGTTCATAGATACTCTCTTTCATCGAATTCCTCCTCAACCATTTCACATACATTACAAGTTTTTTAAATGTATATTGAAACAATTGCAGAATTATCCCATAAAACAAGCCTGTTAATGTATATTACCCCGGTGTTTTAGATTGTTCCCACAGATGCCTTTCTAAGCAGAGTCGAGATATCCTGAGATATTTAAACAGATGATCGTCGTTTTTTGTAAAAGGCAGAATATACGGGGTATAATAAGGCAGTGCCACCAAGCAAACTAAACTGCCTGACACCAGAAACTCAGGGAGGTTAATAATGTGAAGTTTTGTATAATTCATGGCAGCCCACGTCGCGGAAATACCTATCGCCTGACGGAGATGTTCAAACAGGAGTTAAATACCCGGGGAGATAATGATTATCTGGAATTTTTCTTACCTCAGGATATGCCTCATTTTTGCCTCGGCTGTTACAACTGCTTTTTAAAGGGAGAAGACAAATGTCCTCATGCTCCATATATCCAACCGATATTGACAGCAATTAAAGAAGCAGATGGACTTATCTTTACATCACCTGTTTATGTGATGGGTCCAACAGCTCAAATGAAAGCATTGCTCGATCATTTAGGCTACCTATATATACCCCATCGACCCCTGGAAGAAATGTTTTCTAAAGTAGCAATGATAATCTCAACTACAGCGGGAGCTGGCACCGGCAAGGTTATTAAAACTATTGCAACCAATTTACGCTACTGGGGAGTCGCAAAAATTTACAGCTGTGGGTTTAAGCTGTTTGCTGTAAACTGGAGTAATATTAAACCTGCGAAAAAAGAAAGAATAAAATCAGTAATCAGTAAGAAAGCCGCCACTTTCTATCATTCAGCACAGAACAGAGCTAAAATAAAAGGCAATATTCGCAGATACTCCTTGTTCCAGTTTTGCAAAAAACTAATTGCTTCATACGACGATGATAATCTGGATAAACAGTATTGGGTTGAGAAAGGCTGGTTGTAAGCAATTGTCGGGCGATAGGGCTGAGGCTTCGAATTTACAGAGCTCCCATAATTAAACCTAGCTTGGCGTCACACGCCAAAAAATTTAGCAAACATATACTGGGCTCGTATTATGTTTGTAAATTTTTTTGCTATTCCTTAATCTAGGTCCAATTCTGTGAGCCTGGGTCTAATGGTACATTTCGTCATTTATTTACACTGGATGGGGCAATTGGACTTTACAATGGCTGAACGATTGCTGGAACAATGGTTTAACAATTGCTGGAACGATTGTTTTGATTGAGGCGTTGGCTGACTAATCTAGTTTTTGTTAGTTTAGCTTAACAGGCTGATAGTTACACTTGAGGTGGTTTTCGAGAATGCAGTTGGTTTAGCAATTGTAGGGCGATTGTAGGGCAATAGTTTGGCAGTTGTTGTGCAGTTGTTTTTGAAAAGGAAATGTATGGGACGGTTTTCAAGCCGTCCCGTGTGGATATTAACTAAGATTGTATTAAAATGGAGCATTGTAAACCATTATAAATTCAGCGTAGAAAAAGTGAATAAACGAAGAAACGCTGGGCAAAACGTGAATCACAAAATTGGAACTAAATTAAGGAAAAGCCAGAATCTGTGATAAAGATAATACTAATAGTATATCTTTGAGCAGATTCTGGCTTTAACAATGCCACTATATAAAGTATTGTTTTACTTCGTAATACTGGTTATCTTAAAAGAAGTTAATAACCGATGTACAGACTCATTAAGAGTATGCTTACAGAATTATGCCCAGCTCAAGGATCGGATTTACTTCGTAAAAGGGGTAGAATTGCTGGAACGATTGCATGAACAATAGCTTGAACAATTGTTTTCTAAAGAGTAATTAATTACAATAGCCCACCAACCGCCAGCCTATCGCCCACCATTGTAAATAAATGACGAAGAGTCAGGCTTACTGTGGGTCACAAAATTGGAACTAAATCAAGGAAAAGCCAAAATCTGTGACAAAGATAATACGAATAGTATATCTTTGAGCAGATTTTGGCTTTAACAATGTGTTTTGGTACAAAAGCACTTACCTTAGAAAACAATTTGAATCGCAGAGTTAGCCCAATTATGGGATATCTTCCTCAGAAAGAACTACTTCAAATAGCGCTCAAACCAGTCGACAATCCCCCGCAACCGGTCAAATCTGTTCCACGGTCGTCCTGAGCGGGACAGCTCGTGATTTTCGCGTTTAAACACCAGCAACTCAACTGGAGCCTTACCTAATCGCTTTAGGGCTACATAGAACTGCTCGGCCTGTTCAAACGGGCAGCGATAGTCCTCTTCACTGTGAATGATCAGGATAGGAGTAGTAACCTGGTCAGCAAAGCGTATTGCAGAGCGAGACATAATAAAATCCTCACCGATGCCTTTTTCAGGTCCATCCCATAAGTCAGCTCCACCCATGCCACGACGATTACCATACCAGCCAATATCGCTCACACCGTATTTGGTATAAAGGTTGCTGATACTGCGTAATGTGACAATTGCCTTAAACCGATCGGTTTGGGTAGCGATCCAGTTACAGAGATACCCTCCGTAGCTGCCGCCGGTAACCCCGACCCGGTCATTGTCTATCCATTCATAGGTTTTTGTAACGTAATCAACAGCGCTCATGATGTCATCATAGTCATGACCGCCCCAATCACCAATAACACCGTGAGTAAAATCTTCACCGTAGGTTCTGCTGCCTCGAGGATTGGTGTAGACCACACCATAACCTAAAGAGCATAACAGCTGAAACTCGTGATAGAAAGACCAACCGTACGCTGATGCCGGGCCGCCATGAATTTGCACAACTACCGGGTATTTTTTACCAGCCTCAAAGCCGACAGGCTTCATAATCCAGCCCTCTATCTCCCAGTCTTTAGCACTCTTAAAGGTATAGTTTTCTGGATAAAACAGTTCAAGCTCTGCCATTAGCTGATCATTACAACTGGTCATTTTTGTCTGGAAACCATTGGCAAAGACATAGATTTCTGCCGGGTGCACTGGGTTTTCAGCATTGTAGGCAATCTTAACCTGGCCATTCACTTCATGAACATCAAAGGATGTGAATCCCTGTTTTTCTGTGACCAGTTCTTCTACGTTACCGTCAAGGTCAACCAGGCAGACTACACTTAACCCATGATCCCCAACCCTGAAGAACAGCCCGCTGCTGTCTTTCTTCCAAATCGGGGTATTGTTGCCTGCTCCATAACGAGAATCTGAGCCGGGGCCACTGCCAATGGAACGATCATAGTTCAGGGTCAGGTTTTTAGCCTCTCCACCAGTGGCTGGTATAATCCAGATATTCTGGTTGGCAGAATGTTTTTCAACCTTATTATGACCGACAAAGGCAATATACTTTCCACAGGGCGACCAGGACGGCATACTGGCCGGTCCGTTATTCTGGGTTAGTTTTCTGGTTTCGCCCGTTGCAACCTCAACAATGTAAATATCCGACCAAAGGTTTGTCTCATCTTCGTGTCTGGTCGAAACAAAAGCCAGGTACTGCCCACAAGGCGACCATTCCGGCATGGAGTCATGGTACTCAGTATTGGTAACTTTTTTAACCTCTCCGGTATCGATGTCGACCACCCATAAGTAATTGACTCGTTTATCAACAAAATAACCCTGACCATTAAACTTGTAGCGCAGCTTAGTAAAATGCATTTTGTCAGGATTCTTAATCTCTTCCTTCTCTTGTGGATCTTTGGCCACAAAGGCAATCCTTTTACTGTCCGGAGACCAGGTAATGCTGCTGCCAGCCATGTCGGTAATTGGGCGCGCCTCTCCGCTGGTGGGCATAATAAAGATCCGCTTTTTGCCGCCGCGATTAGAAGCAAAGGCCAAGTACTTGCTGTCTGGAGACCAGCGTGGCGAAGTATCTTTGACCAAACCCTCTTTTTTCTTGGGACTATAGGTTATGCGGGTCATTTCTTTGTGTTCATTAACTACATATATTGCACTTTCATAACCATTTTTATCAACATCAGCAGTTGTCAATGTAAAAGCTAAAGCCTTACCGCATGGAGTAAACCTTGGGTCACTGACAAATTTTATTTTACAAATATCTTCAACTGTAACCTTGCGTTTTGTCATATAAACTTCCTCCCCTGTTTGTAGTCATATTTTGCTTTGCTGGCTATACTGCTTACATTTTAGTTCCTTGTACAGCCAGCATTAGATACTTAATAATATTTACTGGTAATTATAGTCGCTCTTATTTCTTTCGATATGATCATTAAACCAATCTACAATTGCTTTTAAGCGGGCAATACGTCGATTAGGCTGACCTGAACGAGACAGCTCGTGGTTTTCGTTGGGAAATCGCAAGAAAGATACTTTGCGTTTCAACGCCTTCAAGAAAACATAGAACTGATCGGCCTGTTCAACAGGACAACGAATATCTTCTTCACCATGAATAATTAAAAGAGGGGTGTTCACTTTTTCTACGTACTTTAAGGGTGAGCTGTCCCACATCTTGGACACATTGCCCCAAGGGGTGCAGCCAATCTCTGATTCACCAAAGAAATACCCAATATCGCTAACTCCGAAAAAGCTGATCCAATTGCTGATACAACGCTGGGTAACAGCAGCTTTAAAGCGATTGGTATGGCCTACTATCCAGTTGGTCATGAAGCCACCGTAACTGCCTCCGGTTACTCCCATTCTGTTCTTATCAATATAAGGAAGGGTCTCGGCATAATCTACAGCTTTCATTAAATCGCCATAGTCATTTCCGCCGTAATCGCCGCGCACGGCGTCAGCAAACCGCTGACCATAGCCCTGGCTGCCACGCGGATTAGTAAATACTACCACATAGCCCGCAGCGGCCAGCAGCTGGAATTCGTAGAAGAAATTTGGGGCATACATACTGTGCGGTCCACCGTGGATCTCTAAAATCATGGGATATTTGACGCCTTCTTTAAAACCATATGGTTTAAGAATCCATCCCTGAACCTCCCAATCGTCCACACCTTTGCACCAGAATTCTTCCGGTTCGGCGATATAGCACTCTTCCAGCAGCTGCTCATTGACTTTGGTCAAACGCTCGACCTGGCCATTGGTTAAATCTACCAGTCCGACATCGCCGGGTTGAACTGCATTGGAATACACGATAGCCGCTTTATTACTTTTCAAATTAAGGCTGTAGCCGTTAATCTGCATCATTCCACTTGTTACAGGCTCTACCTTACCGCTGGAGAACTCTACCCGGTATAAATGGGTATGTCCCTGGATAGTGTAGGTGACATAAATAAACTGGCCACAAGTGCTCCATACCGGCCCTGGTATTGGCGCTCCAAGCCTCATGTCCGAGCCATGCGTAATACCAATATTAGCATCAAAATTGGCTGTCAATTCTCTTATTTCACCATTATTATTATCCCTGACATATAATCTGTTATTGGTCGCGCTGTCGTATTCGCATTTATGACCATAAAAAGCTAAATAACGACCATCGGCATTAAAGGCAGGGAGCCGGTATACACCATCTGAAGCAGTAAGCTTTTCAATCTTCTTATTTTCCAAATGAACTAACCAGAAATCTGAAATTCTAATACTATAATCTGCTTCTTCGTCGCGATGACTGGAAAACACTAAAGCTTTACTGCAAGGGGTCCATACCGGAGTAGACTCATTATAAGGCCCTTCGGTCAGCTGTTCTACCTTGCCACTGGCTACATCAACTACAAAAATATGATTAATTCTGTTGCCGATAAGCCCAACTCCCGGCAGTCCGTTCATTTTAAATTTCAGTCTATCGATTTTGCGCACAATTGCGTGATTTTTCTTTTCTTCTTTTTCACGCTTGTCTTCGGTAAGTTTTTGCAAATCATTGACGGTCTGCCCCTGATAGCTGGGAGCTGTAAAGGCAATTTTTTGTCCGCAAGGAGACCACACCGGATCACCAACACCGTAAACAAACTCCACTAAAAGCCTTGCTTCTCCACCATTTATCGGCATGACAAAAAGCTGTTTCTTGCCGTTTCTCTTGGAGATAAAAGCAATTTGCTGGCCGTCCGGCGACCATCTGGGCCGTTCGTCACCATCACTATAAGTAAACTGTCTGTTAACCATTGTTGCTACATCATAGATCCAAATGTTTGGCAGATATTTTTCATCTTCCATTTTGCTCAACACATACAATATTTTACTACCGTCAGGCGATAGCTGGGGATCGTAGACAAATTTAAACTTCATAAAATCTTCAACTAAAAATTGACGTTTATTCACCATGTTTACCTCCTGCATTATATTTCGCATATTGTATACTTCTCTATATCCAGCTCTAACCCTTCTGCTAAACTGCAAAATTTATCGACCAGCTTATACTATGGTTAAGCAGATAATCAGCGTTTATTTGATGTTACATGTCCTACATATGAGTTTCAAACCAGTCAATAATGGCCTTAAGCCTTGCTACCCGGCGGTTGGGCTGTCCAGACCGCGACAGATTGTGTCCCTCGCCCGGGAACCGTAACATCTCAACTTTACGTTTCAACGCTTTTAGATAAACATAAAGCTGGTCAGCCTGTTCCATACAGGACCTGATATCTGACTCAGAGTGGATCAACAACAGTGGAGCCTTGATGTTTTTGGCGTATTTCAAGGGGGACATATCCCAAATTTTATCGGGATTTTCCCAGGGGTAGTAGCCAAACTCTGAGTTGCTGAAGTAGGTGCCGCAGTCGCTCACTCCGCAAAAGCTCAACCAGTTGTAAACCCCTCTTTGAGCCACGGCAGCCTTAAACCGGTCGCTGTGGGCAATAATCCAGGCCGTCATGTAGCCCCCATAGCTTCCTCCGGTTACCCCCATTGAAGAGCTGTCCACAAACGGCAGTTTTTCAGCATAATCGACCGCCCGCATCAGTTCCTCGTAATCTTTGCCGCCAAAGTCATTAAAGCTGTCAGCAGCAAACTGCTGGCCGTAGCCCTGACTCCCCCGGGGGTTGGCAAACAGAACCACAAAACCGGCAGCAGCCAAAAGTTGAAACTCAAAAAAGAAGACAGGGGTATACATACAATGCGGTCCACCGTGCACCTCCAGTATCAAGGGATACTGCTGATCAGGATTAAAGTCAAACGGTTTTAATATCCACCCCTGAACATCATATTCATCCCCTTTGATCCAGATTTCCTCTGGCTCAGCTACGTAACATTCTGCAAGTATAGCCTGGTTTACAGCAGTCAGCTGTTCAACCTGACCGGTTACTAAATCTATTATGCCTATCTCTCCGGGTTGCCGGCTGTTGCTGAACTGAACAACTGCTTGATGCTGGCTGGTACTGATACGATAGCCATTTATTTGCATAATTCCAGAGGTGATTGTCGTCACTGTTCCCGAACTGACCTCAACTTTAGCTAAATGGTTATTGCCTTCTTGAGCATAAGTAAAATAAATAAACCTGCCGTCCTCGCTCCAGACTGGCCCGGTATATGATGGTTTAAGCGTCATGTCTGCCAAATGGATTGCTTCCAGATTATAGTCAAAATCAGGTATTACATCTCTTACTTCTCCGGTTTTAAATTCACTGATAAATAGCCGCGTATTAGTTGCCGAACTGTATTCAAGCCGATGTCCAAGGTAGGCAATAAAGTTCCCGTCGGCACTGAAAACAGGGTCATAAGCCGGTCCTTTGCTGTTTGTCAGCCGTTGACAATCCTTGGTATGTAAATCAACATACCAGATATCGGAATCAGACAATCCATAACCAATATCATCAGTGATATTTGCGGAAAATACTAAACCGTCGCTCGTTGGAGACCAGCTTGGATTACCGACACTATAGTTACCTTCAGTAAGCTGTCCAATTTTTCGAGATGCTAAATCCAATACAAAAATGTGATTTCTTTGATCACTGATTAGACCGGCCTCCGGGTAGCCATCACATTTATAGAACAGTTTATTAACCCGGCGAGCAATTTTATGCTGTTTTTGCAACTCCTTGTCTCTTTCGCTTTCTGCTAAATCACATAGGTCAGAAACATCCTGTCCCGGATAGACCGGGGCGGTAAAGGCTATTTTCTTGCCGCATGGCGACCAGACCGGCTGATTGACACCGTATCTAAACTCAACCAGCGGTTGGGCCTCGCCACCTGATGCTGGCATAAGGTATAGCTGCTGCTTTTCTTTGCGCCTGGAATTAAAAGCAATTTGGCGACAATCAGGTGACCAGCGGGGGTTCTCATCGCTATTAGTAAATGTAAATTGCTGAGCAGTGCCTCGCTTCAAATCATACATCCAGATATTTGGTAAATATTTTTCATCCTCCATCCCACAGGATACGTACAGTATCTTATTTCCATCAGATGATAGCTGGGGATCAGACACGAATTTAAACCTCATAAAATCTTCAGCTGAAAATCGACGTTTATTCATTAGCAAACCTCCAATATACAGATTCATCCTTGCCTATTTCTCCACTTATTGGCAAAATCCTTTATCAATAATAAAATGTCGATTATCAACAAGAGTCTGATTAACTGACAGCTGTCCAACCATTGGCGACCTCCTGCAATACTGCCAGTACGCTGTCTTATAAAAAGACTGTCACTTGTTTAAGCAATTCAATCAAAAAACTATTTTGCTATATTTACAATTTCTTTACACTTAATTTACATTATAAAAAAAATAAGAATTACAATTGAAATGTGCATATTAATTATTGACGAGTACAGTTTATAAATCACTCATCATGTATTGCTCTTTGTTAAAGTATAAAATTGACTAAATTCTGTTTATTGCAACTTTGTAATATCCGAGCGCGCCAAGGTATTCTGGACAATTCATGCCCGTATGGGAACTGCTGTCCCTCTCTCAGCTGTCGGTGTTTCAGCTGAAAGATTTGGCGGCTATAAAGATAATACCGAAATCGGTAAAACACTGGCAAACATTTTGAATTATCAACTTAGTGTAGTTCAATAGCTAAGCACTGATTTCTCCTCCTTGTTTAGCTTTCCTGATACCGAACAACACACGTTGATTGACGCTCCATCTTATTTGGGCAGCATTTGCTGCCCCTTTTTTTTGAAAACTTAAAGGGTGAAGAATAAAAAATTCTTATCTGGTATCTCTGGAAGGCATAGTAGTATTAATTCTGGGCATTGTCGGACAAAGCTTTGATTCTCAGGCCACCGGAAGAGTGTCTCCCAAACTGTTAAATGCCAGCTAATCAAGCAATCTTTACTCGATAAATAGCTATGGAACAAGGTGGGGCCGGTCTGTCCTGCTGGCTGTTTTAACCGGCATAATCGTTGAGTTTATCTACAGTATACTGGAGCTGATCTAAGGTAAGTGCCGGATGCACCGGCAGTGATAATACATGGTTGCTGAGCTGCTCTGCTACCGGGCAGCCACAATCATGGAAGGCAAGCCTCTGGTAGCTGGACAGTTTTTGAATCAGGTGTGGATAAAATACCTGTGCTTGAATGCCGCTATTCAGCAAATAAGACAGTAGTTTGTCTCTGCACCTGGTTTGAATCGTGTAGAAATTGTAAACATGCTCCCGCTTCCTTCTGATAAGAGGTAGAATAATAGCTGAATTAGTTATATTTCCAGAATAATAAAAGGCATTTAACTGCCTCTCCCGATTAAAGCCTGCTAACCTGGCCAGCTGCTCAATGCCAATGACAGCCTGCAAATCATTTGACTTACAATAAATACCCGACATTAATTGTGGCCTGACTCGGCCCTGCGGAAGATTTACCAGTTGTTGGGCAGCTTCAGCCAGTCTACTGTCATTGGTAGTAATCATCCCGCCTCCGGCACAGGTCATATTATGAACAGCATGAAAGCTAAACGCACCTGCTCTGCCTATTGATCCAACTCGTCTGCCATCAATTCGGGCTCCCAGAGCTTGAAAGGTGTCCTCAAAAACCTGTATCCCGCAGCTATCAGCTAAGCCCACGATTTCAGCCATATCAGCCGGCAGTCCATACAGATGAGTCACCAGCACTGCTTTGACTCCACTGACTGTCTGCAGGGCCTGTTTCAGCGCTGCAGATGACATGTTAAAAGAATATTCTTCAACATCAATAAAGACTGGCTCTGCTCCGCATAAAACAATGGAATCTGCAGCAGCTGAAAAGTTGAAAGGGGTGGTTATTACTTTATCCCCCGGCTTAATTCCGGCAGCCAGCAGCATCAACTGCAATGCTGTTGAGCCAGACGAGGTCATAATAGCGTACTTGGCACCGATATATTCGGCGAATTTCTCCTCAAATTCCTGTACTTTGACACCAGGTGAGACTGGTCCTGATGCATTTAAATTGGCAATCGCTTGAATTTCTTTTTCTCCTAACTGAGGTATGGCTATTGGTATCAAATGTTTACTCTCCCATCATATAATTTAATCAGAGTGTTTCGGCTAATGACTAAATTTAGTTGTCCATACAGTGACAGCACTATGAAACCCTGGTTCACAGTTAGATATGCACTGGGCTGATACGGGGTCAGCAAAGCTGGAGGTCGTTTAGGGCAGAAAAAAATGAATACGTTTTGAAAATAAAGATAAAAAAGACGAAAACTAAATCTATAAAGGTAAGTAATGGCTGTCGCAACCAACAGTTCAATCAATACATACTATGTCAGTTACAGTTAGCTTGTTCGACTTTGCCACTCTTTACTGGCTTTAATGTTGACTAATACATCATAGTTGTTTATAATTGGTGAAACTCATATTATAAAACTGCGATTGAGAGTAGTAGATTTGTGAAATAATTTCAGAGAATCAAACGATGGTGGAAGTTTGATATTAGCCAGCAAATTGAATGGACTCAGGAGTTGAAGCTGAATATCAGTAGGCAACACGGGTTTCTCCCGTTAACGAGATAGAATATCGGATTAATATCCCGTATTTGAATGAGATTAGTTTTTAACTAATATTTTATGAGGTGGCACCGCGTAAATCGCCCTCTATATGCTCGGCATATAGAGGGCTTTTTAATTCTGATTAAAGGAGGGCTAAAAGATGTTTGTTAATACCTGAACTTGAACTGTTTTGACACCTGTCGACGATAAAAATATTAGCCCAAATTTAGGAGGATATTATAATGAATTTTAATGGTTATTTTGGCGATTTTGGCGGAATGTATGTACCACCTCAACTGCAAAATGCTTTGACTGAGGTTGAACAGGCTTTTTATAAATATTATCAGGAGGAAGAGTTTCTAAACGAACTGAAGTACTACCAAAAGGAATATATTGGAAGATCTAATCCGCTGTATTATGCAGAAAACCTGACCAAATATC
The DNA here is from genome assembly GCA_028280325.1 of Bacillota bacterium. Taxonomy (GTDB): domain Bacteria; phylum Bacillota; class UBA994; order PWPR01; family PWPR01. The sequence continues at coordinate 29,232 of JANQLZ010000080.1, forward strand.
TTGGTGGAGCCAAGATTTATTTAAAGCGAGAAGATCTCAATCATACCGGAGCCCATAAGATTAATAATACAATCGGCCAGGTATTGCTGGCCAAAAGGATGGGCAAGAAAAGGATTATTGCTGAAACGGGAGCTGGCCAGCATGGTGTGGCCACAGCAACAGTATGTGCTCTTTTTAATATCGACTGTACGATTTATATGGGGGCAAAAGATATGGCCAGGCAAAGCCTGAATGTATTTAAAATGGAGCTGTTGGGTGCAAAAGTAGTTGGGGTAACTGCCGGCAAGAAAACCTTGAAGGATGCCGTCGATGCCGCTTTACAAGATTTTATCAGTAACCACCGAAAAACTTTTTACCTGTTGGGGTCAGCTGTTGGCCCTCATCCCTACCCGGTTATGGTTCGTGAATTTCAAAGCGTAATAGGGCGGGAAGCCCGAGAACAGATTCTTAAAAAAGAAGGCCGTTTACCCAACTATTTAATCGCCTGTGTTGGCGGTGGCAGCAATGCCATCGGTCTGTTTCATGCCTTTTATCATGATCAGGGGGTCAAGATTTACGGAGTTGAGCCGGCTGGAAAAGGCTTAGATACCTCTGAGCACGCTGCCTCATTGACTAAGGGGTCAATAGGTATTATTCATGGCTTTAAATGCTACACAATCCAGGATGAACAAGGCAATGACCTGCCGGTTCATTCCATAGCAGCCGGGCTGGATTACCCGGGGGTAGGTCCTGAACACTGTTTTTACAAAGATACGCAAAGAGCAAGTTATGTGACCGCAACTGATCAGGAGGCCTTAGTAGCATTTAAACTATTATGCAAAACTGAAGGTATAATCCCGGCTCTGGAAAGCTCTCACGCGTTGAGCTATGCTGCAAAGTTAGCTAAAGAACGTCCTCAGGAAGAGATTATTATTGTAAATTTGTCGGGCAGAGGCGATAAGGATGTTCAGCAAATAAAAGAATTCCTATAAAAGTTACTTCCTGTAATAATGTGTGGTATTAAATACGAGTGTTAACCAAACTGATTAAGTAAAAAGGCTGGCGTGGAAATGAACCCGCCAGCCTCAGCTTAATTAAATTAAACTCGCAAAAACTCCTCCGCAAATCTGTCAATATTCATCCTGGCAATCCGCCGCACCTCTGCTATTCCCTTTTGCTGATAAGCCTTATAAACCAGGGCATAGCCTAAGCGATGGGTTAGCCGTTGCCCGGCAAACGCCTTTTTCAGCATATCGTCTTTATCGGCTGACTCACTCTGATCCATTATCACCAGCTCACGATAGTTTTGATGCAGCAGTTGGTATTCCTCTGCTGAAACATTGTAATCATCAGTTGGCAGAGATTGAGCGCTAGCTAAAGGTAAATTATTAGCCAGGCGATAATTATAGGCACTGAATATCCCGATACCTTCATAAGGTATCAGATAGTTGATTGTTTTCAGGATATTGGGTTTGGTTGTCAGGTCAAGGTACACACCATGCAGACTGCTCGTTACAGTATGAGCTGTTTCATGAATAGAAATTGAAAAAACCTCTCTAATATCTTCCAGGCAGATTTGAGAATTTAAATTAATACAGCTGACATCGTCAAGGCCAATACCAATATCATAGCCAATAACCGGGCAGACCACTGTATTAGTTGAGTTGTAATCCTTAAACACATCGCCAACATTTTTCTCAATAACAGCTTGCCACTCGGCTGTCCTACTTTTCAGGTTGTTAGCAAGTTCTCTAATTTTGGCCACATTCTGAGGTAGATTTCGCAAACCATATCCGGCATTATCATGCCCTTTAACAGATCTTTTCAGGTTTTCAAGACTAAACTCTGAACCCGTCAGCCGGACATGTTTCTGAATCGTCTGATAGCCCATGGTATCGGCAATGAGATTTATATCCTGACCCTGGTCAAGGACAGCAAAAAAATGATCAAGGTAACTAAAATCAAATTTCATCATCTCATCCTCTTCTTTCCATAACAATGCAGTCACTTTTTTGCAGTTCAAAGCCATAATCAGTCAATTCATCTTTTTCAATCAATAATGCCGGAGGAAGCATGATACTGAGCTTATCAATCCCTGATTTTAAAGCCCTGTTCACAGCAAAGCTGAAACAGGCTTCTGCATCGCCATGATAGATAGCAATTTGCAGCCCCCGCTCCGGCATAAATCTATAGCCTAAAATGATTATGCTCTCAGTGTCCTGGTCATAATAGACAAAGCCTGCCTGAGCCCAGGCTCGGTACAAGCTTTCATTCATTTTATAGAAAGTTCTGTTCATAATCATAAATGACTCCCATTTCTTTTCAAGTGGCTGCAAGAGTCGGACAGCTCTTTCTGTGGATACTGACACAAAATTAGGGCCATGGCTGCTTGCTACCACCCTGTCTTTAAGACACAAATCTGCCCCACTGTATTGCCCTGCCAATGTGAATCCATTGATGCTGGCCAAACCAGCACTGGCAGCATTATTGACACCGGTATACATTCTGACTTTATTGATATTGAGCTTTGCTGCCTGAGCCAGGTAGCTTTTGTAAATAGCCTTACCAAAACCCTGGCCCTGATATTCTGGATCGACTCGCAGAGTCTCCAGCCAGGCAGAGTTATCGTATAAAATGGTAAATTTGCCGATCCCGGCGATCACCCCGTCAACCTCAGCCACAAACAGGGGCTGTTCTGGAGCAGCTGTAAAGTCATTCCACATTCTCTTTAAATACTGCAGCTTAGGTGTTGAGAGACTTTCAACACGCAATGCTGACAGCTTGTCACTCTCAACAGCAGGTCTAACGCTTATCTTCATCTGTAATTGCTCCTGTTCTTTTGCTGGTATTAACCATGATCAAATCAATGCTTAATATTACAGCCTATGGCTATAACACTGCCCAACAATAATACTATTAAGCTTCTGACCTGGTCAAGGCTTGGCTTGAACTCTATTTGTAGGACATGTAAAAGAGAATGACAGAGGTTACGTAGGTCGCTATTGACAGACCATAGATTCCAATAGAAAAGATATGCAGATTGATACCCAATGTTTGATGCACATTAAACAGGCTGCAGACCGAAACCAATAACAGCAAACTGATAATATACTTGGTTGCCAGGCTTCTAACCTTTATTCTAAAGTAAGTATCCATTCTATTTACCAGCTCCAGATCAATTGCGGCCAGGGCCAGGGTAATAAAACCAAACAAAAAGAAATCATATCTGTTCTGAATATAGCCCCACATAATGACAAACACAATTGAAAGATAAATAACAAACTTTTTCACCATTTACTACACCTCCAATAGTAAACTTTTCAAGATCATTCTCAGATCTATCTATTTATGTAAATGAAAAAGGTAATAACCGCTTGCAGAAAGCTCTTACTGCCAGCCATTACTGACTGATCCAGCTATTGTTTCGGATAAACCGATTGTGACACATAGAATTGACAATGCTATTCTCTAATCTGGCCAATTGAGTAGTTCACCTCCAACAGAAATACTCAAAAAAACAGTAGAATGGTTTGACTAATTGTTAGCCAATAGCTAAATTTATATTATTTTTGGACATTGTCTAACTATTTAACATATTACTAATTGTTCAATAAATATAATACTACAAAAACTCTATTATTTTAAAATTATTTTAAAACTGGTCGATTTAAAGGCCTAATCGGTAATTTAATGAAAATACCTGCCAATAAAAAACAAAAACAGCTATTTAAAAACTGTCTTTGTTTATGTTATTTTTATTTATCTTGATTTTAAAAATTAATTAAATACATTCAATCCTGTAATAAATTAGCAATTTTGCTTGAATAAAGCCTGCTAATTTTTTACCTCAGCCTTGCTGATCAACAGGTAATTAAAGAATGATACTATGGCCACAGCAACCAGTGTAGAAAAAATCGCTATATAAGGATTAACATTATTATACAACCCCAGCATCCTCAGCAGCAAGCCTCGCAGCCAGGCAAAAATTTTGAAGCTGGTCATACTGTCAATCAACGGCAAAACGATTATAAAGAAAACTGGTGGCAGGATTGATACAATCAGTTTTGTAGTTTTGTTCGAGTGATAATAGATCATAGATATCAGGTAGCCTGTGATCGCAATCAGGGTATAAATTACCAGCATCCATAAGAATCTGTCCACAAAAAGCTGAAGGCTGGCTACTCCCTGATATTTTGCGCCGTAAAAAACTGCAAACAGATTTTGCACTTCTGCAAGTCGGAGGGAAATAAACCCAAAAACACTGTCTACAGCTGCCATGATTGCGGCCAGAGAAAACATGCTCCCGGTAAAAGCCAAAAACTGTGTTTTTCTCGAAACGCCGTTAATCAGAGAAAAGTAAAATATTTCTGTAAAAGATGCTACCCCGGCTACGAAAATAAAGATAATGGAAGCGATTTCCAAGCCTCCAACCGAGACATTAATCCTCTGGGGAGATATCAGGTTTACTATAGCAAATATTATAAACAGTGTTATAATAATCCCGTAAAAAATCATTATAGCCCTTTTGTAGTCCCAGAGATGATATTGTATCAGTGTTTTCAATCTCATTTTAAACCACCTCTTTCGAATTAGTTAAATGGACAAAAAGTTTCTGCAGATCTAATTTAGATATCTCCAGCCCCTCGGGCAGCTCAGCTCGGTTGAGCTGGTCCAAAATATATGCTGATTTCAAGCCCCCTAAAGAGTCTACCCCTAAAACATTTTTTCCAGCTATATAATTCTCAACAGCTGTAGAAGAGCCCGAAACTGTATACCCTTGTGACAGTAGATTTTCTACGGTATCAAACAATAAGGTTTTGCCCTTGCTGATAATTATTACCTCCTCAATAATATCTGAGACCTCTTCAATTAAATGAGTGGATATAACTATTGTTCGGGGATTAATGCTGTAATTCTTCAGCAGCTCTTTATAGAACAGATCCCGATGATTAGCGTCCAAACCCAGTATGGGCTCATCTAACAGGATGATTTCGGCGTTGGAAGCCAGGGCCACAATAATTTTAAACACAGAGGAATAACCTGTTGACAATTCACTAATTTTCTTTCTGGTTTTCAGGCCAAACAGTTGGGACAGTTCAGCAGCATAAGCCTGGTCAAACGAAGAATAAAACTTTTGCGACCAGTAGAATACTTCATTGACTGTTAACGATTCCGGGTACAGCTTTTTTTCATTCATGCAGTAGATTCGAGACAGCACCGCATCGTTTTCCTTCACACATTGCCCCTCAATCAACACCTCCCCTTCTGTGGGGATAAGTTTATTGGTCATAATATTTAAGAGCGTGGTTTTACCGGCGCCGTTGCGGCCCAGCAGCCCATAGATCTTATTCTTTTCCAGCCTTAAATTAATCTTGCATAAAGCAGTTGTGGCACCAAATTTTTTAGTCAGATTTCTTATGTCAATAAAGGCCATTAATCTAACTCCTCTCTATCATAGCGATAATTTCAGACTTGGGAATGCCGAGTTTGGCAGCCTCCTTTAACAGGTTTTTGATATAAGTCTCAACAAAACTTATTTTGCGCTTCTCCATAATCTTTTCAACAGCTCCCTCACTTACAAACATTCCAACACCTCGCTTTTTATAAACAATTTGATCGTTAACCAGTAAATTTACTCCTTTTAATGCAGTAGCAGGGTTTATTTTGTAGCTGACAGATATTTCAGTAGTTGAGGGTATTTTGGTTTCTTCCGGAAAAGCACCGGCCAAAATAGCGTCTTCCAGTCCTTCAGCAAGCTGAATATAGATCGCCTTATCACTGTTAAAATCAATTAACATCTACTTCCCCTCCCCCTTTAGTTATTTGGTTAACTACTAATGTAACTAACTATATAGCACTTTTAAGGCAATGTCAATAGTTTGGTCATATTTATGACCATATATTTAAACCTCTTTCGAATGATCGCAGTGCGACGGGATTATATAAAAAAAGAGGACTGCCGCGGCATCCTCTTAAAGTTATTCAGTTATAGTAAATTAAATTACCCTTGTTATCCCATCCCAATGGAAATCCTTCTACAGTTAGTGTTTTTGAACTTCTGTTTTCAATAGTAATTATCCTGATCTCTTTTTCAGCTGGATTTAGATAACCCAGCTGACTACTGTCTGCTGTCCACCTGATATGGCCGGGCTGTTGATTAAAGCTGTATTCGATTCGCCCTTTTAACAGATTATAGATGCCAACTCGATCATTGACTGTAATCACACATCTGCGCTTGTCAGGAGACAGGAAATTGCTGTTTTGCTGAGCGTATAGATTTCCTTTGACAATTGTCCTAATTTTATCCTGGGACAGATTTAATTCCTGGATCTGATTACCGCTGTCAAATATCAAGGTATTGTCATTTATAAAGACGATGTTGGCAAAACCAGGTGCACCTCGATCATTTCCATTTAGCTCCCTGTGCAACAGGATTTCGCCGGTCTGCAATTGATATACGGTCAGCTCAAAGAGATTTAGTTTGTGGTTTTGGACGACAGCAACAGTTTTTTCATCCGGAGAAAAAGCAACATTGTCAACGTTTGCTAACTCTAAAACCTTACTACCTGAAATATCGTAGACTGTATTATTGTAAAACATATAATTCTCCGCAGACCATATAAGTTTTTTGTTATCCTGCTGCCAGACTTTGAGGGTTTCCAGGATACGGCTTTTACCGGTAGCTACCTCAATCAGATTCAAATTCACTATCTCATAGCAGGCATTGGGTAATTCCCGGTTATTATAGCGCCTGACGATATCGGTACAGGCTATGTACCTGTTGCTGTCGGATAATGCTATGGTGCCTAGATTGTAATTACTCGTTAGAGCTGACGGTATTTGACTGTTGTAATCGTACTTATAGATCGCCTTACCGGGATAAAGATCAAAATACAATCCGCTACTATCAATTATATTAACGCCATCGCGATCTTTCGCTCCGGTCAGATTAATAGCAACCTGAGCATAAGCAGCAGGATCAGCAGCATTATTTGAGAACTGCATTGCTAAACGGGTGGGGCTTTGCCAGCTGCATTTAACCTGATATTTTTGGGCCATTGATACACTGTGGCCGATGATTGAAGTCACCGAGCTTTTATTCATCGGTTTGCTGAAGTTGATAATGATTTTGGTGTCACTGAGAATACAGCTGCTTTCTATTTCGCTGTCAGCCAGGTTGGGGGTGGATCTGACAGTAGGAGACTCGAATATGTAATCGGAAATTACCGGTGGCTCAACCTTTTGCAGTTGAAAACTGTATTCCTTTACTTTGCCCTCAATGTTTAACGTTGCCCGATCACCGACCTGCCAATTGCCAGGTAGAATACCCCATTGCTTGGATTGGCCGGCACTGCTGGTCAGGTTATGCAGCTCAAAAGGCATTCTGGGCTCGATAGATATCTTTGCCCGCAAATCAGCTTCATTAACCTCGGCCTTTAATCTTACCCGGATGTAAAAGTTGTCACCGGCAAAGGCAATGCTCTGCTGATTGCTGATCAGGTCAATAAGAACTGGTTTTGATTCTGTGGTAGCTAATGGCGATTCAACAATCTGATAGGTGTCAAGACCGGCCACCTCTACTGCTGCATCCTGATACGAGCAGCCAGCTGTAGCTAACAGAATAACTAAAAAACTGATGATTCCTTTGCTATAATTCATAATTGATATTTCCTTTATAATAGCTGACGTTGTTCAACTGCAAAGTAATTCTTGTTCTTCACTTACTGCTTATTTCAACTATTATCCAGTAAATCCTTTGTTTATATTTACATTGAAAAACATTTATTACCTATAACAGATGAAGCCAGCCAGGCAAGATCATTACTTTGCTGATAAAAAAACCGAGTAACCATCCTACTGGTACTCGGTCAATTATTTAAACCCAATTTACAACAGCTGACTTACAGGCTTAATATCAACTCCACCAACTCATTTCTAGTGATTTCGCTGGGGATGTCCACTTTTTTTTCAATCAGTTTTTTAATTTTAAAACCCAGGCTGATATCGCCAATCAGGATTGCGCCAATCAATCGGTTGTTTTCTATGACAAAACTTTGATACAGATCGGCATCGCTGTAGCGCAGCAGCCTTCTATTTTTTGCTTCATTTATCTCACCCATAGACATGATCGATATTCCAGAGACCTTTAAAGTTGGCGCTGGCAGCAGCTCACGATACAATAGATCTGTTCCGGCAGCATTACTGCCGGCAACATTTCCTTGCACATTGGCAATTGTAATCAAACCCCAGCATCTATCATTGTATTCAGCAATATCACCGCAGGCATAAATATTGTCAACTGAGGTCTGCATCCGGTCGTTGACAACAACAGCCCTCTGCAGTTTTATAGGAGTATTCTCAAGAACCTTGATGTTTGATCTGACCCCGGCAGCAACTACTACGCAGGAGTCCTCGAGTAACTCCGGATAATCTGAGGCGTCAGCTCCAGTTATTATTTTCAGGTTATCGTCTGTCAGTTTTTGGGCTAAGTATTCTCCCCCGAGGGGATCTAACTGACGGGCTAAAACATAATCTCTTTCAATAACAGTAACTGGCTTACCCAGTTTTCTAATCTCAGAGGCTATTTCCAGGCCCAACAGTCCTCCGCCGATGACAACTGACCGCTTTTTTTCTAAAGCCTTTTTTCTGATTGCCAGTGCATCATCATAATCACGCAGACAGAGCACCTCTCCCTGATAATTAATTGGGGGTACGAAGGAATAGGCGCCTAATGCCAGAATCAGTTTTCGGTACCTGGTATAAGTTCCATCTGTCCAAAAAACCCTGTTGTTTTCAGTGTCAACTGAGGCCATCGTCATCTTGCTGACAAACCTGATATTGTTCTTTTCAAACCAGCCATCTTTAACCATGCTTATATTTTCAATTGCAGTTTCCTCACCGATAACCGCTGGCAATCTTGTTCGCCAGTAAGGGGCATAAGCCTCTGATCCACACAGCACCACCCCATCACTGCGTTTGGCAGCGGCTTTAGCAGCCGCAAAGCCAGCAGGTCCGGCCCCAACTATCAGAATCTTTGCTTCTTTCATAGCTGAAACTACTGCTCTGCCTTAAGTATTTCTAAAATTTCTTCAGCATGGTTTTTAACTTTTACTTTGGGAAAAACTTTAATAATCTTTCCTTCGGCATCAATTATAAAGGTACTGCGGATTAGACCCATGTATTTTTTGCCAAACATATTTTTTTCACCCCAGGCACCATAGGCCTCGGCTACCTGATGATCGGTGTCAGCCAGCAAGTAAAACGGCAAACCATGTTTTTCGGCAAATCTGGTGTGAGAAGCGATACTGTCCGGACTAACGCCGATTACTACCCCACCCAGTTCCAGGATATCATCATACACATCCCTGAATGAGCAGGCTTGCTTAGTGCACCCAGGGGTGTTATCTTTCGGATAAAAATACAAAACAACTGTCTTACCTAAAAAACTTGAGAGAGTTATTTTTTCACCGCTTTTATCTTCTAAAGTAAAATCAACGGCCTTTTGGCCCACTTTTAACATATCTACTACCTCCAAGCGATTTATTATAATAAAAACAGCTATATAGTTTTAAGCTCATTAGTTGGTTGTTAGGGCATTACCCCAATACCATGCTTCGGCGTGGGTTATGCCATACTCTTAAACTGGTTATAAGATTAAACTATAAATAGTATTATTTTTTATTATTATTCTTTTATACCCCACATTAGCAGGAGCTATTCAATGTCTGGCTGGCAAACTGATTAAGCCCTGTTGTTTTGATACATCTCAATAAACTCTGCCACTGAGTGCATCTTGACGATTTTGGCAATCGCAGCCAGCGGAAGTTCATCTAACTTTTTAAATCTTAAACACGACTTTCCCATATTGAGCTTTTTGCCTTTTTTTCTGTATTGCGACTCGAGCCAGCTGTATAGTTCACTGTCCTGATAAACATTCATTAAGTATAGAGAATAATAATTCTTTTGGGCGGCTAAGCCCAGATACATTAATGGCTGCTTATTGTAGGTATCAGCAAAACATTCCAGCGGCACTTCGTAGGAAATCATACCCCAGTTCATGTTTTCCGCATAGCCTGGTGGAATGTTCTGCAGAATAAGCTGGCGTATCTCGGTAATAACCAAGCGTCGATCATCGTTAAGCTCTGCCAAATAATCCTCAACTGTCTTTGCCCTGCTTCTAGCCATTGCTGATCCTCCATTTGAAATTGCTGGTTTGTTGCCTGTTTTGCCTCGAAAATTGCCAAGACCAGCACTTGTAAATTACAGTCTGTAGAATTACCTTGGCCATTGAAGTCCTGCTAATACATCAATTATATTACACTTTTTCTCAATGAGCCAATTTTTAAACTATGTAAGTGCTTTTAAGCAAGAGTTTTATCAAAGGTATGTTAATAATCTGCTGTTCCTGGATAAAAAAACAGCTAGAGGCCATATTATTATCTGTTTGGGGGTATATAATAACTAAAATACAGATCATAAGGAGAGCATCATGAAAAACAATAAGAATTATCCTATAGCCTTGTTCAATGGTACTGTAGCTACTACAAATGGATTATTTTCTGTTGAAGACATCAGTGTGGAAGAGGCTAAAAAATATATTGATGAGAATGGTTTTATATCTGCTGTCGGCCATCAGGCGACCGCAGCAATAATGGCTGAAGCCTTTAATAAAGACATTAAAATGAACAGGATCCAGTTTCACCAGAGCGTCGGCCAGTTGGCAATAGCATTTAAACTCGATCAAAGACCTGCTGAAGGAGTAATTCTTGACAAATCAGAGCTGGAAGCTATCGGCTACAGCTTTAAGCTAATGAAAAGGCTGGAATAACGGTAAGTAAAATAAAGAGGCTCTTTACAGGCCTGTTTCTGCTAATGATACTGTTTTATTAGAGATAATTGGATAATTACAGTGGCAGTAATACAAATGATTACTGCCATACAGCTGTTGTTTTAGTGCAATTAAGGCTTACTTTAGCTTAAATACTTTTTGCCTTCCGTCCTGTTTAAAATTTAAACCCTCTTTGGTCCATTGTGGATCTTTAGCATTGCTGATCCTTGTATCAGATCCTGTTTTTAAATCAACGATAATTATATCCCCATCAATGGATTCATAGGCAATATACCTACTATTAGGATCTTTTAAGGCCATTCTGCTGCTCTGGGGCAGTACATTGTCAGTTTTTATTCCGGTTATCTGGCCGCCTAAATCTAAAAGAAACAGTTCGTAATTTTCCCGTGAAGGATAGTTGACAATAATCCTGTTATCCAGCCACCCAAAATGTAATATTGTTGTATTCTTTTCCATTAACAAGATCTTTTCCTGGCCATCATCAAAGCTGTAAACTGCAATACCATTTGTTTCAGGAATATCTCCGCCCTGCCAATCGCCAGGTTTGGTATAAACGGCCATAGTAGCATTCTGATTGAGGAATACTTGAGCATTGGCCTCTTGTTTTGCTAACAGTTCTACTTCATCTCCGTCACGAGAAATCTTACGTAGAGAGAGATCATTTCCAACATAAATAATATCACCATTAGGAAATACATCAGCTGAAAAGCCGTCTAAAATCAATGATTGCTTCGAATCCAAGTATTCAACCCTTAATTTTATATCTGAAGGCACTGCTCCAGCCAATACGGTAATTTCTGCATTGCTTTTGTGATTAATACTGGAGTGTCTTTTGTCATTAAGGTAGTCTGTAACCAACAAACCGACAATGATTACTAATGCTACTGTAATTACAGCAGATATTTTTTTAATCCTCATTCCTGGCACCTCCTAATGTACTGAGCTATTATCCTAAGAGGTATAATTTCGTTAACAGTTATCTGTATCCCAAAAATCTGTGATTACCGCTTGCTTATCGGGTATGATCTACAGAAATTAGTTTTACAACTCCATTGCTACCGTCAACCTCGAGAAGATCGCCATCCTTGACGATATCCATTAGGCCGAGCAGTCCGCTTACACAAGGAATACCGTACTCTCTGGCAATAATTCCACCATGTTGAAGCATTCCTCCAATCTCCATCACAACTCCAGCTGCATTAATAAATATCGGTGTCCAGGAAGGCTCGGCCGAAGTTGTAACAAGTATTTCACCCGGATATAACGGCTTTTCATACGGTGAATGAAGCACCTTTGCTTTACCTCTCACTTTTCCAGGCGCAATGGCAGTGCCGACTAAATCGCCATCTTTTATTTCAAGTTCAGGTTTAAATATTTTACCCCTGGAGTCTATTACCAAGGGCCAGTCTTTAATGTGACCAACCACCTTATAAGGTGCCAGATTTTTGCCTCTCAGTTTTTGCAGGTCGATCCTGCTATCCCTTTGAGCCCTGGTTATTTCGCTCTTATGTAAGTCAAAAACCTGATTGGCATTTTCCAGCCTTCCTTCGGCAGCAAAACGCTCTCCAATCCTCAAGCTCAAATCATGCAGCCTGGCCAGAACATATACAATTACATACTTGGGATGTTCTCTATAACCATATGTTCCCTGATATATTTCCGCCTGTTTGGCAAATCTCTTTTCGAACCCACCTTCTTTGGCAATCGAATAGAGTCTATCGTAAGCCTCTTGTCGCTTTTGAATAACTTTGGCAATTTGGCTGTCATCGATATTTATCTCTGCAAGTCTGTCATATACCGAGCCGATATCCTCATAAGCTCGTTTAGACGCAACGTCAATTTCTTTAAAACCTCGGACCCCGTATTTGTCGATAAACTCTTTGAAGTCAGACCTGAACTGATTAGAATAGGATTCATTATTGAGTTTATTGATAAACTGCTCTCTGCCTGGCGTGTTTTGGAATTCATCGTATGAAGCCAGTTTAAACATCAAATGTCCCATTTCACTGGTTGGATTTCCATCCAGGTCCATACCCAGGGCAGTTACTTCAGTCTTAATGTCATAACCTTTAAACATCCTCTTTACCCGGCCAAAAGCCAGCATACCAGAAAGTATTATTCCGACTGTGTTTACTATTTTACCAATATCTTTTATGGCTTCATCTACTGTCTGGCTAAAGCTCTCTTGGTAATTAAAATTATCTGAGCGATGCTTGATACCCTCAACCACCTCAAGGTAGTCAGCAGCAGCCTTTCTGTAATCTCCAAATATCGCCCTTACCGTGAATGGCAGATACTTTAAGGCCATCCCGACGGCATTTAGTTTCATCCCCTTCAGTGCCTGAGGTAACTTAGATGGCAAATACTCGGCAATATCCAAGTTGGAGAGTATCCTTTTTACGTTATCGTCATAGATACTCAGCATCTTACCGGCAATCTTTTTTCCCATTGCTTTATAAATATATGATATATTTAAATACTGCCTTCCGTGGAGGGTGGGCATTGTTCCATCGAGAGAGCAGACTAAGGTTTCGCCTTTAATCTCCTGCAATACATCAGCCCACAGTTCTGTTCCCAAAACACTCATAGAGTCTGTAAAACCCTGCGTCATGCCGATAACATCGAGGTACAGTAACTTATCCTCCCCAGGCTTTGTTACAAGCTCGGGGAAAAGGGGCAGATAGGTGGTTATCGGTCTGGCCTGGAGAAGGTAGAGTTTTCCGTTTTGATAGGCCCACTCGATATCAATCGGCTTGCGGTAGTACTTTTCGCCTTCTTTGACAAGAGCAGCAAGCTCGATGATCTGTAAATCAGCAAGGGCCTGTTTTTGAGGTTCTGGAGGGGTCTGTGCCGCTATTCCGCCATCCATTTTAAGATAAAAAGCCAGCGACTTTTCATTAATCTGCTTTTCAACAATACTGTTTTTCACGCTGTCGAAGATATAAATGTCCGGGGTTACAGAGCCAGATACGATGGTCTCCCCTAACCCAAATGATGCATTGATAACTACCTCGTCATAAGCATTATTCAGTGGATTGAGTGAAAACCCCACCCCGCTGACATCGGAAGCGATCTGGTGTTGCACGATAACAGCAATACATGTATTACTGAGGTCAATATTATTTTGCTTTTTATACTCCGTTACTCTAAAGTCAAAACAGGAGGAGAACGCTTTGGCTACGGCCTCTTCTAATCCTGGCCTGGTTACCCCTAATAAGGTTTCATACATACCTGCAAAGCTATTACCTTTCAGATCCTCCTCCGGAGATGAAGAGCGTATGGCGAACAGATCTCCAGCCAACCCTTTCACCTGCTCATCAAAAGCCCGGCGTTGACCGGTGGTAAATCTCAGGCCTGCTGCCTCAGCTTTAACTCTGTCGCAGTTGACTTTTGTCGTGTCAGTCAACAGAGCCTGCCACCCGTCAGATCCCTTGATGTTTTGCAGCCATTCGTCGAAGAATGACACCGCTAAGACTAACCCTTCTGGAACAGGAAAACCGGCTTTAGTCGTTTCAATCAGAGCCTTAGCCTTGCCGCCGATCTCAGCCAGATTCGGAACATCAATTATATTGAATTTGTAGATCATGCCTGTGCCTCCCAACTACTTATAATAAATTTGCTTAAACAAATTAAAGTACTTATCAATATCTGCAATAGCCTTTTGCTTATCTATTTTGTCCACATCATATTCAGCTTCCAGCAGCAGGTGTTTAACCAGATTGTCCAGCGTCCAGGCCAGAATATTTATTTTTTCCTCAATATTATTTTTATCTTTGAATAAGCCCTTATCTATGTTTTCATATTTGAGCTTGCCTTTTAATCCGGAATGTTTTATTCGTAAATCTTTTGTAGCGGCAGTTGTTAGGCCTCTTTTTATCATACTGATAAACATATAGCAGTATGGGTACCTGGCGTAAAAATCCAAGGCAATAAACGCAAATCCTCTAAATCTTTCAATTACATCTTTTTCTTCCAGGTTTGCAGCCTGATCTATTTCAAAGAGCACTTTTTCGACTATATACTCGATTAAATAGTCAAAAAGCTCCTTTTTTGATTTAACATATTGATAAAATCTGCCCTTGTTAATTCCGGCTTCCTTTAAAATATAGTTATAAGACGCCCTGTCAAAACCGTGAATAGCAAACTCCTTTAAGGCGCAGTTTATTATCCTGTCCCGCAACGGCTGTTCAATTTTTTCAATTTTGTGCTGCACTGTTGTTCTCCTTTACATTTATATTAAAAAGATACCACTCAAAATCCAAACCAGTACGGTCTGGTTATTATCTATATCCTATACTATGTATTTTGTAATGTCAATATTCGTTAAAATAAATGCAAACAAGAACAGACCTGAGAATGTAGTCCACTCCAAAAGCATAACACCCTTAAGTGATACTATTTGTACATAAATATTGAAATAAAACTTTTCATTTTTTATCATGGGGACAGTCCGAGAGTACTGAAAAACACCTTAAATAAATTTTAAAGAATAATGCACCAAAAAAAGAACTGACTTTAATACCATTTTCAGTGAGGAAAATGACTACTTATTGGAGGTTGTTGAAAATGTTTGCTG
>JANQLZ010000094.1 GCA_028280325.1 Bacillota bacterium
ATAGGCTGGCAATTGTAGGGCGATGGTTGGATAATTGCTTGAACAGTGGCTGGAACGATTGTTTTTTGCTGAGAATGTGAAACATTAGGGATGGTTTTATACTGTCCCTTCCCTTGTTTATAGAGGAACTAGATCAGGTAAAAGAAGAAATCTGCGACAAAGACTACGAGTAGTATATCTTTGAGCAGAAATTCTTTTTGACTATGTGTTTTGGCACAAAAGCACTTTCCTTAGAAAAACAATGTAAATCCCAAAGGCTACTCAATATAGAAGCTTCCGGGGAAAGAGTAATCTGGCTAATGATTTAACCGCAATGGGGTCTGGCCCCGATTTTTACGCAAGCTATTAGCATGGAAATTAATCAAACCTGTTGAGCTAAATATTAAGTCTGCTGCCATTAACTAATTTCCGATTTTAGGATGAGATATAATATAAATAAATGCTAAAAGTAGTTCTCCTGATATGTAACGTATAAATCGTTTTCTCCTGGACCATTGTAGTAAAAAGTCATCAATTATAGTTATGCGGTAAGCCTCTGATTACAAGCAACAATCTGTACCATCGTAATTAATAATATTTATTTTATCTATGAAAAACTCTCTTTAGTCCTGGATCCAAGTACTGAATAAACTCAAACATATAATTACCAGGACCTTTTATAAAAAAGTTAACTATTTGCAATTCTGCACATATAGCAACTTCTTTAATTATCTTCACTCCATTTTCTTTTAATCTTTCATACCATCCAGCGACATCTTCAACACAAAAAGTTACAAGCACTGCGTTCTCACATTTGGGATTTTGTTTCTTCTTACTTTCTTTTACCACTCCGACGAACGCAGTATCTGAAATCTGATAAACCTTGGCCCATCCTTCATCTTCGACAACCGGCAACTGCATAATGGTACCAAAGAACTTTTCTGCTTCTGTAAGGTTTTCATAGTAGAGAAAGGTAATAAGTGAAGAAATATTTGGAACCATAAAAAAACACCTCCTAATGTAATATTAATTACATCTAGGAGATGCTATTTCCTGCTTTTTTATTAAAAAATGGTTAACAAAAATGGGACAATTTTTAGTGTAGTCACTAAAGCGATACAGCCTCCAAACAAAACATCCGATGGATAATGTACTCCCAGATACATTCTTGAGACTCCTACCAATACACCTAATACAATAAATGCGGTCGAAAGTCCAGAAGGTAAAGCCTGAGCCAGAATTAAACTCATAGTTATAGCAGCACAGGTATGTCCCGAAGGGAAAGAGTTTTGGTCTCTGGGTATTAGACTGGCTCGAATATCTTCAAAAATGGCACAAGGCCTTGGTCTTTGAAATACTATTTTTATTATAAACACTATTAATGAACTGCAGAACAATCCAATTACCATATTAAAGCCGATATTATTAGCTGTTTCATGATTAGAGAATATTAAAATTAAAGGAAGAGACAGTGCAAAACCAAAAGACCCCAATTGAGTAATAAGCATCATTACAGGATCAAGAAAATCTTTTTGTAATTTTTGATTAAAGAAATATAATAAATCAACATCTCTATTCTTTAAAAACCTTACTATAGTTGACACACTACCCACCTCCATCCTTATTTATTATTATAAATCAAAACCTGATATTAATTATTAAAAACTTATTAAGATTACATTAATAATATCTTACATTAAATGGTTTTGAGAAAAATTCGGTGTTTGAAAACCAGGCTACAATACTTTTTACTATTACTATATGCCTCAAATCGAGATACATTATTCATTTTCAGGCAAAAACATCATGAATATTTGATTAGCCCAGGGTATTGCTATTTCAGTTAAACAGATTCTATCACCTTTGTCAACAATCCACCCAGCCATTGATAATTCCTGCAGTTGCTGGTGGTAAATGCTATCAACAGCTAAGCCAAATTTATTTTTAAACTCCGCTTTTGAAATTCCATTTTGCAGTAACCGCAATGATAAAAAACAAAACTCAGCCATTCTTATCTCATTTTTTTGACTATCATAATCAATATTTGCTCTTTGATCCATAATATTTTTAGACCACATGTCTAAGTCTACATCATTACTCCATCTAATTCCAGCGTAATATGAAGCTGCAGCTGGCCCTAAACCAAGATACGGAACAAGCTGCCAGTAAACCAGGTTGTGCTGGCAGATATACCCTTCTTGAGAGAAATTAGAAATTTCATAGTGCCTGAATCCTTTTTTTTCTAAAATCTTAGGGGTCATCAACATCATTTCTATTATAGAATCATCATTGATGGTAACAAGGCCTGCATCAATCATTTCTTTCATTCTGGTGTTCTCTTCTACCTGCAAAGGATAGGCTGAAATATGGGTTACCGGCCAGTCGAGGCAGAATTGTAAGGTCTGCTCCCAATCCTCAGGCTGCTGAGCAGGCAAGCCGTACATCAAGTCAACATTGATATTCTTAATACCTGCCTGTAAAACTCTGTTAACTGCCTCATCTGCCTGTTGAGCACTGTGCCGCCGCCCCAAGATATTAAGTAAACGCTGACCAGTGGCCTGCACACCAATACTGACCCGATTAACACCTGCTTGCTGCCAATGTTGTGCATTCGACAGGCTTACCGTTTCCGGGTTGGCTTCAACAGTTATTTCGGCATCTTTTTTTAATCCAAAGCAATCATTAGCCACATCTATTATTCGGTTAATTTGATCAGAACTTAAGAGCGAGGGAGTTCCTCCGCCAAAATATAATGTACTGGCTTGCAGTGGGAATTTCTTAGCTGCAATATTCATTTCTTTAACTAAATTATCAAAATACAATTCAACCAGTTTATCAGAGCTGACAACTGAGTAAAAGCTACAGTAATGGCATTTACTACGGCAAAAGGGTACATGAATATATATACCGCCTGTTGTCATTTTCTTTTACTGTCGTCAAGCTGAAGCACTGCTAAAAATGCCTCTTGAGGAATCTCAACATTGCCCAATTGCTTCATTCTTTTTTTTCCTTCGCGCTGTTTTTCAAGCAGCTTGCGTTTACGAGATATATCCCCACCATAGCATTTAGATAATACATCTTTACGCAAAGCTGAAATTGTCTCTCTGGCAATGATTTTAAAACCTATCGCCGCTTGCAGAGGTATGGCAAATTGCTTTCTGGGCAGTAGCTTGCGCAGTTTGGCCACTATTTGGCGACCCCGATAATAAGCACTGTCTTTATGCACGATCATCGACAGCGCATCAACCTGTTCAGTATTAACTAAAATATCTAACTTAACCAAATCACTTTCCTGATAGCCGATAAACTCATAATCGAAGGAAGCATAACCCCTGGTTCTCGATTTCAACTGATCAAAAAAATCGTATAGTATTTCTGCCAAAGGAATCTCATAAACTAACGTTACTCTTTTTCCGTCGCTGCCATATTGCATATCTTTAAAGATGCCTCTACGACTGCGGGTTATTTCCATAATATTGCCGATATAGTCATCTGGTGCATGGATTGTTGCTCTGACATATGGCTCTTCAATACTTTTTCGTTCTTTGGCAGCAGGCATCAGGGAGGGATTTTCAACCAAATTAACGCTGCCATCAGCCATATTAACTCGATAAGCAACACCCGGGGCGGTGGCAATTAAACTTAGCTCATACTCCCGCTCCAAGCGTTCCTGAATAATTTCCATATGCAGTAGTCCTAAAAAGCCGCATCTGAAACCAAAACCTAAAGCAACTGATGTTTCAGGCTCATATATTAAAGAGGCGTCATTTAATTGCAGCTTTTCCAGAGCGTCTTTTAAAACCTCGTAATCCGGACCTTCAGTGGGGTACAGGCCACAAAAAACCATCGGCGTAGCCTGGCGGTAGCCCGGAAGTGGATGTTCAGCAGGCTGAGCAGCATGAGTAATGGTATCACCAACCCGCATGTTCTTGATCTCTTTGACACCGGTGATCAGATAACCAACCTCCCCAGCTTTCAGGCTGTCGGTACGCTCCATTTTGGGGGTAAAAACACCTACTTCACTGACCTCAAATTTATCGCCGGTAGACATCATCGCTATTTTTTCACCAGCTCTAACCTCACCATCAACCACCCTGATATAAGCAATAACCCCCCGATAAGAATCATAATGGGAATCAAAAATCAAGGCTCTCAACGGGTGGGACCCTGTACTCTGGGGAGCCGGAATACGTTTTACGACTGCTTCCAGCACCTCTTTAATACCTGTCCCAACTTTGGCAGAAATAAGCAAGGCCTCAGAGGCATCGATACCAATTTCTTCTTCCAGCTGCTTCTTAACTCTTTCCGGATCAGCTCCCGGCAGATCAATTTTATTGATAACAGGAATAATTGTCAGATTGTCCTCCAAAGCCAGATACACATTGGCCAAGGTTTGAGCTTCGATACCCTGGGCAGCATCTATTACTAACAATGCTCCCTCACAGGCCGCCAAACTACGGGAAACCTCATAGCTAAAGTCTACGTGCCCCGGAGTATCGATTAAATTTAATCGGTAAGACTGACCATTACTGGCTTTGTATAGCATGTTAACTGCCTGTAGTTTTATTGTAATACCACGCTCTCGCTCTAAATCCATGCTATCCAGCAATTGATTTTGCATATCGCGAGAATCAACAGCCCCTGTCAGCTCTAAAATTCTATCAGCCAGCGTTGATTTACCGTGATCAATATGGGCTATGATGCAAAAATTACGTATATCATTCATTTAAATCACCTATCTGTTGAGAATCCATATCAGCAGTAATTATAGCATACTATATGTTATTAGTATAACAATAGTTAATGTAAACAGTGGTAGGGCAATAGGCTGGCATTTGTAGGGCAATGGTTGGGCAGTTGTTTTTTGATGGAGCCTAAACAACTGCAAGTATGATTTGAGCTAGGCTCACAAAATTGAGACTAGCTTAAGGAATAGAGAAAATCTGATATAAAGATAATACAATAGTATATCTTTTAGCAGATCCTTCTCGTATGACATCAAGATAGTCCAATTATGGGAGCACAGTTAGTTTGAAGCCCCAAACATGTGGTGGGTTACTACGTAACGGGGTGGAATTGCTACGCAATTGGTTTGGGCTTGCCTTTGGCAAGCGGGGTGCAGTTGGTTCTAGTAATAGCTGAAGGATTGCTTAAACAGTGGCTGAACAATTGATGAACGATTGTGGGGCGATAGGTTGGCAATTGTTTGGCAATTGTAGGGCAGTTGGTTTTTGATGGAATTACTGTTACTCTGGCCAAGGCATTTTTGGCATACGCAAGTCCTAAAAA
>JANQLZ010000111.1 GCA_028280325.1 Bacillota bacterium
TAGACTGACATGAGGGCCAGCAAAAATTATCTTAATGTTTATGTCTGCTTTTTTCAAATTTTTGGCTACAATTAATGATATAAAATATGATCTTGCTACAGTATAAAATGATACTATTTTGGGATTCTTCTTTAATATACATTTCACAATAGTTTCATAATGCTTCTCTAAAAGCATATTATTAGAGGCTTTTTTTTCTGCAAGTAAATTAGGGAAGTTAATTACCTCTGAAACATAGTTTGAATTTTTATTAATTATAGTTGATAACAAATTAATACCTATTGGAAAAGTTATAATGCTTGATTGGCGAAATGAATTAACAAATAAAATATCCATTTTCTCACCCTTTCTTTTTTTGAGATATATAGAACATAAATTTTTTTGCAATTGTTTCATATAACTCAAAGCTCTTATCTTAACTTGTCCTCAATAATAACGTATGCAGATGTAAGTGGAATGTGCTAAAACTGAGCTCTACAAATAAAGCTGTCTACATCACATATTATCAGCAGTTTAAGCTTAAAATTAAGTATAGAAAAACTGTTTTGTGTCACTTAAACAGCCTGGAGATATCATTGAGAATTTCAATATTATTTGACTTTTGACTGAAATAATATTATATTATTTAACAAGCTTATTAATCAAAATTTTACTATTGGCTATGATGAGAAGTAGTATTTATAGTTCCGATTTTAGAGAGGGATAGTTTAGTGTAATATCCTATGAAGGCTATAAAGAAGTCATCTCTAAGCCACGAGAAGAAGCCATTTATTGGGAATAGACCTCGTCGGATTTCTCCGTTATCAGAAGCTAAAGTGCACATATAAGTGAAATTAGGTGGTACCGCGGATAATCTTCGTCCTATATATTGGAACGAAGTTTTTTTATTTTGTTAACGTTTTTTAAAATAAGGAGAGATATTTATGTTAAGTAAAAAGTATCAGCCCCAGACAACGGAATCTAAGCTCCGTCAGTTTTGGGATAAACAGGGGATATACAAGTTCGATATCAACAGTTCAAAAGAGATTTATTCGATTGACACCCCTCCGCCAACTGTCAGCGGCAAACTTCACATTGGGCATATTTTTTCTTATACCCAAGCTGAAATGATTGCCAGATACAAACGTATGCGTGGCTATAATGTTTTTTATCCATTTGGCTTTGATGATAATGGACTACCGACTGAGAGGCTGGTTGAGAACAACCTTAATCTGCAGGCCAACCAGCTGCCCCGCAGTGAGTTTATTGACAAATGCCATGAAACCGTGGAAAAGTACGAAAATGAGTTTAAAGATCTTTGGAGTTCATTAGGCTTTAGTTGTGATTGGAGTTTACTGTATAAAACAATCTCTCCCCTGTCCCAAAAGATTTCCCAGAAATCGTTTATAGATTTGTACCAAAAGAATAAGGCCTATCTCGAAGAAAGCCCGGTATTATACTGCACAAGCTGTCAAACCTCGATTGCCCAGGCCGAACTGGAAACCAAAAACAAAGCCTCGACTTTCAATTACCTCAGCTTTGAGGTAGACGATCAAACCATAACTATAGCAACAACTCGGCCTGAACTGCTGAACTCCTGTCAGGCGATCCTGGTCAACCCCAATGACAGCAAAAACCTGCATTTAGTTGGCAAAAAAGCGCGAGTTCCGCTATATAATAATCTGGTTCCAATCATGCAGGATGAAGATGTTGAACTGGCAAAAGGTTCAGGGATGGTTATGTTATGTACCTTCGGTGACACTAAAGATCTGGAATGGTATCAAAAGTACAAACTTGATTACCGACAAACGATCACCACTCAGGGTTTAATTGCCAATGACGTAAAATTCATCGGAGGCATGTCGGTCAGAAAAGCACGAAAACATATCTTAGAACTGCTGAATGAAAACGGCCTGCTGCTTAAATCTGTACCGGTAGAACACACTGTTTCAGTGCATGAAAGATGCTCCCATGAAATAGAAATAATACCTTCTCAGCAATGGTATATTGATTTGCTGAGTTCTCAGGATGAATTTATTAAACTGGCAGACCATATCAACTGGTACCCCAGGCACATGAAAGCACGATATTTATCATGGGTTGAGAACCTCAAATGGGATTGGTGCATTTCCAGGCAGCGCTTTTTTGGGGTGCCTTTTCCAGTATGGTACTGCCAGGATTGCGGTCAGATAATCACAGCCTCTGAAGCAGAGCTGCCAGTAAATCCGGTAGAAAGTGAACCGGCTAAATCCTGCAAATGTGGTTCACGCAATTTTAGACCGGAGACAGCTGTTCTCGACACCTGGGCTACCTCGTCAGTTTCGCCGTTGATAAACTCGCACTGGGGTGAACCAAATGATATAACCGATAAACTGATTCCGATGTCTATGCGAACCCAAGCCCATGAGATTATTAGAACCTGGGCCTTTTATACAATAGTAAAAAGTTACTATCATCTAAATCGTATTCCCTGGCAGGATATTATGGTCTGCGGTTTTGTATTGGCCAGAAAGGGTGAGAAAATCAGCAAATCCAAGAAAAACTCACCCCTTGAGCCCTGGCAACTGATCAAAAACCATTCTGCTGACGGGATCAGGTATTGGTCTGCATCAGCAAAACTGGGCACTGATACAACTTTCTCAGAAGAGGATTTAAAAATAGCCCGAAGATTCATTACCAAGCTCTGGAATGCAGCCAGGTTCTCGCTGATGCATCTAAAAGATTATCAGCGGGATACTTCAGAGGCACTTCTTCCCCCAGATCAATGGATACTGCAAAAGTTAAATAAAACTGTTAAAAAAGCCTGTGAACATTTGGATGGCTATGAGGTTGGCTTAGCCCGCAACATCATCGATGACTTTTTTTGGAAGGATTACTGTGACAATTATTTAGAACTGGTCAAAGACCGTCTATATAAGCCCGAGCTCTACGGAGCTGCCAACAGAGCGTCAGCTCAATATGCAATTTACCACACGCTGCTCGGAATTTTAAAACTCTATGCTGTCTTTACTCCCTTTATTACAGAGGAAATTTATCAATCCTTTTATATGGACTTAGAAGAGAGTTGCTCCATTCACCTATTGGAATGGCAGTTGAATAATGATGACGATGAGTCCTTAATCGTGTTTGGTGAATACCTGAAAAACGTTTTGGCTGAGGTTAGAAAGTATAAAACAGAGCACTCGCTGTCAATGAAAGCTGAAATAAAACATTTAACAGTTGCTGTTCCAGCTGAATGCCGTCAATTGATTGAGAGATCTGTCAGAGATTTGGAGTCAACCACCCATGCACAGACAATTACCATAAAAGCTGACAAGGATTTTCAAATATTCATTGATTGACATCTGAATAGTCTCCGTAGTTACAGTGCTTCCATAATCATACCCATATGCTGCGTCTTACGAAGAAATTTTCTCAAAGATATACTACTCGTATTATCTTTGTAGAAAATTTCTTCTATTCCTTGATCTGGGCATAATTCTGTAAGCCTAGTCTTAATGAGACTCACAGGCGGTTAGGGTTGAAGGCTCCGTTGTTACGGCCCCAGTTTCACATTCAGGGAATTATATTCCAAACATAATTTTTTCGCTGTTGAACATCTTTTTAATCACCCAAATCAGCATAGCTGTTGCTGCTACGTTTATTAAACAGCATAAACCGAAGTTCAGCCAGGCCAGCTCAAACTCTAACAAGGATTTTATGGCCACAACGCTTCCGTAAACTGGAATCGCATATCTGACAGTGGTTGGGGTGCCAGTAGTAAACATATTCAAGAATCCTGAAACCATAACCAGCATGTAAATGGGAACTACGTAGGTCCCAGCCTCTTTAACATTTTTAGCTATGATTGAGGTTAAAGCTATCAATCCGACAAACACACCTACCAGAGTCAGCATGATAAGACTTAACTGTAGGTACTGTGCTGCTCCAAAATTTAAAGCCCCCAGATTAACGCTGCCGGTTCTACTGCCAAAAATAACTGAAGAGAATGGCAGTGAAATGATCACACCCAAAAATGAGGATGCTGCACTGATAATCGAGACTATACCCAAGCCAATTATTTTACCAAAGGCAATAGTTTCTCTTTTGACCGGGGTAATTAATAGTGTCGCCATGGTACCTCGTTCTTTTTCACCGGCTATGGTATCCATCCCAATACCCATTCCTCCAGAGAAAAGAAAAATTACAATCAACATTGGCAGCAGGGTACTTAACCCTTTTCCGGTAGCTTTTCTTTCATCCACAATAACAGACTGGGTATTACCTTTATCGACATCAAAAGCATTGGCATAATGGCTGCCACCCAGCCGCTCTCCAATAATCATATTTTCATACTGCTTAAATATACCCTCAAACAATATATTACGTGCGTTGCGGGAGTAATCCTCGCTGGTATTATAATAAGTATTAATAACCGGCACATCTCTATTACTGCGATAATCTTCTATTTCTGCACTAAAATCTTCGGGGAAAACTACTAACAGATCCACAGTTCCATCTTGAATAGCGCTTTTAACTGACTCCAGTGATTCACCCTGAGGAACAGTAGTAAGCTCCATCCGCTCTTTGAGAGAATCATCAGCCAATATCGTCTGAAAATCTGCTGGAGCATTCTGGATATACACGCTGGGAACATGAGATTTAATGTCGGAAGTCATATTACCGATCATACTGCCCATAATAGAGTAGATCAAAGCAATACTGACTGCCGGCAAAATAAAGGTAGTAAAAACCAGCCGTCGATCATCAAAAACCCTTTTAAGCTCTTTTCTGATTACAATCAACAAATTACTCATTTAAATTCCCTCCTGAACATTTTCAGAATACAGCCTGAAAAAAGCATCTTCCAAGTCTGATGAAGCAGTTGCAGCCAGGATCTGGGACAGAGTTCCGGTGATTCTTATTTTTCCGGACAACAGGATAGAAAATCTATCACAGATCTTAGAAGCAACCGACATGATATGGGTTGAGATAATTACCACTTTGCCTTTATTCTTCAACTCAGTTAAATAATCAGTAACAGCTCTGGCAGTTATAATATCCAATCCATTGGTCGGTTCATCGAAAATGATTACCGGAGGGTCATGGATTAGGCTGACGGCAATCGAGAGTTTTTGTTTCATACCTGTAGACAGCTCAGCTATCTTAATATTTCTGAAGCTTGTTATGCCAAACTGCTTAAACAGCAGTTCTGTCCGCTGTTCGATCACTTCCTTGCTCAGACCATACAAACTGCCAAAATAAAACATGGTATATTCTGGAGTAAAATTAACATCTAACTTTAGCTCATTGGTTAAAAAAGCGATATTTTTTCTGACATCATCAGATTCCTGCTCGACATCATGCCCCTGGACGGTTATCTTCCCTGCTGTCGGTTTAATTAAAGTGGAAATGCAACGTAAAATTGTGGTTTTACCGGCGCCGTTCGGCCCTAAAAGTCCGAATATTTCATGCTCATGGGCTTCAAAGCTAATGCCGTCAACAGCTGCCTTAATTGGCTCCCTGGTATTGTTTTTTGACATCTGTTTTTTTGTTAGTTTATAAACCTTTTGTAAATCCTGTACTTTGATCATATATTTTACTCCATAATAGAATTAGGGCATATTTAAGCCTATGCCCCTGGCAGCTCAGTATGCTCTGCTGGTCACTGTTTAGGTATACTACGTTATGGGTCATTAAATGTCAATTACTATTTTCCCATTTATGCTGGAAAATAAACACTATTGTAATGGGTTTGCTTTTTAGCAATAGTTGAACGTTGCTTAACTATGGTTGGGCGATTGTAGGGCCATAGTTTGGCAGTTGTTGGCCGATTGTCAGGAAATGACAGCTTGTGTACTAAGAGTAACCGGCGTTCTGCAAGTCCTGTCAGACAGAATTGTTACTATTGTAATGGGTTTGCTGACGCAAACGTGTTGGGCTTGCCTTTGGCAAGCGGGGTGGAATTGCTACGCAATTGGTTTGGGCTCGCTTGACAGCAAGCGGCGTGCATGGCTCTACAATATCTGAACGATTGCTTAGCCATGGTTGGGCGGTTGTCTTTTTTACAATAGCTGAACCATTGGTGGGCAGTAGTTTGGCAGTTGGATAGCATGATACTTTTTTGCTGCTAGCCGCCTGTGGGAGTGTAAAATAAATGGTGTAAACCTCAGAAAACAAGTAAACTAGAAGACAAAAGAGGAGAACAACTTTTATGGGATATAAAGGATTAATCGATAAGAAGCAAATTAGAAAGCTGATGGCAAGCGGGAAGCTAAAGGATGTAACAGATATCCAAGAGCTGTTAAAAGATCAATTTAAGGAAATAATCGAAGAGATGCTGGAAGGAGAGCTTGAGGAGGAACT
>JANQLZ010000125.1 GCA_028280325.1 Bacillota bacterium
GATGAACCGACCATAGGGCTCGATGTAGTTCCCAAGAATTCGATTAGAGGCTTTTTAAAAGAGATAAATCAGGAAGGAATAACTATATTATTAACTACCCATGATCTTAAGGATATTGAACAGCTCTGTAAACGGGTTATGGTTATCAATCACGGTAAGCTGTTGTTAGATGGCAGTATGCAAGATTTGTGGCAGGGTATTGGGCTGTTGACTAGCTTGACGGTTGACTTCTTAGAAGAAGTAGATGCTGCTGATTTGTCTAGCAGTGATATCAGCATCAACCAAATCAACCCTAAAAGAATCATAGCAGAGTTTGACCGCAGTAAAGTCAAGGCCAACAGTATCATCAACAGGCTGGGTGTTTTAGGTGAAATTCAGGATATTCATATGGACGAACCGGATATTGAGGTGGCGGTGCAGCATTTGTTTAAGTAGGGTTTCAGGCTTCGGACTTACTGTGCTTCCATAATCATGCCCATCTACTGCGTCTTACGATAAAATCTGCTAAAAGATATACCCTCGTATTATCTTTGTAGCAGATTTTCTCTATTCCTTGATCTGGACATAATTCTGGGAGCCTGGGTTTGATTAGACTTGCAGGCAGTTAAGGTCGAGGCTTCGTAGTTACTGTGCTTCCATAATCATACCCATCTACATCGTCTCACGAAGAAATTTTCTCAAAGATATACTCATTCGTATCATCCTTGTATAAAATTTCTTCTATTCCTTGATCTGGGCATAATTCTGAAAGCCTAGATTGATCAGACTTGCAGGCAGTTAAGTTCGTGGCTTCGGACATACTGAGCTCCCATAATTAATGCTATATCTACGTCTTACGTCAAAAGCTTCTCAAAGATATAATAACTCGTATCATCTTTTACTTATTCCTTGATCTAGCATCAATTCTATAAGCCTGGGTTTATGGTACTTGTAGGCGGTCAGATTCAATACTTTGGATTTACTGAGCTATAAGCACTTGTTGGGCGGTTGGTGGGCAATTGTGGTTTTAGAAGGCAAAGTAGCTTTTTTATCAGCTGCATTCATGATATATAACCATAATGGAATGTAAATGAAACTGGTGCAATCGCATTCTTTCTTAAGGACAAAGGTTGAGATTTAACCATAGTGTAATGTAAAGAATGAAAAGCTGATAAAAGCATTGAGTTTATCAGAAGAAGTAATTTTCAGTTTCATTTAGTATTTAGGGTCAGGCTTTAGTTTTTTAGTTACGTAGTTTAAGCTCTCACTATTTCTTATTTATCTCCTTGGGCTAATCAATCTAATAACAGAGATGGTTTGAATATAAACAAACATCATGTTATAATGTTTGCATATATATTAACATGAGGTGGTAGCATGATTAACACTTTCTTTAGTAAAGCTGGTGTAAATGATTTAAAACGAGGGTATTCTGTAGCCGAAGGGGGACAACAGTTTGTCTGTTTGCTTTGTGGAAAACAGTTTGAGCGAGATGTTGTTTATCAGCTAAACGATATGCTTTGCCTGGGGCAAAAGGCTATAGTGGAACATATTAAACTACAACACAATTCAGTATTTGAGTATCTATTGAACTTAGACAGAAAGCAAACCGGTTTGTCTCATTCTCAAAAAGAAATACTCCAAAAGTTTTATGATTCGTCCAGCGATCACACCATCGCAAAAGAGCTGGGGGTAACGCGCTCTACAGTGCGCAATTACCGTTTTAGACTAAAAGAAAAAGCTAAACAGGCCAAAATATTTTTAGCTTTAATGGAGCTATTGGAAAGCAATATGGATGATGATGATAAACTGATAGACTTTCATAAGGAGGCTACTATGATTGATGAGCGTTATGCCATTACCGAAGCAGAGAGAAAGGCTACAGTTGCCAGATATTTTGACGAAAAGGGTATGTTGATTAACTTTCCAAGAAAGCAAAAGCGTAAAATAATTGTTTTGCTGCACATAGCTCAGCAGTTTAAGCCAAACAGAGATTATACTGAAAAAGAGGTCAATCTTATTTTAGATAGCATTTATCAAGATTACGTTTCTTTAAGAAGGTATTTAATTCAGTATGGATTTTTAAAAAGGACTGATGATGGTAGTAAATATTGGCTTACTGTGTAATGTACCTGCAGAGGACAGCTCAAAATTACGAAAAAACACTTCATTAAAAGCTGGTTACATGCTGTAAATGTAAAATGGTTATTATATAATCTAGTTAATCATATTAAAGGGGTAACGAAATGAAAACCGGAGCAGTACAAAGATTAAAAGTTGTTGGTGACCATCCCCGGCATTACTGGCTTGCTCAAGATGACAGGCGAGGCCGGGAACGGGCCCGGCTGCTAAAAAAAGATTTAGCACAGAATTATCAGGTGGGCGATACCTTAGATGTTTTCGTTTATACCGATAAAAAGGGGTTCTTGCTGGCCTCAGTTGATGTTCCTGAAATTGATTTGCAAACAATTAAAAAGCTGCGGGTAAAAAAGGTAGTAGCTGCCGGAGCTTTCTTAGAATGGGGTTTAAACAAGGATTTGTTTTGGCCTAAATCCGAACAGCGCTATCCGGTCAAAGAAGGAAGATCATACCCGGTAGTTTTGTTTACCGATAAAGGTGGTCAGCTACTGGCCTCTGGAAATATCTATCCCCATTTAAGTTCCGATTCTCCCTATCAAGTTGAAAATGAGGTTTCCGGTGTTGTATACGATATGAGTGATAACTGGGGGGTTTTTGTAGCAATAGATAATAAGTTCTTTGGGCTAATACCTAAAAGTGAACTGTATCAGGAATTAAGTTATGGCGATCAGGTCTATGCTCGGGTAATGCGCGTAAGAGATGATGGCAAGCTGGACCTGGCTTTGAGAAGAAGAGCCCATGTGCAGATTAAAGATGACTCTGAGTATATTTTAGACGAGCTAATAGCCAGAAAAGGTTTTTTAAATCTCCACGATAAATCATCACCAGAAGAGATTAGAAGTCAACTGCATATGAGCAAATCGGCTTTTAAAAGAGCCGTAGGCAGGCTTTTAAAAAAGGGGTATGTAAAAACAAGTCCGCGGGGGATAAAGTTGGTTAAGGTTAAAGACGAATAATTGTTTTATTGCTTCTTTCCACGGTTGCTTCCATAATTAAACCTAGCTTGGCGTCAAACGCAAAAAAATTTGCAAACATATACTGGCTTGTATCATGTTTGTCAAATTTTTTTTCTATTCCTTAATCTAGGCCTAATTCTGTGAGCCACGGTATTACCTTATGTTTCGTCGTTTAGTCACTTTTTTATGAAGGGTGATCATTGTTTCAAAAAATGATTTTCTTACGTATAAAATACTGGCTTGTATTATCTATGTTAGAAATTTTAGCTATTCTTTGATTGAGTCTCAATTCTGTGAGCCACGGTATTGCCTTATGTATCGTCGTTTAGAAAGGTCTTTTCACGGTTGATCGCATAATTAAAACTGGCTTTGTATCAAACGTAAAAAAATTTGCAAACATATACTGGTTGAATTATGTTTGTCAAATTTTTTTCTATTCCTTAATCTAGGCTCAATTCTGTGAGCCACGGCATAATGATACTTTCAGGCGTTTAGTGAGTTGTATTGCTATGCTTATTTTATTTTTACTTTGCAAAACTAAAATGGAGTGTTTGGCTTCATACATCCAGCAGCTACCTTAAAAACGGGTAATTATTCGTACGAGAATGCTACTGATCTTGACTATATGTAAGTACCAAAATTGGTCAAAAACTGAAGACTGGTTGCGTAGGGGCAGGTTTCCAGGCCTGCCCCTATATTTGCTGGTAAACTTCAGCAAATCTTTATTATAGGCTTTGTTTATACAAGTAAACACGTTGATACATTTTAATCTAATTTTGCTAATGCCCACACAAGGCGATACAAAATCGCCTGCTGTCAATTACCATTTTCAGCTATATTAGCAAAAAGAAGCAACTGTTCAAGCAATCGTTCCAGCCATTGTT
This sequence comes from Bacillota bacterium, assembly GCA_028280325.1. Lineage (GTDB taxonomy): Bacteria > Bacillota > UBA994 > PWPR01 > PWPR01. The sequence goes on from JANQLZ010000125.1 coordinate 3,959, forward strand.
CCAACAATCGTTCAGCTATTGTAGAAACAACTGCCAACCCATCGCCTAACTCATAGTTCAGCTATTGTAAAAAAATAACCTCCTAGCTGCTACAATTGTTCAAGCAATAGTTAAACCATTGTTAAATCTATCGTTCCAGCTATCGTAACAACCAATTGTCTAACGCTTGCTCAAAGGCAAGCAATTCCACCAGAAGTTAACTCACCCCTAATGCGGGATTACGCTAAAGTCAAGGCAATTTTAATCATATCGGCAAATGTTTTCTCTCGCTCTTCTGAGGTCGTGGCCATATGAGTAACTAAACTATCGCTGACGGTCAGTATGGCCAGGGCTTTGGCACCTAAAAACGCTGCATTCATGTATAAAGCTGCGGCTTCCATTTCTACAGCTAAGACCCCCATACCAGCCCATTTTTTCCAAGCCTCTGGATTAGCATCGTAAAAAATATCTGAGGACAGAATGTTTCCGACATGCACCGGAATATTCAATTGATCAGCAGCTGATTTTGCTTTTTCAACCAGTTCAAAGCTGGCCGTCGGGGCATAAGTGCCAGGAAGATTGTATTGATGGGCATATCTGGAATTAGTAGATGCACTTATCCCCAAAATGACATCCCTAATCCCGACATTCTCCTGAAAAGACCCACATGATCCGACTCTAATCAGCTGTTCTACCCCGTATTCAGTAATCAATTCATGTGAGTATATGCCAATTGAAGGCATACCCATACCTGATCCCTGTACCGAAACCCTGCGGCCGTTCCAGACCCCTGTATAGCCCAGCATATTACGCACAGTGTTATAGCAAACTATATCAGTAAGGAATGTTTCGGCAATATATTTAGCTCGCAACGGGTCTCCAGGTAACAGTATGGTCTTAGCAATATCTCCTTTTTGGGCATTAATATGTACAGTCATTTTTATCAGTCCTTTTTATTGTTTTTAATTATGGTTAGCCAGAACATCCTCCAGTTCAGGGTGTTCTCAACGAGAGCCAATATATATTATCTCACTTTGTTTATTAATGATAAACCCCTTTCCAACTGTCTATATATTCTGGACAAAAAACATTCTTTCCTGCAAAGTCTTTCGTTTACAGATTAGAAAGTGTACAATATAGGCGAAGTAATTTCCATTTACATAAATGTCATATAAAAAACTAAATGAAAGAGAGTGAATGATATGCGTAAATTACTTTTTACTATAGTAGTCTTAACTGTTGTGCTAATGTTTGGTGGCTGCCAACAGCAGGCTGAGCCTGTGGAGATGAATGTTGCCTATTTACCAGGCCCGACAGCATTGACAATGCTGCAGCTTGCTCATGACAAACCTGATTTTGGTGAGAACATCACTGTGAATTATGAGATGGTTCCTGCGACCAATGTGATGATGGGTAAGTTGACAGCTGAAGAGCTGGATTTAGCTGTTATTGCCACAAATCAAGCTGCGATGCTATATAACAAAGGTACAGAATATCAGATTGCCGCTCCATCGGTTTGGGGAGCTTTGTATCTGGTAGGCAGCGAGGATTTAGCCGAT
>JANQLZ010000140.1 GCA_028280325.1 Bacillota bacterium
TTTTTACTGGCGGAACAATATCAATGAAAATAGATACCGATCTTGGAGCAGCAGTACCGGCTTTGCAGGGCCAGGATATTATAAGTGGGGTAACCGGACTTGACCAAATAGCTGAAGTGGTCGTGCATAACTTTGGAATGTACCCGGGGCCGCATATGACCCCGGAGATAATGTTGAAGCTTTACAAGATTATTTACAGCTATACCCAGCAAGAGGATATAACTGGTGTGATCGTGACCCATGGTACTGATTCCCTGGAAGAAACGGCCTGGTTCATTGACAGTGTTTATGGTGGCCATAAACCGGTTGTTTTTGTGGGAGCTATGAAAACCAGCTCCGAGATGGGCTTTGATGGCCCAGCCAATCTCTATAATGCGATGAGGGTCGCTGTAGAGTTAAGGTCACACGGCAAAGGGGTATTATTGGTAATGGCCAGTGAAATCCATGCTGCCCGGGATGTAACTAAAACCCATACCCATCGACTGGATACCTTCAAAAGCCCGGGATTAGGGCCGGTAGGATTGGTCGATCAGGATAAAATAGTTTATTACCGTTCGATGAAGCGCCTCCCTGTCGTCAAGCCGCAGTCGATTACAGCAAAGGTTGCCTTAATAAAGGCTACTGTCGGCATGACCGGAGATTTGATCAGATATTGTCAAAAAAATAATTACCATGGCCTGGTTTTGGAAGCTATGGGCCGGGGCAATCTGCCTCCTAAAATGGCAGAGGCTGCTGTAGAAGCACTTGCCCAGGGGATGATAGTAATTCTCTGTTCCCGCTGCCCGGAGGGCCGAGTGCTGGACTGCTACGGCTATGAAGGTGCCGCCCGGCAGTTGCGGGAGGCCGGGGCAATCCTAGCCGGAAACCTGAATGGACAAAAGTCGAGAATAAGAGCGATACTGGCCTTGAGCGCCAGTCTGGACCGAGATGCGATTGAGACCCTGTTCAGAGCCGATGAGCTTTAAACAGATTATCGATAAGGTGGTTATATGCAGAAAAAAGTAACAATTACATTAGCAATATTGATGTTTTTGGGATTCTTATTTGTTCTCAGATCATTAATAATTGGGCAGATTAATATAGTAATTGGTTTGCCTCTTTTAATACTGCCATTAATTATCGCAAATATCTATGCCAGAGTGTTGCTTAAAGGTAAAAATAATGCAGTTGACCAGATCTACAGCTATCAGCAGGACCCTAAATCAATCGGTATACCAGAGGCCAGCCCAACCCTGTTTGCAGAAGAAAAAACAATGGCCAAAACCAACCTGCCGGCCAGATCCGAAGTTGCTGCAACCCTGGAGCCAGGCCAATATCTTACTGCGGCTCTCAGCGACCGGTTTCAGCAGTTCTTAACAGATACAATAGACAGTGACAGGTACTTTGTCAGCCGAGGGGTGTTGTTAGCCGACATATTAGTGTTTGAATCCGGAGATAATCAGGAACTTCTCGATCAAGCCCGGGTCGATTATTTAATCTGCAGAAAAGCAAATCTGATTCCGGAATTAATAATAAATCTTTATTCAGATCAGGATAGCCTAGAATACAAACTATTATTGTCTGAACTTGTTGCTGCAGCCGAGATGCCGTTAATTGCCTTACATAAAAATCAGCAATATCATATTGCTGATTTAAAGGAGTTAATAGCATTAAATATCACCCAATAATCTTTTCCTAGTGCTCCATCTTAAAACCAAAATGCAGCTGTTGACGCCTGACCGGCTCGATACACTGCGGTGAATTGTTCCTGACATTGTTGACAATGGGGTTGACAGCAGTAATCGACAGCTCCGGTATAGCCAGCGGGGTGCGATTTTCCTGTAACCAGGATTCGAACTGAGAATCATCGGTAAGTAATATTGGCATGCGATGATGGTAGGGTTGAACCTGAGCAGTAGCCGGCATGGTCAAAATGGTGTAGCCGGGTGACTTTCCGGTTTGATACAAGCCGGCGAAGACAAACCAGGGCTGCTTCAGATACTGAAAATAATAAGGCTGTTTTCTGCCTTTCTCCAACCGCCATTCAAAATATCCGTCAGCTGGAATCAAACAGCGGTTCCATGTGTTTGCCTGGCGAAAGCGCCCTTCACTTCTGACATTGATGACAAAATGATTGTTATGTTTAATGCCCCAGGGCAGAGACTTAACCTGCTGTTCTGCAGTTATAACCGGCATTTTATGAGTGGGGGCAATATTGTATTGGGGATTTAAACCCCGGTCCTCGTAAATCTCAATGCCAAAATGAGCAAAGATATTGTCAATATCAATGGTTAAAGTATACCGACCGCACATAAAATACCCCCTTATAAATCTAGCCAACTTCCCAACTATTGCAATACTGATGAGCTTACAATAATATGATGATTTACTGGACACTCTCAATCGATAATCTCAATTGTAAACCAAAACCGAACCCCTGTTGCGGTATTTTCGGCACCGTAAATACAGTCGTGCCGGAGTAAAATATTTTTCGTTATCGACAAACCAAGTCCTGTCCCATGGGCCGCTCCACCCTCCTGATTAGTTGTATAAAAACTGTTCCAGATATGGGGCAGGTTGGCTTTTGGTATTTTTGAACCGCTGTTTTCAATGCTAATGGTCAGAGCCTTGCCATTTCTGACAGCACTGACATTAATCTGACCCTGATCAGGGGTATGATATTTGGCATTGCTGATTATATTGCTAATGGCCTGTTCAATACGCAGCGCATCACCGTTAACCTTATATGATATTACCAAGCCTTCAGTTTTCACCGCGATGTTGCGCTCTTCACCGATTAATAATTGTTTTTCCACCAGTTCACGGAGCAGAACAATAATATCAAAGTCTTTTTTCTCAATACTAAACTCAGGGTTTTCCAGGCGAGATAACTCCAGTAAGTCCCTAACCATTGAGCTCAGTTTGTTGGTTTCATTCTTGATAATGTCATAGTAATGCTGTTGCTCGTCAGCATCGTCAGCAACTTTGTCTTGTAAAGCTTCGGTATAGCCGCTGATAACTGCCAACGGAGTCTGCAGTTCGTGAGAAGCTCGAGCCACAAAAGCCCGACGCACCTTTTCACTGTCGCGCTCTTTTTTCAGTTCCTGGCGCAGCCGGCCAATAGTCTGTTGGAGCCTTTCGGCCATGCTGTTAATAGTATCGCCCAGCTGGCCTATTTCATCAGTGCGTTTAATCTTTGATCTGCTGCTGAAATCTAAGTCACTGAGATCTTTAGCAACCCTGTTTAGCTCTATCAGCGGCCGCGAGATATTTCGGGCTGCCAGTAGGGAGGCTAAAATTGCTACTAATAATGATACGCCCAATATATAGTTATTCATGCTCCCAATAGCTTTAATCGTATCATCAACAGCAAGCAGTGAAACCCCGGCAATAACATTATGCCGCTCATCTTCATGTTTATAGTTTACCCAACGAAAACTGTCGGCCACATTTTCAGTGTAAAACAGTCTTTGGGCGCTTGATAAAGCAGCTCTTATTTGGCCGAGTCTATTAAAACGCATTCCTTTCTGCTGATCAATCAGCGCAAAACTACTGTATAAAATATTGTCGTTTTTATCGGTAACTACAATTACACCGCCGATAATACCGGCCTGCTTCTGTAGAAACTGGCCAATCATCGGCCCGTTATTGGTGGTCTCTAAAAACTCTGATACCAGTTCGGTCGATTTCCGCATCTTCCTGGCCTGCATCTCGAAATAAAAGTCGTCAGCAAAGTAATGGAGCCCGATTCTGCTCAATAATAAGATAATCCCTAATGCAAACAGAACTGTAAAAAATACTCGATTTGATAAAGACCTTTTAACCATTAAGATTTTTCCTCCAGGCGGTAACCGATGCCCCGAACTGTTTCAATATTTATATCTGCATCTCTTAGCTTGCGCCTTAATCGTTTAATTCGGGTATCTACAGTTCTGATATCTCCATCATAATCAAAGCCCCAAATGCGATCAATTATTTGCTCACGGGTTAAAGTAATATTCCTGTTCAGAATAAAATAGTAAAGCAAGTCCAGCTCCCCAGGGGTCAGGCTCAGGGGCCTGCTCTCAATATAAACGCTGTTGCTTTCAGTGCAAAACTCAAAATTGCCATGGGTGTATTTACTGGTAGCCAGCAGTTTTTTATTTCTTTTTAAAATCACTTTGATGCGGGCTAACAGCTCTTTGGGACTAAAGGGCTTGGTCATGTAGTCATCGGCTCCAGAATCAAAGCCTTCCAGCTTATCCTGAACCTCAGACCGTGCGGTTAACATAATTATTGGAACATCACTGTAAGCCCGAATTCGCCGGCCTATTTCATAGCCGCTTATATCAGGCAGCATTAAATCTAATACTATTAAATCTATGGCTTTGTTATCAAAGATTTGCAAAGCTTCGGCTCCGTTATGAGCAGTAAATACCTGATATCTCTCTCTTATTAAATATTTTTTAGTGAGCTGCAGTAGATTCAGCTCATCCTCAACTATTAAAATATTGATACTGGGCATAAAAATCACTCCTCCAGTGATGTTGCTCGAATTTTCACTGACCAACCTTCATTATACTATGATCTTGGTTTATATAACAATTAATTGAACAATCAACAGTAAGGCTTGGAAGCAAAGGGCCTGCTCTTGGTTTGAGCAAGCCTCTTTTTTTTGTCTGGTGGATTTAGGTATTATCAAAATGCTTTGCAGTTGCCTCTTGTTTTTGAATTAGTATTCATCCGAGAGCCTCTTCCGTTAGCCGGGCGGGTTTTTTCTCCGCTCTGCTGCCCTTTGGGCCCTCTATCGTTGCCTTTATGGGGACGTGATGCCCAGAAATTCTCATCATTGATTTTCTCGGTCAACTGTTCCAAACGCTCAGCGTACTGCTCGCTGGTAAGCTTACCATTCTCTAAAAGCTGGTCCAGGGCTTCTTCAGCATTCTCCATGATAGCTGCTTTGACCTCATCCAGCAGATCTTCTTCCACCAGATAGTCGTAAAGGGTTTGGCCTTCTTCACGCAGCTCCTGACACAGTTCTTGCAACTCTTCGGTACTCAATCCAGTAGCTTCTAAGATGACATTGTGTTTCGCTCTGCTCCCGTTGCCTTGGCCCTGACGTGGTCTTCGGGGTGTAAAGAATTTCTCATCATCAATTCTTTCGGACAGCTGCCCCAGGCGCTCGTCATACTGCTCACTGGTGATTTTGCCAGCTTCCAAAAGCTGATCAAGGGCTTCTTCACCATGCTCCAGAATAGCTGCTTTAACCTCATCCAGCAGATCTTCTTCCACCAGATAATCGTATAGAGTCTGATCCTCATCCCGCAGTTCCTGACAGAGATCTTTTATTTCCTCATCTGTTTTACCAGTTACATCGGTAATCACTTCAATTATCGGGGTTTTTGGCCCTTGCTCAGGATCACAGTTTGGGGTGTTTGACCCCCGTTGTCCTCCCCATGCTAAAGCGCTACCGGCAACCAGCAGGCAGATAACGCCTGCAATCATCATTGTTTTCACTAACTTCATATCTACACCCTTTCATCTTGGATTTATTGCTTTTATTCTATGTCGTTAATGTGGCAGTTTCGTGTCAATAAAGAAAATCTCAGTAAAAATTTAATTCCCCCTTTCCCAACTGAATACAATATAATCAAGCAGCGTGTCAATTGCGTGGCAGTTAAAGATTAATGAATAAAATTCTTGCCAGATCACGGGAAATAGGCTATATTAACTTTGTATATTAAATTATTTGAACATCAAAGTTTTTAGGAGGCAGTCAATATGTCCAAGAAATCTCCAATCGCCTTAGTGTCTGACAGCTGTGTTGATTTACCGTTATCCTATACCCAATATCCCTTTGCCCGCATAGTTCCTTTAAATATAACCTTCTCAGATGGTACAGTTATTCAAGATGGGGTGGATATATCGGCTGCCGAGTTTTATCGTCGGATGGCCCGGGCAGATGCCCTGCCGGTTACCTCTCAGCCTTCTCCGGAGCAGTTTTTAACCGTGTATCAGGAACTGCTCAATGATTATGAACGAATTATATCTTTACACATATCTTCAGAGTTAAGCGGCACCTTCAATTCAGCCACCTTAGCTGTACAGATGCTGGCCGAGGATGAAAAGAAGCGGGTTGATCTGGTGGATACTAAAATGGTTTCGTTACTGGAGGGCTTTGCATTTTTAGCTGTGGCTAAGGCGATCGAAGCTGGGCAGAGCAGGGACGAGATAATGAGTATTATCGACAGGCAGTTAAAATCTTTAACCTGTTTCTTTTTGCCAGATACCCTGGATAACCTGAGAAAAGGCGGTCGGATAAGCCACATCGGGGCGCTGATCGGTGGCTTTCTCCAGGTCAAGCCAGTTCTGAGCATCGGATTTAAAACCGATGGCAAGGTAGGCTCTTATGCTAAAGTAAGGGGCAAGAAAAAGGCTGTAAAACTTATTTTAGACGCAATTAAAGCTAATGCCGATAACCTGTCAGCGCAGACTATAGGATTGGTTCATAGTTTTATCGATAATGAAAGTGAACTGCACGCTCTGCAAGAACTGGTCCAGAGCGAACTGCAGCCTAAAAAAATTATTACCTCGATCGTTGGTGCCACGGTAGGCACTCATTTGGGGCAGAATGGCTTCGGAATTGTCTATTACGAGTAGGTAAAAAAATTAAAGCAGCTTCTAGTCAATTACCTGATCTCCCCTTATTGCTTTGTCGAGATTGTTAGTATTTAGGATAAAGTGTTGGGATATAATAATCACAAATTAAAAAGGCCTTGACATAAGTAACAGAACTGATTTAAAATACCAACAATAAAAGCTGTGAAGAGAAGAGTAAGTTATTCTGAGTTTCTACAGAGAGCCCCCGGAGCTGAAAAGGGGTGAAAGGAAGGTAGCTGAAAATGGTCTTGGAGCTGTGGCCTGAAACCAGGTGGGATTAAGGTTCATCGGTTAGCATCGTTATCTGCTCAAGTGCTGTTAGGCACTTAATGAGGCTACCTGCTGTGAAGCAGTAGCAAACAGGAGTGGTACCACGAGTTATCACCTTCGTCTCCTGAAAAAAGGAGCGGGGGTGTATTTGTTTTAAATAAAAATTAATGCCAAATAACAAGGAGGTCTAATGATGCCAATTTTAATCGGAGGCGCCTGGCCTTATGCCAATGGCTCATTGCATATTGGTCATGTTGCGGGTTTAATTTCTGGAGATATTTTAGCACGCTATTACCGCTTGCGGGGCGAAAAAGTTTTGTATGTTTCAGGTAGTGACTGTCATGGCACACCTATTGCGATCAGGGCCAGAAAAGAAGGTGTTGAGGCCAAAGCAATAACAGACAGATATCACAATGAGATCGTAGATTGTTTTGCTAAACTGGGTTTTAGCTATGACTATTACAGCAGAACCGATGATGACTTTCATAAAAAAGAAGTACAGCAGATATTCAAGCGCATCTGGGATAACAATTACCTTTATGCCAAAACCGGGGAGCAGTGTTACTGCGAAACCTGTCAGCAGTTTTTGCCAGATCGATACGTTGAAGGGAAGTGCCCCCATTGTGGTAGTATTGCTCGAGGTGATCAGTGCGACAACTGTACTTCAATATTAAATTCGGTAGAACTGTTGGAAAAATCCTGCAAGTTATGCGGTGCTGAACCAGTGGTTAAGGAAACCGAACATTTATACTTTAAACTAAGTGGTTTTCAAAAAGAACTTGAAAGTTTTGTAGCAAACTCTTCCGGTTGGCGAGACAATGCCATTAAATTAACTGAAAGATACCTTCAGGAGGGGCTGCAGGATCGAGCCGTAACCAGGGATATCGATTTAGGGATTTTTGCCCCAGTGCCGGGTTTTGAGGATAAACGAATTTATGTTTGGATGGAGGCGGTCTGTGGCTACCTGACAGCCAGCATAGAATGGGCTGAGAAAACCGGTGGGGACTGGCGGGAATTTTGGCAGGGTGATGATATCACTGCCTACTATGTACATGGTAAAGACAATGTCCCTTTCCATTCTTTAATCTGGCCGGCCCTGTTGCTGGCTCACGGTGACTTGCATCTGCCAGATAAGATTATTTCCAGCGAATACCTGACCCTGGAAAGGCGAAAAATTTCTACAAGCCAGAACTGGGCCGTTTGGATTCCAGACATTGTTGACAATTACAACCCAGATACTATTCGCTACTTTATCATTATTAATGGGCCGGAGAAGCGCGATGCAGATTTTTCCTGGCGAGAATTTGTCAATAGCAATAATGGTGAACTGTTAGGTGCTTTTGGGAATTTTGTCAACAGAAACTTGGTTTTTATTAAGAAATCGTTTCAGTCAAAGGTTCCTGCAGGGCAAGTAAACGAAGAGATTAAGGCTCAGATAATCAAGCTTTACAGTGAGGCCGGCAGTTTAATTGAAGCTGGAGAGTTTAAAACTGCTTTGGAACTCATATTCTCGTTTGTTCGAAGCGCCAACAAATACTTTGATGAGCAGCAGCCCTGGCTTCAGATCAAAAATGATCCGCAAGCCTGTGGCAATACACTGTTTACCTGTGTACAGATCATTGCCAATCTGGCCAATCTGTTGGAGCCGTTTGTACCCTTTGCCGCTGCAAAGATCAAAAAATATCTGGCCCTCCCTGACTTAAAATGGGAATACACCGCTGTTGAAAAAGGTACTGTTATTGCTGATGTAGAGGTGTTATTTGCTCGGCTGGACAAAAAAATAATTGAAGAGGAACTGGCTAAACTGCAAAACCTAAACAAATCCTGAGTATTGTGTGGCAATTATGGCTAAGCTTTTTAGCTGTAATTGCCAGTTCATATCTGAGATAAATTTATTAGGCCCTGATGGGGCTACTTCACCCCTGCAGGCAGATAATGCATATTAATCCTATAATATTGCGGACAGAATTATTTTGCTACTGACAAATAACATAAAATAAAAAAATATATAAAATTGATAAAGATATGACTGATCCGGACGATATATAACTATAATAGCCAGCTAGTTAGATCAGTTAATGGTTACCCAATTAGTTTAACAAATTACATAATAAATCTCAGTATTACTGGGCATGGCAGTGCCGGTAGCCTCGATTAATATTTAATGCTAATTACCAATAATATCTAAAGCTCTATTTATAAAAATAATTGTTCATTACAGATTATAAAGTATATTGAGGAGAAAGGTCATGAACAGAAAAAAGCTAGTAATAATTCTTACATTATTACTTGTATATGCAACAGCTTTTGGTATTTATTCAATGGCATTAGATTATTTTAAGAATAGTAAAGACGTTTTGTCTTTAAGTTCTTCTTCATTTTCTGATGGAGAAACCGATTTAACTTATAGGTGCCTCAACGAAGCAGAGGCGGGCAGTATCAGTTTTAACGCTGCTTTTCACAAACAGGAGCTGCCTGCAGTTGCTGAAGAATATTGCCTTATCGTGTACAGAATGGCCGGACAAAGCTTTAAAGTATACCTTAACGACATTTACCTGGGAGCTGCCGGAGATTACGAAGGAATTAACAGCAGTATCTGGAACGGGATGTTTATATTTGAGTTCGATAAACGTCATTTGCAGGAAAACAATCAAATTACACTGGAAATTGTCGGCTTATACGATATTGGCTTAAAAAGTTTTCCGGTCATAATCACTGAGAATACCAATGGGATTGTTATTAACCAATATTATCAGTTGTTTCAGGTCTGGTTAAAAGCGATATTTATTGGAACTTTAATCAGTGGAAGCATCATAATGCTGGCCTTTTACTTCACTTTTTTTGACAGTCCGAGCCGCCAGACATTTATGTTAATGGCATTAGCTCTGTTTATTTCGATATTTTACTTTATTGACTTTTTCACAATAAATTTATTGCCGATAAACTTCACACTTTATAAAAAACTGAATATCACTACTGTTTTTGTCGTGGTCGTACTGATCAACTTTGCTTTGATTAGCTATTTTCGAATGCCAAAGTGGAGATTTGTACCTTATCTGACCCTGGCAGTCAGTGTTTGCGGGGCAATTTTTTCTCGAAGTATTCAACAGTTTAAATCCTGGTATGATATTTATTTTTTGATGTTGCCAGCTAATCTGTTGGCTTTGATGCTGATGATGGCCGCCAGAAAATTGAGGTCTCAGGCCAGATATTTATTACTAATCTATAATTTCACTTTAGTTGTAGCTATAATACCTGCTGTTTTTAATCTAACCTTTAACTTTGATTTGGATATCTTTTATAGTACGGTGCATATTTTTTTGATTCCAATGAGTGTTTCGGCCATTATCATGGTTATGACTGAAATGCAAAAACTGCGTTGTACAGTAAGTAAGGAAAATAAAAGGCTTAAATACTTTTACAATAAATCTATTACAGATGGCTTAACTGGCATGTACAATTACAGTTTTATGCTTGAATATTTACATAAAATTAAACCCGTTTATACTGTAGTACTGCTGGATATTGATAATTTAAAAGAAATAAATGATACTTTAGGGCATTTAGCAGGTAACAGAGCAATAATTATGATAGCAGACGCTTTAAAAAACTTATTGCCGAAAAACTCAGTTGTCGGACGCTTTGGTGGAGATGAGTTTATGGCGATCATCTTTGTCGGTGAGAATATCGCAATTGGGGTTATGGAACGGGTTCGCCTGAACATAGCTGCCTCCGGGCTGTTCAATGCTGATCCAAAGGTATCGATATCTATTGGAATTTATGCCGTAAAAGAGGCTGAGGCTGTAGACGAAATAATCGATAAAGCTGACCAGGCCATGTATTATGCCAAAAAAACAGGAAAAAACTGTTTAGTCAGCTATGGTGAAATAAGTGACAAAAATAATGATAACTCTTAAAGGAATAAGAAGGAATTTATCCTTATATAAAGAAATAGTAAAGAGCGATTTTTTAGGGGGGTGTAGATAATGATTAGTTGGAGGAAAGCTAAACAAGATAGGTTGCTGCCCCTTGTTTTCCATTCCTATTTTACTATAAAATACAGTGATGGCCTACCTGAGCTGGAGATAAGTAAAAAACAGGTCTCGTCCACCACTTCAAGTACAGCTGATAACAATTATCACCCAAACCCAAACACCTCCATTAATTCTATTCTCAATACATTTATCTCAAATAAACTTGTCAATTTAATAAAGCAGCTCAACTGGGTTTTTCCGGCAATGAATTTACTGCTAAGCACGGCTGGCGGTAATAGTCATCGTTTCAAAAGCGGGATCTGCAGAAAAATAAGTAAACAAAAAGTAAAGCGGTGAATAATTATGGTGTGGCCGGAGTAGGGGTAGTTTAAGGTTTAGAGCAAAAAGACCGCTGTTGATAATATCAGAGCGTAAAACAATAATATCATCTGAGTGAGGTGGGACCAGTGCAACATTTTATCACTTGTCGAGTGTCGTTTTATCCAGATAATGACCAGGAGCAATTAAAGCTTACCAATATCGTGCGACAGTGCAATGCCAAAGTGCAAGACCGGTCGAGTATTACCTTTGGCAACAACTGCTTGTCGCTGGCTGGGTATGGTAATAATTGGAGATGCAATATTTGCCATGCAATTCGGGCTGAGGCCAAAAACGAGCAAATCCTGTTCCTAAGCAGATGCCCGTATGAAAAAGACGACAGCTTTAGCTGGCGGATTCAAATCGGTAAGTCATATTTTGATATCAGCATTTTGTATCGAGCGGAGTACTACAAAAAAATGAAAATAGATGACCCCGGAAACCTGTTAGTGCGCACTCATTTAGCAGTTATTAATGAATATTATGGCAATTATGCAGCTGCTTTGCAGGAGTATGCCTTTATCGTCAAAAGAGATTCTAAAGACACCTTTGCTTCCAGGCGCCTGAAGGCTGTCAGTAAGCTGTTGCTTCAGGAGAAAAAGCAGGAAAAGCTCCAGGAAAAAGCCAAGCTGATTCGGATGGGATAATTCTTTTCGGCCAGGTTTTTAATCATATAGCTTGCTTAAACAATTTAAAGGGGTAAACCATGAATATATCTATCATAACCTTGCCATATAACACAGAAGGCAAATATACTGGAGGTGGGGCTGGTCCAGCTTCTCTCTTATCGGCAGGCTTAATCGAGTTGTTAACTGAGGATAAGCTTAAAATTAATGAACCGGTTGAGGTTGGGCTTAAGGCTGACCAGGAGTGTTATGGCGGCTGGCGTTTAGTCGGCGCAGCTAATGCCTGTCTGACAGATTTAACAGCCGGTGAAAGAGATAAAAATAATTTTATTTTAGGTTTGCTTGCTAACTGCAATGGAGTAATCGGACTATTAGGAGGCCTACAGCTTAACCAGGCCGATATCCAGCGGCCGAAGCGGGTTGGACTGGTTTGGATTGATGCTCATGGTGACTATAATACTCCTGATACCAGTCCCAGTGGCATGTTAGGTGGTATGCCAGTAGCTATCTCAGCTGGTAAATGTCTGCCTAATATGCGTCAGCAAAGCGGCCTGCGGATTCCGCTGCAGTCTCCAGATATTGTGATGATGGGTCTTCGGGACCTGGATCAGCTGGAACAGGAGCAGATTGAGAAAGATGGAATTATAACCTTAACTGAACAGCAGCTGGTTGACTGTTCCTCAGAAGTAGATGCAGCTATGCAGTACCTGTCTGAACGCGAAGATATTATCTATGTTCACGTTGATCTTGATATCCTCAATCCCCAACTGGCACCAGCTGCCGGATTGCCCACCCCAGGTGGGTTGAGTGGTCAGCAGCTGGGAGAATCACTGAGATTTTTATTGAGATATCCCAAAGTTAAGGCCCTGGCTATGGTATCTTATAACCCAGTCAGGGATGATCAGAATTTTTCTACCCGAAAGGAGATAATCACGGCCATTCGACAGGGTTTACAGGGGATCAATGACCGTCAATAACTCCAGACCTGCACTGGTAAGAACCTTCTAAAGCGCCTTTCAGGCGCTTTTAATATTATGTATTATATCATTAACAACCTCGGCTCCAAGGGTCAGTCCACATACTGCTGGAGCAAAAACCATACTGCCGGGGGCTGTTTCAGGGGTGTAAAACTCTTTTATGGCAGGCTGGGTATTAAAAACAACTTTAACCCCGGAATTGATCCCTTTTTTCCGTAATTGCAGCCGTACGGTCCGGGCCAGGGGGCAGGAGTGGGTTTTGCTTACATCTGAAACCACAAAACCGACGGGCAGCAAACGATTTCCGGCACCCATGGAGGAGATGATATTGACCTGCTGTTTAATACATTCTTCGATTAAGGCGACCTTGGACATCACCGAATCGATCGCATCTATTATGTAATCAGGCTTGATCCCAACAATAGCAGCGGTATTTTCTTCATTAATTCGAACAGGCATGGTCTCAAGCTCCAGTTTACTGTTGATTATAGCCAGTCGTTGGCTGACCACATTAACCTTTAGCTGACCTACTGTTGTTATTAAAGCTGGTAGCTGCCGATTAATATTGGACTCTGTAACGGTGTCAAAGTCGATTAATGTTAGTCTGCCTACTCCACTGCGGGCCAGGGATTCAGCAGCCCAGGAGCCGACCCCTCCTAAGCCGGCAATCAGCACATGGCTTTTGCTCAGCTTCTTTAAGTTCTCTGCACCAAGGATCTTCTCCGTTCTGCTTTGCCATTCTCCCATTGATGTTCCCCCTATTCGGAAATAATTATCCTGTATCTATTACTTAATCAGTTTTAGAATCAGTAATTGTATCATTAAAGTTTACAAAGGAAAAAATATTATACCTGTCGAAGTGTATAAACATACTGTAACAGTGAGGAGGGCTGTTATGCAAGACAGAACCGTATTTATCACCGGAGCCACCAGTGGCATAGGGCGAGAAACAGCGCGCCAATTGGCAGCCAGGGGATTTAGAATAATCCTGGCCTGTCGTGATTTGGATAAGGCTGAAAAGGTTATGCAGGAGATTGAGGAACAGACTGAAAATCCGCATTTGCAGTCCGTTCATCTGGACCTGGCAGTGTTCCGGTCTGTTCCGGTATGTGTCAGTACCACATTACAAGCATACGGCATTCCCGATATAATAATCAACAATGCCGGTGTATTTAATAACTCCAGAGTTGAAACGGTTGATGGCCTGGAACAAACCATGTCCGTAAATTATTATGGCCCGTTTCTGTTAACAATGCTTTTTATTCCTGAACTAAAAGCAGCAGCTAAGCCGGTGCGGATTATCAATGTCTCTTCCAAAGCTGCCCTTTATGCTGCTCTTGATATAGATAATCTGTCCTTTAAAAGACGATACCACAGTTTTAAAGCATACGGAGCCTCGAAGCTGGCCCTGCTCTATTTTACACGTGAATTGTCAAAGCGCTTGCTGGATACCCAGATAGTTGTCAATGCAGCTCACCCTGGTCGTGTTAATACTAATATCTGGGATATACAGCCCAACCTGATTGCCACTGTTATGAGAAAGCTCTCCTTAACCCCAGAGGAGGGAGCCAGGACATCAGTTTATTTGTCCAGCTCTCCAGATGTAGCAGAGGTTACCGGTAAGTTCTTTTATCAGCAGCAGGTAATCCCCTATAATGCCAGGAGCAGTGATCAACAGCTGCAAAATGATTTATGGAATCATAGCCTGCAGGTGGTCAAGCAGTGGCTGCCTTAACAAGCCACTGCAGTTTGGGTCTTCCGGCAGTTTACTGGAGTATTCCGGATTAAACTTTTAATCAGCCTTCTTAATAATTATATCACCGGAGGTGGTCCTTACATTAACTGTTTGATCGCTGTTCTTTCCGCTGTTAATGCCTACTTCAGAACGCAGATCCCCCGATACTGATTTATAAGTGACACTGGGCTCGGAATCTTCCGTTAAAATCAGGTTTATACTCCCAGAAATTGAACGGGCATCAATCTCGCTCCAGTCTTGAACCGGGGCAATGGTTATTCTACCAGAAACAGTATCAAAATCAGCGTTATTGAAAGATATTTCCTGGGCCTCAAGTCTTCCGGAAATACTTTTAACTTTTACATTCTGACTCTCAACCCCGTTTACCTCAATCGACCCAGAGATGGTTTCCAGAGTGAGTTCGCTGCTGATAAAGTCAGCTACCTCAATCTCACCAGAAACACAGTAGATCTCAACATCCTTATCGAAGTCTTCCGGGATATAAACTGTTAGTGAACCGCTTCTGATGTTATTTAATTTCCAACGGCTGAAAGACTCATTAATATCTAATTCATTTCCTCTAAGGTCGGCTGAGAACTCCCCCTTTCCCTGATAGGTCACTCTGATATCAGAACGATCTTCAGCAATAAGCCGACAGTCGGCAGAGACGGCCTTAATATTAATTTGCTCAAATTCGCTGCTGGAATAGCTGTTGTCAAAATCGACATCTTCTAAGTCGTCATAACTGTGATTTCCAAATGAAATATTTCTCCACCAGAAACTAAAAGGCGAAAAATTGCCGCGTCCAAACATCACCCCGGAAATGACAAACGAAATAATGATAACTACCAGTAGAACCTTAACAATATTGTTTGTAGTCATAGCTTTACCTTCCTTTAATCAATGAAATGTTCCAGTTTAAATATTTTACTATTAATTTGATTAATACATGCCCTAAATGATATAAGCCGATGGAACTGAGCAGGCCGAGAGCAAATAATCCGATGCCCAAAATACCGGCACCCAGGGGGCTCTGACTGACAAAAGGCGTTAGAATAGACCGGGATAGAAACCAGGGGAAAGAGCCCAGCAAGCCCCCTCTGATCAGTCCTGCTCCACCAACTACCAGGCCAATGGCTCCGCCCCACAGCCCAATATATACCCCTACTAAACCTAAAAAAGGTCCCAGTATAAAGATCAGATTAAAAAACCCAAGAGCAATGGTCGAAAAGATA
>JANQLZ010000043.1 GCA_028280325.1 Bacillota bacterium
CATTCTATCACTATTTAATTCTCAATGTTCTGTCCTCTCTCTATCAACGCCGTTTCTAAGGCGCTTGTATATATTATCACCGCCAGTTTCCAAAGTCAAGAATAATTTTGCATTTTTCTTCACTTTCTATTTCAAAGACCGGCTTACTCTAAAATACGCTGTGCTTACAAGGAAATTAACCACTTCAGAGTTTATTATTTACCTTAAATAATCTTTTTAATCAGGCAGAAGCAAAATGATTATTGACCAGGTTAGATTTAAATATCGCGAGACGATATTACTACCGCTAACCCCTGCCATTTCTATTCTACGTCAACCTGAGTTTAAGGTATGTAAGCTTTTGGCTTCTTAAACAGATCAAAGCTAATTTACAGCGACCTGATTATAATAGCATTGCCATGAGGGTTAAGTCAAGAATATTTATAATAATTCTTAAGACAATCTTATCAAATTTTAACAAGAATTAAACTAAGCTATAAACCAGTTGCAAGTTTCACACAATCAGCAAAATAGTAATACAAGTACCACAGCTCAGGCCTCATTTGGTTACACACAGTTTGGCACTCTTCGCCACTTGGGAATAACTCCCAATAGCTCCCACTGCCTCATCAACTCATAGCAAAATACATAATAAAAGGCGTGAAAACAGGACTCTTGTCGAGCTATTTTCCACTCTGTAGCAAAACTAGTATATGCACTTTCACTCATTGCTGCTACTTTGTCGATAACTTTTATTCCCATATTAGCAAAAACACTTAGCAGCGGCTTCAGCTCTGTAATAATTTCTGTTGATACCTGAGGTTTTGCCAATACGTAGGATGATAAATAATCATCTCTTCGTCGGATCATGTTTACGATTTTAAACGGGTATAATATATCAGCAGCTTCTCCAAAGGGTGTTATATCGCCTTCACTGTTAACTGAGCTGAGAGTTTTTACAACATCTCGATGTTTAAATATCCGCTCCAACTCAGCATTATTGTTCTGCAGTGAGGTCTGAATCCAAGTCACCAGACCCCCTCCCCCTATGCCGATACTGTCTATATATAATGTAGCACAACTTTGAGGCTCAATTAAAATAACCGCACTGCCGCCTTCTCCCTGAAGTACTTTTCGGAATAACATCGACGGCCATAGATAGCCCAAAACCAGCGTCCCTAAGAAATAGTGTCTAAGATAACCGGGCATTGTATCGTCAATTAAGCTCGCTGCTTCCCCAGCTATATCTTTTATTTCCGCACTTATTGACTCTGCCAGCCTATTGGAAAAATCGGGGGTTAATACCGGCAATGTTATGTAGTACTTGCTATCATTCAGGGTCACAATTCCACTTTTTAGCAATGCCTGCAATACTGCTGAAGGTATTCTATCAATACTTTCAGGCAGGCTGGCCAGGTTGACAATAGCTTCTGGCTTCAATTCGAGAGACATCAGTCTATTAAACCTCTCTAAAAATCTGGCTTTATGATAGGATTGAAACATGATCTTAGCGTCCATTTTTTTCCTCACCCTCATTCACGATTTGCAATTGATTCTTAACTTTTAACTCCGAATACATTTTTGACTTCAGCCAAACTTTCGAGGATATCGGCTTTAAGCCACTCTTGATACACAGCATAACACCAGGTATAGTAAGCTGCCTGCAGTAAATTGCAATCCTTCACATATCTTAACTCGGGGAAAACCCTTTGTCGGCAACCTAGAATTACCTGCTTTACCTGGGGGAAATGGGCCTTGCCTATTTTGGTCAGTTCTCGAAGCTCAGATTGAAGTTCCTGAACAAGTTGAAGATTTAGTTCTGGAATATTGTTTACATACGATGGGATATGGCTGCCTTTTACTCTTTTGGTCCGGGCCAGGCCAAGCATAACAAAAGCATCCTCCATACCGCCATAAGGCAGGATAAATCCCTCTTCATCTAAAGTTCTGATCATCTTGGTTGAGTATTTACTAGACCATAATTTGTGGTAAACATGGTTATTGGGCTGCAAACCATTTTGCCAATATATTATCAACTGATCTGAACTAATCCCGACCAGTTTTGAATAAATTACTTTACAGTCGGCGGGGTTATCAACAATTACCAGGCTTCCACCATAATTATTGCTGTTCAAATTAGAGAACACTCTCTGCCATAAATCCGCCAATACAAAACTATTGATAATATTGTGTATGGATAAATGAGGCTTGGTTTTGAGAGCTCGGTCCAGGCTGCTGATGACTCCGGCAGATGCCAGAGCCACATCTCGGGCTAGACCCATTAGTTCACTGGCTAAAACAGTTGTGTTCTGGTTGTTTAAAACAGGCAATAAAGGATAATTACTGCCCTCACTGTTTGTAATCCAGCCCTTAAACCTGGGGTCAAGATTTTCAACAGGCATATTGGCCAGATGTACATACTCATACCTGGCATATTGATTGCTAATCAACAACAGCTCTCCATAATGTTCTAAGAAAGCCTGCCGATTGATAACGTTGGGAACAAAGCTGATAGCCATAATAATCCTCCACACCAAACAGTCGCCGATATCAAAATCAAATATTACAAAACTTCCTCACCTGCAATTATCATTGGATACACAAATACCTGCCAGTTTGCCGATTAACTACTTATTCTGCAAAAATCAATATCTCTGGCCGGATAGCTCCGGCTCTGATGTGAGTAGTGCCATTTACTGATACCTCTTTATTGTTCAACTGCTCTATCCTGGACCACAGCGTTTCATCTATCTGACTTGCAGTAAAACCATGGAGCAGGATGATGCCGGTGATGACCTCTTCTCCACCGGTTATTCCAGGTATAAAGTCTTGGCCAGCATACTCACGCAGCAAGGCGAGGTTACAGCTGGCAGCTATAACAGCAGATACCTCACAGGCAACTGCTTTATGCAAAGCCTCTTTAGTGATTACCCCCCGGGATAACAGTATTTTATGTTTATCTGAGGGATAGATATCTCTGGCATCCAGTTTTACAGTATTAATGGTTCGTAGAATGCCGCTGCGCTCCCCAGCAATACCATATACCCCGTTCAGCTGATAGGCTCTGGCCTTGATAGAAACCGACCAGTTTTCGGCTACATCGATGACCTCCCCAGCCAAATATGCCTGCAGCTCTTGGCATACCTGCCTGTTTTTAATAGTAATGATATTATTTTTTATCCCTTTTACCGTGCCGAACAGGTTAGTAACTACCTTATGCATTTTCATCTTATTGTCTTTCCAGGCTAGCTGAGCAATGATCTGTCCGGGGCTGACCTGCTGCCCAATCCTGACTGCAATGCTCTTTCTGGCTCGCTCTGCCGATACTCCAAAAGCCTTTTCTATATCGTAAATCTCTACAGGGCATGAATTGAATTCGGTCAATTTCCTTAAATATACAATACCTAAATGGCGAGAAATCATGCCAATAATACCACTTTGCGGCGCTGTTACGGCCTGGGCTTTATGCCAGCGGGCATTAAAAGCCAGAATATCCCCTTTATTAACCAGCTCGCCAGGTTTGACGGTTACTACCTCTGGCAGCTTCTCAGGTTTTACTGCCAAATGCTTGGATATTCGCAGCTTCTTGACCATGCCCGGAAAGTAGTTCATTTTGGCTACCATATCCCCGGCTAATACCTTTTGCCCTCTTTTTACAACAACAGTGCCGGCGTAAGGAAGGGTTCGAGTTCGGGTTATTTCAACTAACTTCATCAGCCAGCCTCCTTGCCTCCTGGATATCTGCTTCATTGTAGGCACCAATTGAAATCAGGTGTTTTGCTTGAGTCACCGGATTATTTTCCTGCTCACAGCATAATCTCATATCGATAATTAAGCCAATACTGCCCCCGACAATTGTTGCCTTAGCTTTCTTGCCTGCTCCATTGCCAATGTCGACTCCTTTAGCTGGAATTATATCAATTTCTCCAACCACCTGTTCCGGTACGGGCAGATATTTTATCTCCCCGCTATTCACTTCCAGTAATATTTTCTCGTCATTGAGGACCCCTGATACAGTGACTGATTTGCTACCCGGCGAGATTTTGCCAATACCAGTAATGGCTGTCCCCAAAGGTATAAAGCAGTCGTCTTTCAAAACCTGTAAAGCTATGTCTGGGTGTTTCTGGGCTAATACACCTAAGTGGGGCATCATAAAAACGCTGTCAACCGCTAAACGGGTTACCCCTTTTGGGCAACAGGAATCCAGCAGCATCAAAGCAGCCTGATTGCGTCTGGGAGCATGTGACAATACCCCTCCACTGCCAATGATTAAACCAATATTGTTCATTTCCAGCAAGCTGGCTGTCTGATCCCATTTTTTCTTCAGGCTGGGTTCGTATAATAGTTGCTTCAACCCTTTATCTCGTTTGCTGGGCAGCTCTCGAATTAAATTGCTGTGATGCTCCACGGCCAGTCTTATTGCTTCACGGGCCACGGCCTGCTCAATCATCAGCTGCATGACATTTTGGGGTAAACTGGTAGGAAACAGCATTTTTTCACCTATAATGTTCTCCAATAGATCGTCGGCTATCTCAAAAGGCAGCCAGTGCTTAATCCTTGCCAGGCCACTCTGCTGCACAACATTGGCGATGCTGTACGACATTCCCAAGTTGGCGCTGACCGTACGATTAAACTTATTGCTCAAAACCGAAAAAATATCTGTTGTAGCCCCGCCGATGTCCATTGAAAGGATATCTATTTTCTCCTGCTCACTCAGTTCGGAGATTATATGTCCAAAGGCCAGTGGGGTAGGCATTATGTTGGCGGCAACAGCCTCAGATACTTTCTTATAGCCCGGGGCTTGCTGCATTACATGGCTTAAAAATAGTTCGTGTAATTGGTCACGGGCCGGCTGCAGGTTTTCCAGATCCATCTCCGGGCGAATGTTATCGGTGACATGTAAATCAAAGTTTATTCCCAGGGTATCCTCGATCAACGGTATCGCCTGGCCGTTACCAGCAAAGATAACCGGCAGTTTCAGGGATTCACCAAAACGGGGCTTGGGATTGGCAGAATTGATTATATCTGAAAACTCTACTACAAAATCTGTATCACCGCCGTCTAAACCCCCAGTTAAAAGGACCATATCCGGGCGGGCCTGTTTAATGATTTCTATCCGTTCATACAGTGTTCTTTTATCATCATTAGAGATTACATCGAGTAATATTGCCCCTGCCCCCAACGCTGCCTTCTGGGCACTGACAGCTGTTACTTTACTGAATAAACCAATGACCAATACCTGCAGACCGCCACCGGCACTGCTGGAAGAGTAGTACTCAATTTTGGGCGATACCAGATTGTGTTCATCAGCAAACTGTTGCTGGCATTGCTTCTCCAGCTTCTTTAAGGCGGCCCGAACACCGATTGTAACGTCCTCCTCAGGAGCCTCCACGGTTGTCGGGGACTCTGCTCTACCCAACAGTCGATAGCTGCCATCTTTATTGGCTATCCACAATGCCTTGGTAGTAGTACTGCCGATATCTGTAATAACAAATGAATCCACTCAATCACTCCTTCCCAATTTTACCCTCAACAGTGCTTTATTAGGGAGCTGATAATACAGCAATACCCTTAAACGTCCTTGGATGATATTGCAGTGTGCTGTATTTTGCCATGCAACTGTTTGGCAGCATAGACAAAGATGGTGCCAAATAGAATTACTGTACCTGAAACAACAAACGAACCGCTAATCCCGAACCTATTGATAACTGATGCCCCAAACAAAAAACCTACTGGCATTGCCAAAGATGAGACAAAGGAACGAACTGCATGCACCCGTCCCATAAATTCCGAAGGGATTTGATTCTGATAAAAAACATTATTGCAGATGCCCATTACCGGCCCCATTGAAAAAGCTATAAACAAAATAGTCGCTGCAATCACAAAAGAGGTAGCTTGAGAGACTAATACTACTCCGCCTCCCCAGATAACAGTAGCGATCATAACGTAGTTCAACTTATGGCCTTTTAGCTTTATTCTCATTAAGGCGGCTGAGGTCAGAATTGCTCCTAACGACCCCAGTGAGGTCAATAAACCTAAAGCATCAGCACCCAGCCCTAACAGGTCTTTAATTAAGTACGGTCTGGCAATACCATACAGGGCATTGCCGCCATTGACAAAGGCATAGGCAAAAGAAAGCAGAATAATCCAACGATTTTTGGCAACATAAACTAAGCCCTGATGCATCTGCTGCCAGTATGACTGCTTCTGATTGGATTTTATGATATGGCTTTCATCGATATTGATACAGTAGATTATAATGGCCGAAATTAAGAAGGTAGCGGCATCTATCGCAATGGCCCAGTGCATAGCCAGATGCTTCACTGCCAGCCCTGCTAAAACAGGCCCACTGACCATGGCTATCTGAGCCGATAAGGATTGTAGAGCATTAGCTTTAATCCGTTGATCGGGTATAGTCAATTGTTGAATCACTGCCCGCTGGGCCGGGGTGTAAACAAGCCGCACAACTGCTTTTAGAAATGAATAAAGATATATCAGATAGATAGAGAACCATCCGATGCTAATGAAAAATATTAAAGCCCCATCTAAAAAAAATCTTAACACATCAGAGCTTATCAGTAGTTTTTTACGACTGATACGATCGACAATACTGCCCATAAATGGAGCAAAAACTACACTGGGTATAAATGCAAGGGCCAAATTGATACCTACCTGCATCGGACTTCCTGTCTGAACAATAAACCACATCAGAGCTAAGCCCGTAAACGAATCTCCGATCATACTAACGCCTTGGCCAACCATCAGTTTAATCAAGGCTGTGCTCAACGGTTTATTACTGGTCTTTTGCTCTTTGCTCATATTGTAGTCCCTCCGCTTTTTTTAACCAAAGCTGAAAATACCATCACTACTGACAGCTACAGTTGATAATACTCTCTGCAATTTACTTATATTCATATTAGAATCGGGACAAAATTTTGATGTTCGCTCGAATTAGCTTTTGAGGGAGTGTAATTATATTTACAGATTATCTAATAAAAAGTGGAAATATCATGTATCTGCCTTTAAAAACCGGAATTATGTGAAAATATTATACCATTCTTATTTGATTGAAGCAAAATTTATATCTGCAGACTCATATGGCAGACCGGCTCTGCCATACTGAAGAACTACTGCATATAATCAGTAATCTCCCGAGCCTTCACTCCGATGATAGTACTCATCACAAAAAACAGAATAATCACTAAAATAATCAGCCCCAGGCTGATCGCATGAATATTTAAAGCCGATTTAAAATATGGAAATATCGGAATCCAGACAGCAGCTATAATCAGTGAAGCCAGTGCTCCGGCCAGGATCGAGTACAGCAGCGGGAATAACTCCACCTGCTCCTCAGATACTCCAATTACCTGCAGGGCATAATATTCCTTTTTCTTATTGATCATATCGACAACCAGCATATTCAGTTGAAATAGCACCGCGGCTAAGACAATCAACATGGTCATAGCTGCTACTAACATCTCCGATTTGGTAGTTGGCACTTTCATATCCCTGAATTTCTCAGCATCACTCTCCTCCATGTTGATATTATTAGGAGAGAAGTGACGCATTTCAAACATTACAGTGTTGTAATAGATAAACATTGAACCGGCAAATGCTAAGACAATAGCTATCAGGATTATTTTTTTCCAGTCTCTGAGAGCCATTTTAAAAGCTAAGTTAGACATTGGATTGCACCTCAATCTGCCCATCTGTCAGCCCCACTATCCTGGTGGCATACTTGGTGAGCTGCTGATTGTGAGTAACCATTAAAATTGATACTTCCATTTTTTGTGGCAGGGTTGACAGCATCTTAATAATACCATCAGACAGCCGCTGATCGAGATTGCCTGTCGGTTCATCAGCTAATATTATTTTAGGCTCGTTGGCTAAAGCGCGAGCGATTCCCACTCTTTGCTGTTCTCCCCCGGACAATTTTCTGGGAGAGTGGTGCATTCTGTGGCTCAACTCCATTAACTCAAGCAATTCTTCTGCCCGTTTTTTGGCAACGCTTCTGCTTCTACCCACAGCATACAGCGGTACCATTACATTTTCCAAAGCAGTTAAGCCTTGCAAAAGACGAAAATCCTGAAATACATAGCCAATTGTTCTGCGCCGCAACTCCAATATTTTGTTGGTTGAACACTTTTGAACATTCACCCCACAGACCTCAATCTGGCCTCGGTCCACAGGCGTTAATCCGGCAATCAGATGTAAGATAGTTGATTTACCAGACCCCGAAGGTCCCAGCATCATCACAAACTCTCCGTTAGTTAAATTTAGATTAACACCCTTTAAAATTTCGACTCGATTATCCCCTTCGCCAAATCCTTTGTAGACATCATTGATAGTTAAAAATTCTCTATTCATAGCGCAGTGCCTCCAAACATTGTTTACTATTAGGTAGCATTATTTGTGAAACTATAATTGTTATAATCAGGTTAAAAGGAACAATCAGGAAAAATCTAATTAACTGTACTGAATCGACGACAATTTTTCCGCTCCTCAGCAGTGACAATAGCAGCGGGATAGCCACCCCTGCTAAAACAGCTACAACAGAAACAACCAGTATCTCGAATATGGCCACTGCCGCTAACGTTGATCTGTTGATACCCAGGGTTATCAACTGAACATCAGAAGATCTTCTGTTACGCATCATCAGGATCAGAACGCAGGTTACCATCAGCGAGCCAATCAAATAGATTGAATACATCAGTAAATCAGCATGTTTTGCTAAGTCGTTGACACTTTTAAACGTTCCTAAAAACATGTCAGTGGTTTTTAAGCCAAAAAAGCCTGGATACTGGTCGGTGATCTGCCTGGCCTTTAAGCTTATTTCGTTTTCAGAGTTGTCTGGCATGCTGATTCCAGCGCGATTAACCTTATTCTCAGCCTCGGCCAACTCCTGCAATATATTGAGAGGCATGACAATAATACTGTCGTCTACCCCCCCTAAGCCATCACGACCTATGGCAGCAATTTTCAAGGTTATCCAGCTGCCGTTTTTATAGTCTAAATAATCCATACCCACAGCGTCTTTAGGCAATATCACTGTAGCATCGGCCCCTTTTAAATTGAGTACCCCGCCTGATTCAATGATTCTGGGGATAAAGGCCTCGAACTCATAGCCTACTTTAATGTAATCTCGAATTTCTAACGGAAGCTTATCGCCAATTAAGACTGTAACCGGACGGCCTTGCTGCTCCCACTCTGCCAGATCAGTAACCTGAGAGACCTTACCTCTTCTAATCTCCCATTCCGGGGTATAATTGCTGTACTCTCTGCCAATAATCTGGGTATTCATTTGAAATAAAAAAGCATGTTTGCCCCAAATGCTTAAATCATAAGTGACATACTGCTTGTCCGCAAAACCGGCAATGTCTTCCGGTTCAAAAAGCTGTCGATACCACTTTTCAGTCAGCCCTTCTCTGCCGGTCGCAAACTGGGCCGACTGGGAGCTTTTATAAACGCAGACCTCTCCCCCATACTCTTTTATAGCAGGCTCACGGGATTCTTCAATAAATAAGTTACCTGAAACTGAAGAAGCAGAAGTCACCAGCACAATAACTACAATGGTAGCAAAAAAAGGTATCAGCATTTTTAGATCGAGCTTCAGTGAGTTTTTAATAAGATGCACAATTAGCCTCAAGCTGCTTTCCTCCTAAGTCTATATAGTCAATAATTTACGGCAGCAATAATAAAATGATAATATTACCTATCTGGTTAGTCAATAGGAGATCGCTGATTAACTGTAAACAAAGCCTCAGTTGAGAGGAAAAAACCTTAGTAGTCTTGTATTTAGCAAACGGCAAGGAGGTTGTGTACTGTAAATGGGTAATTTTTTTATGTAAGATTACGACTTTTAAGCTTATCAGATCAAAAGACGCCCAATGGGCGTCTATCATGACAAGTAAGATAAAGAAACTATCTTCACTAATGTTTGTCTCACAGTAACGTGGAAAAAACAAACCCCTCAGCTGCAATGTCGGTACTGGCAAACCGCGAAACAAAGTGAGCCCAACCCGTAGTTCCGTAGGAACTACCCAACCCGCGACGCGAAGCGAGCCACCACCGTTAGCAAAGCTAACCCACCACTACTGTTTAAGGTGCTTATCAAAAAACGCAACCATTCTCGGCAGGGCATCCTGCCAGGTATGGCGCCATCTGAAGGAGTGCATTTCATCTGGGTAATATATCGCATCATGTTCAGCACCCAAGGCAGTCAGGTCTTTTACTAACCTGTTTAACTGGTTAAAATCCACATTCATATCCCCTGTTCCCTGCAGACTCAGAAGAGGTTTACAGAGATTATTCTTATAGGTAACCGGCGATGCTTCTGACCACAAATCTGGCCTTTCTTCGATGTCTCCACCCATGTAGGTGTTGCCTGAATAGTTCCCGTATTCGCTCTTCATCCACCTGTCCCACTGGGCTCTGTCCCAAATACCAGCTATATTAATACCCGCTACAAACTCTTGGGGATACTTAGTTAAGCAGTGCAGAGTCAAATAGCCCCCATAGCTTATACCGTATACGGCCACCTTGTTCTCATTTACGTAAGGGAGGCTTTTTAGATAACGACCGGCATTAACGATGTCTATGGTATCATTTACCCCTTTTTTTAAATACAGTCCGTGTCTAAAATCACTACCGTAGCCTATGCCACCTCTAAAGTTTGCCGATAATACCAAATAACCGTTGCTGGCCAGATATTGATTTAAAGCATAGTAGCGTGAATAAGCACTTGAGGGGTGAAAACTACCTCTCATTTGCCGACGTGGACCACCATGAATCCAAACTATAGCTGGATACTTTTTATGGGGGTCAAAGTTAGCTGGTTTAAAGAGAAAAGCATCGATATCCCAGTTTTCAGCTCCCTGATAGGTTATTAATTCCGGTCTCTGAAGCTTGTCTGCTAATCCCTCTGGCATGGAGTCAGTCAGCTGAGTGCTGGTCTTTGTTTCATAATCAACTACCCACAGCTCGCCATTACTCTGACTGTCTGCATGAAAATAGGCTATTTTACAACCATCAGGTGACCATACAGGATTAACATTAGTAACAGATTGATGAGTTAGCTGTTCTAAGCTACTAGTGCTCAAATCATACACAAATAATTGCCGCTCAGTACGATGAGTTTTATTTGAGGAAAACACAAATTTACTCTTTGCAGGCGATAAACTCGCCCTGCCACTCAAATGACCCAAGTCTTCCCAGTTTCCTTTAGTCAGTTGAGATAGATTCTTCTCGATAATATTGTATTTGTAATAATGAAAATAGCCATCACTCTCTGTACCAAAGAGTAATTCATTTTCATTTATGGGGGTTACATTACTTAGCATGCCTCCCTTTTTATCTGCTACCTTCAGTACTAAGATCTCTTCATAATGCATAATAAATTTGCTGACAGCCCCAATATGGCTGTAGTCTTGCCACTCTGTTGTAGGTGGAATCGTTGCTAATATATAGCTCCTACTGACCGAAAGATGACCAAAAAGCACATAAACAAGTTGAGAGTCTGTAACCCAATGTGCTTCACCTAATAGCTTGCTATTAGCAGTTGAGGTCCATATATGCTGGCCCTCATTATTGGTTAAAGCAAGATAAGGCTTCTGATTGAGGTCAATGTAGGTATATAAAAATTTGCTTCCATCTGGCGACCAGGCAAAGCTAGTATTTTTGACTTTTTGACTAAACTTGCCAGCAAACACTTCTCCCAAGGGCTTTACTTTATTTACAAAACAGGTCTTTGTATCGTAAAAAGATAACAATTTGCCATTGGTGAAAGCGAGAGTCCTGCCATTTGAGGACCAAGCTATTTTAGACCGGTACCCACCCTCAGTTGTGATTTGCTGTTTTAATTGATATGTATCGCTATAAATAAAAACATTGCCATCTATAACAAGGGCTAACTCATTATTAGTGCTCCACTCTATTGCAGAAACACCCTTGGCAGCCGTAGTAATTTGAGAGGGTTTTTGACTGCCTTCAACTGACACAACCCAGGCGTTTGTTACTCCACCATCATTCAATAAATACACTAAATCCTTGCTATCAGGCGACCAAACATACTTAGACAAGTACTTAAGACTTAGGACTTCTGTCAGTTCTATCTTTTTATTCATTTTCAACCTCCATTTTATCCACTAAAATCTAAACCATTCTGATATTTTCATTAGCTAACTATATGGTAGCACAAATGTGGGCTGTAATAGTCCTTTTTTAGCTCAAGTTACTGGCAAACTTAAAAATCTCCGAGAAAAAACAACGGATACATGTGCTCATTTTTGAGCAAGTGTATCCGTTGAACAGTCTCCATAACCTATCTTTGCTTGTTAGAGTTAGTTAAGGATTAAAAGGTTCGTATAAAAACCTTAAAAATATTACTCACGCCATAAACGCAATGTCAAACACCGTAAACTGCCTCCGCCAGCCAGTAAATGCTCCGGGTGAAAGTCGATTATGTCTACCCCTCTCTGTCGCAGGTAAGAGCGGGTTTGGCGATTCAGGGCCAAATCGTAATGGATTATTTTGCCCGGCTCCAGTGGAACAAAAGACGAGCCCCAATATTGCTGTTCTCTGCTGTTCATCGGCACCAGTTCAACCTCTTTTTGCTCCATATATTGTTTAAAATTTATAGCTTTGCAGCCCTCATTGGTGTACAGCAGAACACTATTATAGGCTGGTGGATAATACAGAGCCAGGTTATGAGTAACCCTATTGTAGATCATGTCAGGATGCATAAAACGCCGTTCCTGAGGTATATCGACATAGATTACTTCTTCAAATATCTGCAGTGCTTTTGAAATAAAATTCTTGATAACCTGAGGGGAATGACGCTCGGTATTGGCAATGAGCATCGTCGTGGGCAGAATCAGCAGACAGCCTTCAAAGGCCTCATGTTCTTGAAAATGATGAAATACTGGTATACCTAAATTAACCAGGGCCTCCTTGACTGCTATGCTTTCAGCATTGCGGGCCGGGGTAGACATCGATGATATGATTGCACCTTTACTGCTGACTACTGCAATATCGTGCATATAGGTTAAGTTCGGGAGATAATTTAACAGCTCCTGGTTTTTATCCACATAATCATGTACCAAAAAAACCTCTACCCCATTATCTTCCAAAAGCTTTTGATAGGCTTCATGTTCCTTCAAGTAATTGTCGATGTCTGGCACTGTGTCCCATAGGTAATCACTGTAGTTTTGCTCTCGGATTCGAGCCAGGGAATTAAAGGGCCGGTTAAGCAAAGCTGCCTTAAGCCGGCCAAAATATTCTGTGCCAAAATTTTTAATCTGCTTCCTAATCATTTTGCACCTCATTTCACGTCATTATATATTAATTTGAATCCTAACGACCTTTTTTATACAAAAAAATGAGGTTTAAGCACTGGGCGAATATATTCCCAGTTAAACTGGACACAGTTGCATCATAAGTAGAATTGCACTTTAATCAGTTAACGACTCTGATGATGGATTCCTACGCCATTTTCCCAAGCGATAATAGTAATAGAATACTAACCCTTCACCTAAGGCATAGACAAAGAAACTGACAGGTAACCAATTGAATGGCAGTCTGAGAACTGAAATGCAAATATAAGCAAATGGGATTTGAAACACCCATAAACCAACCACTGCTCCTACCAAATATGGAATTGTATAGCCATAACCTGCAAATATAGTACTTAAATTATAATAAGCAGCGGCTATTGGTATTCGAAACACCGCTATTCTCAGAGCTAAAACACCGATATCGATCACTTCAGAATTGCTTGTAAAGATAGCCATTACTTGCTTAGCAAACAAAAAAATCAAACAGCAAATCAGTGACACTAAAGCAAATGCTAATTTACTTGCTACTAATCCCGCTTTTTCAGCTTGCTCATACTGCTTTGCTCCAACATTTTGTCCTACTACCGTGGTCCCTCCTATCATAAAACCTGTGCCTGGCATAAACAGCAGCTTGGTTACTCTTCCCATTATGCCCCAAACAGCCACATACAGGGTTCCAAAGATGGCAACCAGCTTTAGTAAAAACAACTGGGCGAAATTACTAACCAGCAGGGATAACCCGCGAGGGAAGCCAATTTTTAATATTCTAAGAGCTATATTCCAATCAATACCCCATATATCTGCTAGTTTTAAACTGTATTTGCTGGATGCACCAAACATTATCCAGTAGCTGAGCAAAAAAGAGATTGTAACTGAAACCACTGTTGCTAACGCTGCTCCAAAAACACCCAGACCCAAACCAGGGCTGTTGATAACAGGAATAGTATCGAACATAAATATTGGATCTAAGATTATATTGAGCACTGCTGAAATCATAGTAATAATCATTGGTGTTCTGGAATCTCCGCTGCATCTCAGTGCGCCATTAACTGTAAAAGATAAAAAGGCTATAGGTAAAAAAAGTGTTCTAATACGACCGTACTCTAAGGCCATTTGTAACAGTTCTGAATCCCTGGTAAACAGAGCCAAAGCAGGTTTCAGGAAAACATACATTATGATACCAATAACTATACCTGCCAGTAGTTTAAATGAGAATGTATTAGCCAATACTTTTCTTGTTTTATTGATATCACCTGCGCCAAAACTTTGTGACAGGATTGTATTTGATCCAAAGTTGATAATGTTGTTTAACGAAATAACCAAAATATACAAAGCAGAAAAGATTGTCACACTGGCTACCGCTGTGGCAGATATGCGCCCTACCCACATCATATCAACTATACTGTATGCCGTTTGCGCAATCATTGATATGATGGCAGGAATGGACATATATAATAGATTTTTAATTATATTTCCTTTAGTTAAATCTCTGTTCTTCAATAAGATACCTCCATTTTTTCTAATACTAAAAAGTGATCTTTTAATCTTAATTAAAAAATCACTTTATCCATATATCAAACTTACTTTCAAAATAGATGCCGAAATCCATAAATAGTTCTTATCTCAGTCCTTAATTTCTGTTCTTAAAACAACCTCCAGTTATTACTTTAGACTTCTGGCAACCCAGATTACAATGGTATTCAGCAAATAATCTTACTTGTTACTTAAACTAAATCTCCCCCCTTAATAAAAAAAGTGCTTTTCTAATATAATTAAAAAAACACTTAAACATATACTTTGCTGCTGCAGTAAAACAAAAAAAGCAGCTATCAAAAAGATCTCTGCCGTTTCCTTAACTGTTATTATATCAAATTGATTTTCATATTGTCAAATTTAAACTCACAACAGCACTTTACAGAGGTCATCACTTTCCAACTGAAAAACTGCAGACATTAGTTTTGCTTATGCTACTACGATAGCTCTTTTATTTCCAACTGACCCAAGAGGCACAATAACCTTCGGCCAGTTCTGTCACTTCTTCAGTCTCGGCATTCCACAGATCTATTTTAGAAAAATCTTCTTCGACCGTACACAGCAGGGCATACCTGTTATCAGGTGTGAATTCAAAGTATTGATAATTGTAAAACATGCTCGGCGCCTCAATTGGGGTATACAGCAGATCATGGACTCTATCTGAGATATTTGTCCGTTCAGCGGTACTTAACTCCATTTGATAGATTTCTTCACTGGCATTCTCCATATTAACCTGCTCAAATGCGATGATATCTGCTGCCAGCCATTTCAAAGGACGGTACAAATTTTTATCGTCACCCTTTAAGATGGTATTGGTCAGATTATCAGCTAAATTGTACACGACCACAGAACTGGATTGACCATCACCGTAAGGTACTGGCGGATCCACCTGTTCTGGAATATTAGTACAGATTCTATTGCTGTCCGGGTTCCAGATGGGCTCCCCAATGGTCATAATATTACTGCAGATCAGGTTGTTGACAAAATCATAGATTATTGCTGAACCCCAATTGCCTGAGGGCTGATAGATCATTAAATAACAACCATCAGGTGACCAGCTGATCAGCGGCATTACTGATTCCAATTGGCAGATGTCCAGTTCCAGCTGACTGTCACAGTCGTATATTTTAACACTTCCATCTTTAGTCGTTAAGGCAATGACCTTCATCGTCGGGTTTGGAATAATAATATCCAGCGGTTCAGCTGATGTATAAATAGCCTGTACCTCACCTGTTTGGGTAATATGCAGATGCACCTCATTATCAGCAGCGATATAGGCCACTTGATATATGGCCTCGGCTTCAGGCAGCACAGCTGCACCTCCTGAAGCAGACGGCTTTTGCTCTGGCGGTTCTGTGGTATTAACTGCACAGCCAACCGTTATAAATAATATCAAGATCACGATTGCCTTATAACATTTTGTCATCTCAATAACCCCATCTCCATAGCTCGAAACTACCAGCTATTTTCTATGTACTAAATACTTTATATTTACAATGCTTTCAGTTTAACTGTTTTATGCTTTTCTTTAAATATTATATCACGCTAAGCTATTTAGGTGTATAGTTTTAACTGACCATTATATAACAAACAGCAACTGGCTGACAGTTAAAAGGGTTAAAGGGGCTAAAAGGTTATGGGACAAACTGTTAATGGATTAAAGGGTTACTATTAATAAACTATCGTTCCAGCCCCGGCTTATTTTTTCTTCCAGGTGCTTTTTAATGAAACAATGCGGTTAAAGATCGTTTTGTCAGGCTGCTCAGAATCTTTTTCAATTACATAAAATCCATCCCGAATAAACTGGTATCTATCATTAACATTAATATCCAGAAAATTGCACTCAATACGGGCATTGGGCAGAATTACTCTGGAATCAGGACTGACAGCTGTCTCTAAGTTACTGCTATCTTCCTGGCCAGGCTTAAACAGGTTGTTGAATACTCTAACCTCGATATGCTGAGAGGTTCCGGTGTCAACCCAATGAATTGTTCCGTTGGGCTTTCTGCCTTTAAACCCACTGCCACTCTTTGTTTGCTGATCGTAGGTGCATAATAATTCAGTTATCTCTCCTTGAGCATCCCTGATAACCTCATTACATTTAATAAAATAAGCGTGTTTGAGCCTGACCTCAAGTCCGGGTGCCAGTCTTTTGTACTTTTTAGGAGGATCCATCTTAAAATCAGCGCGATCAATATATACTGTTCGGCTAAAGGGAACTTTTCTTCGACCCATTACCGGGTTTTTGGGATTATTATCTGCTTCTAAATACTCGATTTCACCCTCAGGATAATTGGTTATGGTGACTTTCAGCGGTCGCAGTACAGCCATAACACAAGGAGATTTCTCCTTTAAATCTTCGCGAATAAAGTGCTCCAGCATTTCTATATCTACCACACTGTCCGCTTTAGCTACTCCAGCTGCTTCAATGAAATTTAACAAGGCTTCCGGGGTATAACCTCTGCGACGCAGGCCGGCCACTGTGACCAGCCGGGGGTCTGTCCAGTCCTCAACCAATCCCAATTCAGTCAGTTTTTTAATTTTTCGCTTGCTGGTCAGCGCATTGCTGACATGAATACGAGCAAATTCAATCTGCCGCGGCTTATGCTCTAAACCCGACTGCTCGACAAACCAATTGTACAGCGGCCGATGATCCTCATACTCTTTGGAGCACAGTGAATGGCTGACGCCCTCCAGGGCATCACTTAAAGGATGAGAAAAATCATACATCGGGTAAATACACCATTCACTTCCAGTGCGGTGATGGGGCGTGTATGAGATTCGATACATTACCGGGTCACGCATATTCAAATTAGGACTTTGCATGTCGATTTTAGCCCTTAAAACACACTCACCTTCGGCCAGGCAGCCCTTCTTCATTTTTTCAAACCACATTAAATTCTCTTCTACCGAGCGGTTGCGATACGGGCTATCCCGGCCCGGCACAGTAAATGTTCCCCGGTAATCGCGTATTTCTTCTTTAGAGAGGTGGTCAACATAGGCCACCCCGTTTTTAATCATTCTGACGGCAATCTCATACAAACTGGCAAAATAATCTGAGCAAAAATACAAGCGGTCACCCCAATCAAAGCCGAGCCAGTGAATATCGTTTTTGATGGATTCCACAAACTCATCGTCTTCCGCATTAGGATTAGTATCATCGAATCTCAGATTGCAGATTCCGTTGTACTTTCTGGCGGTTCCAAAGTCAATCATTACTGCTTTGACATGACCAATGTGCAGGAACCCATTTGGTTCGGGTGGAAAACGAGTGCATATCGTCTGATATATCCCTTGTTCGAGGTCTTCATTAATAAATTTCTCAATAAAATTCGAGGCTTTAATTGGTTTTGCTTGATTCATTTTTTCATATCCTACCTAATTTTTTGTTTTATTTTAGCATATTTATAGCTGCAAAAAAAGCAACTGAGTTCAGTAAAAACGAACCAACTTAATCCGCTTAAACTGGAACAAGTTATCGTTTGCGCTGGTCAATAATAAGGGATGCAAAAATATAATACTCAATTTTATATTTCCACTGTTTTATTGCCATTCAAATAAGTATAATTAACAATGTAATCAGTTTTAATTTGTACAGCAAGGAGATATCAAGATTGAGCACAGACAAGGCAATCAGTATTATGAGGGTAGATTTACCTGAGCGAAATTATTTAAACAGGATAGAAAACTACATTTTACAGGATGAAGACATGCTCGATGAATACCTGTTTCAAGATCAGCATTACGACTCAATAACTGCTCCGCTGATCATTATTAAAAATACTTTATTTGAGAACTGCATTTTTGAGAACTGTAAATTTCCGAAGTTAGAACTGGCCAATGTACGTTTCGTCAATTGTGATTTGGCAGGGTGTGAGTTCGAAGGAGCAGTTTTTCGCCGTGTTGAAATGGAAAGCTGTCGCCTTACCGGCTCAGGTTTTCCGGAAGCCTCTTACAAGGATGTCTATTTCAACAATTGCCAGGCCGATTATTTTGCTGCTCGCTATATTGATTTAAACAATGTCATCATGCGAAAGAGCAGGCTGCCAGAAAGCGATTTTTCCAACTCGAAAATGCTCAATGTCAAATTTGCTGAATGCAATCTCAACAGCAGTGATTTCTCGAATGTGCGCTTTAACAATACCGATATCAGAACTTCAACTATTGAAGGTGCTGCCTTTAGTGTTGACTATCTGAAAGGGCTGACTATTGAAGCCATTCAATGTGTCGATATAGCCAGGTTGTTAAATTTGCGCATTCTGTAAATACTAGTATTGCAGTTCGAACAGCGAAGCTTGTAATCATAAAATCACTGACCTGATTCATAGGCTTTTAGCAGTTGATAGAATACGATAATACAAGTCACAGTACTATTGCTGGGGCATTGGTACTGCATAGGCTGGCCCTGGCCGCCCAACGGCCATTTGCTCAATCGGCTAAATTTTGAATTTGAAGGGAGCCTGAAAAATGAAAAAGAAGTTTAGTTTTTGGGGAACAATTATTATTTTTGTCTTAGCTATGGCACTGCACAGCCTTTTTGATATTACCTCCTTGGAGATTTTTAAACCGATCAGCCCAGTCAATGAAAGTGTTTGGGAACACATGAAAATGATGTTCTTCGCTGGGTTTTTATACTACCTGCTCAATATTGTCTTCAGCAGAGGTCAGAATTTTAAAAATCTGGCCGGATACGCTGTTTCTCTGATTGTGATGCCTTTAGTGATTCCGATGCTGGTTTACACATATACCTCAATCGTCGGTACTAATATTTTGGCTGTCGATATAGTAATTGCATTTATAGCTGCTTTAGCAGGAGAATACATCGCTTTCAGGCTGCGCCCCAAACACCCCTATCGGCACAACAGGATTACAATTTTTTTATCAGCAGTTATCATCGCTCTACTTGCTTTTATGTTTGTTTACTTTACCTATAATCCTTTGGGCACCCCTATTTTTTTAGAATAAATTTTTGGATATAAAATGGCTTTTATAACTAGCTTTGTTTTTTGAGTTCGGGATAAGTCTGAATAAGCTCAGCATATCCAAACAAAGATGGCACCCCTCCAGTATGGATAATGCAGGTTGATTCGTCAGCTTTGATGATGCCTTTATCAACTAAACCTGCCAGGCCGTCAACAGTTTTAGCATTGTAAACATGGTCGATAAGTATTCCCTCTGCCGCGGCCAGGGTATGGATCATCTGCAGGGAGCTGTCAGTAGGTTTTCCCCATCCCTCACCCATGTATTCATCGTAGGTGGTAGTAAAGTCGAGATAATTATGTAATGAAACTCTTCCGGTTAATGTTTGCAACTGCTCTACCTTTTGAGCTATTATCTGGTCCAGCTTCGGCTTGGCAAACTCAACACTGATCACGTGGATCCGAAAAGGATTAGTCAACAGACTGTTTCCATAAATAAAACCACTGGCTGTGATCCCCATTGCGCCGACAATAACAATATTTTTAATCTTTAGATTCTGCTGATAATTCTGTTCACTAAGCTCCTGTACACATTGGGTATAGCCTAAGGTACCGACAAATTCCTGGTTGATATAATAGGGCTTTCTCCCTTCCTGCTGTAACTTTTGCAGCAAGTCTAAAGCCGCTGTATGCCTTTCTTCTTCACTTACTTCTCCAAGGTAAACTGACTTAGCCTTAAAAAGCCGGTTAAGGAGAGCATTGCCTTGAAAAAGGTCGGGCTGAACAGAATTATGAACAGCGAGACACTCAAGTCCCGTTTTGGCGCAGGCCGCGGCTGTTAGCCGAACTAAATTGGATTGGTCTTCTCCGGCAACCACAATAATATCACATTGACGAGCTCGGGCCTCACCCAGCCAGTATTCCAATTTACGCACTTTGTTGCCGCCTAAACCCACCAAAGAAATGTCATCGCGTTTCATAAACAGGTTGTCGTGGCCAATTAGTTGGCCAAAACGTTTTAACCTATGAATCGGAGTAGGCCAATTGTCTAACAAAATCCAGGGAAAAGTATTTTTAAACATGATGCTACCTCCATTTTTATTTTTTTATACTTATGGTCAAGCCATCACCAACAGGTAATATCACACTTGTTAAACGTACATCTGAAAAAACCTGCTTATTGTAATCGTCAATTGCTCGCCGGATACTGGGATACCGATTGGTAACAGCCAACAAGGTATCATCAGCAATAATAATTCCCCGGGTATCAAGCAGGTTGATGCAGGTCTCCAGTAATGGCCGATATAAATTTTTTTGAGAATCCTGCAGAATAAGCTGATATTTTTGGTTCAAACAGGGGAGAATCTCTCTCACATCTCCGCAAACCAGCTCTACTACTTTTTCCAGTCCAGCTTCTTTAATGTTTTGACAGGCCTGCCAATATAAACGCTCATCTTTCTCTATTGTCAGTAAACGGCCCCCGGTTTTTTGGAGAGCAAAACCGATCCAAAGTGATGAATAACCTAAACAGGTGCCCAATTCTAAAACCCGCCGGGCCTCAGTGCCCAGTATCAAGGAGTAAAGCAGGCTGCCTGTCTCAACTTCAATATGCGGCAAAGCTCCAGGTATACTTTGGTGTTGTAGAGAAACACTGTCTAAGACCGGGCTCGGTTTTTTTACATAATCTCTGATATAGTCAATTATTGCTTGATTCATAGTCCACTTCCAATGTTTTACTTGGCCGTTTTTTTTTGATAATATTAAGTAAAGTACCTGAGGTTAAGTAATGAAAGATAAAATTAAATTAAAATTAATCAACAATCGCTATCTTGGTTTTATATATTCTTTCTGGCAGCGTCTGCAGCAAGACGAGCTCTTCTCTTTGGGAGCCCAAACCAGTTATTTTTTGATTTTATCAATGATACCTTTTATCAGCCTGGCGGTGTTTATCACCAGTTCCAACCCGGAAATCATTGAGGCTACCTTAAAGTTTTTATACTTTTTATTACCAGCTGATGCCTATCAGGTTGTTTTTAATCTAATCAATGAAACAGTAAATGCCTCAACCGGCACCCTGTTCTCGGCCAGCGTTTTAGTTGCCGTTTACCTGCCAATGCGTTCTGTTGTCGCCATTATTTATGTGTTAAATAAGGCCTATTCAGTTAAGGAAACCCGCTCTTTTTTTAGAATCTGGATGATAGCATTTTTCACTACTCTATTGCTTGTTCCTTCGATAGCCCTGGTGCTGACAACGATGGTTTTTGGCAGAGTGTTGAGTGAGAATGTTTTTTCTCTGATCGGTATTGCCCAGTGGTTCAATCCTTTTTGGAACATTATAAGATACGGTTTTTCTATATCAATGCTGTTGCTTTTCTTCATGATCATTTACCGGGTGCTGCCCAATCACCAGGTCAAGTGGAAAGAAACAATACCCGGAGCTGTTTTTGCCACCTTTGGCTGGCTGCTGGCTTCATTAGGCTTTGCCTGGTATGTCAACAATTTTAGTAATTATGCCATTGCCTACGGGAGCTTGGCTGGCGTTTTTATCCTGCTGATCTGGCTGTATATCAGCAGCACAATAATTCTCTGCGGAGGAGAAATAAATGCGATGCTGAACTCTTCAAAAAAAATCTAAGTCAACTTTTTTATAAACCCACTTACTCTGTCACTCCGATTTATTCTTACCCGCGACAGGGTCAACAGGCCTTGTTTTTTTTCTGAAAATCCATAATTAGTGGTAACTGCAATCTTATGTCCGGCGTTCCTTACTGCCTGAACTACCTGATCATTGTATTTGCCGGCCGGATAGCAAAATGCTAATATCGAGCTGCCTGTCAATTGGCTGAGCTCGTCCTTGGCTATACTTGTTTCTTTAATTAATTGCTGATCGGTAACTTTGGGCAGCTCTGGATGAGTATAGCTGTGATTACCTACCTCCCAGCCGTAGCGCTGCATCTCTAAAAGCTGCTGCTCTGAGACGCTGTTCCTGGTTGTGAATTTTTTAGCATAGATAAATAATACCCCGATAAAACCGTGTTCCCGCATGACCTTATAGGCTATAGTATAGTTATCTGCATAGCCATCATCAAAAGTAAGAACTATCGGATTTACTGGCAGCTCTTCTCCTTCTTCCCAGTGATAGTAAAGTTGGCTCAGGGTAATTGGATTGTAATTGTTGGCTGCCAGCCATTTCATCTGGGCTTTAAAGTCAGCTGGGGATACACACAATTCTGAATTAACATCAGCGATTGAGTGATACATCAACACTGGTACTTTACTCTGCCGTATAACCTTGCCGTTTTTTGGAGCTATGCTTTCCTGCCGGGGGCCAGTTACCATTTTGTTGGGTGTATCAAATATCAAGCCCCCCAGCAATCCGGCCACGAGTATAAATATGACTACTTTTCTAATCATTTTGGCTACCGAATCAGAGCATTTCTTTCAGTACAAACTCTACTCTTCTATCCTCAATATTGACACTGTTAACCAATATTTGAACCCTGTCTCCCAATCTGAATATCCTCCCTGTCCGCTGACCTATAAAGCGGTATTTGTCACGCTCTAACAGATAATAATCATCTGTTAAAGAACTGACATGAACAAAGCCTTCCACAGTATTGGGCAGCTCAACAAATAAACCGGCAGATACCACCCCACTGATGACGCCTGTATACTCCTGATTGATTTTTCCGCTCATGTATTCAACCTTCAGTAAATTATTAATATCCCGTTCTGCCTCATCTGCTGTTCTTTCTCTTTCTGTAGCTGTTTTAGCAGCATATTCAACAAAATCAGTTAATTTAATTCGTTCTTTTTCAGACATTTTGCCTTGTTCTTTTATTAACCTCTTGATGATTCTGTGAATTACCAGATCTGGATAACGTCTGATTGGCGAAGTAAAGTGGGTGTAGTATTTGGCAGCCAACCCAAAATGCCCTTCACATTCTGGTTTATACTCTGCCCTCTGCATTGAACGGAGGACAACCGTATTGATCAGTTGTTCCTCTTTGCGGCCTTTGACCTCGCCTAAGGCCTGTTGAATAGCTTTTGGATGAACCTCACCGCTGTGGATACCCCTGATATAGATACCAAAGGTATTCAAGAACTTACCAAGATCTCCCATTTTCTCGACCAGAGGCTCTTCATGTACCCGGTAGATAAACGGAACCTGCAGCCAGTAGTAATGCGAAGCAACTGTCTCATTGGCCAACAGCATAAACTCCTCAATAATACTATCGGCAAAGGTCCGCTGCCGGGGTTTAACATCGACAGGCCGTCCGGAATGCTGGTCAATTTTTATTTTTGCTTCCGGAAAGTCAAAGTCAATGCTGCCCCTTGAGTCTCGTCTGTTTCTAAGAATTTTAGCTAACTCCGCTGCAGCTTCCAACAGGGCCAGCAAGTGCTGGTATTTTTCTCTTAAATCCAAATCATTGTCCACAAGTATTCTATTAACCTCGGTATAAGTTAAACGAGCATTACTGTGGATTATGGATTCTACAATCTGATAGTCACGCACATTGCCTGCTTTGTCTACTTCCATTACTACACTCAGGGTCAGCCGATCTACCTGAGGATGTAAACTGCATATTCCATTGGAAAGTTGGGTAGGGAGCATCGGTAACACTCTGTCCGGAAAATAAACAGAGGTGCCGCGCTTCAGGGCTTCCTGATCCAGCTTGGAGTCTTTTTTAACATAGTGGCCGACATCGGCAATATGGACACCCAGGCTGAAATGGCCATTGTCAAGCTGTACAACACTGATCGCATCATCCAAATCTCGGGCATCGGCTCCGTCTATGGTGATTGTCAGCTGCTGACGCAAATCGAGACGCTTGCTGATCTCGGCTGCCTCAATCTCCTGGGGAACTTTTTCGGCCTCTTCCAAAACCCGCTTTGGAAAATGCAGCGGTAATTTGTACTGATGAATAACCGACAGGGTATCAACTCCCGGAGCGCCTTCTGGCCCCAGCACTTTTGAGACTACTGCCTCCGGAGCCCGGCGTTTGTTGGGCCAACTGATAATTTTAGCTACTACTTTGTCGCCGTTCTTGGCGCCATTAAAATCACTGGCATTGACGTAAAAATCTCTGCCCAGTCTTTTGTTATCGGGAACGATAAAGCCATGGTGATTGCGGATAATTTCGATCCTGCCCACCACCTTGGATCGGGCCCTTTTCAGAATTCTGATAACCTCTCCCTCACTCTTTTTACCATTAAACGGTCCTAACAGCCTGATAATTACTTTATCGCCATGCATAGCCCCGTTGAGTTTGTTTGAAGAAATGAATATATCATCTTCATCTCTGTCAGGAATTAAAAAGGCATACCCTGTGGGATGACCTTGCAATTTTCCCAAGACTAAATTCATTCTGTGCGGCAGGCCGTACCTGCCATAACGCGTTTTAATAACTTGTCCTTCCTGTTCTAACTCGTCCAACATCAGCTGCAAGTCAAACCTGACTGCAGGCTTTAACTCCAGCACCTTAATCAGTTCATCAATGGTCTGGGGCTTATATGTTTTTTTATCCATTAAACTCAATAGTTCAACATTCCTGATCAAAATAGCACCACCTAAAATAGTATGAATGATGAAACTTTTACACGACAATTGCCAGGCGATTGCAGGTCTCATGGCTCAAGCAATTTTCCGGCGACTTATATCGTGCTCACTCAATTGTATATATTATCACTTTTCACGCAAAAAATTATTTATCCCAGATATCTTTGGCTGCTTTAAGCATATCTGTCGGGTCTGATCGAGAATAATTATCTGGCCATAACCTGCAAAGGTTTCTGGCCTGCTGTAAATACTTCAGATTCTCCAGCATACATATGATTAAATGGTTTTAAAACCTCTGCTTTCCAGGCCAGAGCCCGGGCAAGCTTATAATAATCCTCCTATTGTTATTCTATTAGCCTGTTTACTACTTTAACTAAACATCAATTTACATCAATCATACCATATTATTTATCGTTTACTAAGCCCAACAGAAGGACGTGATCTGATCCGATGAATCCACGAAAAACCTTTTTTTCAAGCCTTTTTGCAATCCTTTTAGGGCTGACTGTTTTGGGGTTGCGTCAGGTTGCCAGTGTCAATATTCCTATTATCAGAAGTCAAAGCTTTTTTTACTTATTATGCATTTTCTTAATTGTCAACGGCATTCTTTATCTGTTCAGTATGTCAATGCTGATGCGCCGCAATATGGGACCTGCACTGGCCGAATTTCTATTCTGGCTCAGTCTGGGTGTACTGTTAGGCAGCTTCTCAACAATATTTCCACCAGGGCTGCCCAGGTTTTGCTACTACACTCTACTTTCGGTGGCTTTAGCCACTGCTGCCCGGATAGTTGAGAGATAACGAGACCATTAAAAATGTTTGGCAGACATTTTTAATAGTCTCAATATTACGATCAATTTTCACCAAAAAGGTTGAACTAAAGGCTTTACTCGAAGTGCTAACTTAAAATTAACTGCTCCAAAATTTTACCGACACCATCATTATTGGCCTCATCGGTAGTGAGATCAGCTACTTTTTTAACCTCGGGCAGCGCATTACCCATGGCTACTCCACAGCCAGCCCATTCCAGCATATCG
The DNA here is from genome assembly GCA_028280325.1 of Bacillota bacterium. Taxonomy (GTDB): domain Bacteria; phylum Bacillota; class UBA994; order PWPR01; family PWPR01. The sequence continues at coordinate 26,360 of JANQLZ010000043.1, forward strand.
ATATCGTTAAGATTATCTCCAATTGCTAAGACCTGTTCCTGGGTAATATCATAATGCTGGCAGAGCCACTGCAGGCCAAAAGATTTACGAGCGGTGTTTGGAAATACCTCTAGATAAGCAGCATTTCCCGGGCCTCTGGTCTTGAGCCAAATAATATCATCGCTAATCAACTCTGCTCTCAGCAGATCGCATTTTTCTACATCTGTATCCCAGCCAAATGTCTTAACACAGAGAGGATTAAAACTGAGCTCTTCCCCCAAGTTATCTATAGAAAGTATCGCCCGTTGTTCGTAATCAAAATAGCGCTTTATTGAAGGATGATCTCCACTGTTTTGATTGTAAACATCCGGATCATCAAAGGTTGCGGCGTAGGCAAAAGTCGGAGCACCGGTTTTGGTCCAGGCTCTGATTACCTGTTTGGCATAATCCTTGGACAGTGTCGATTTGTGAATAATTTTTTTGGTATTTTGGTCAACTATCATGCCCCCATTGTAGCAAATCAAAGGAACATCGAGCTCCAGCTCTGTTGCGTATTTGTAAGAACTTTTATATCTTCTACCGGTGACAATGGCAATTACGGCTCCTGTTTTTCTGACCTCTTTAATCACCTCTGCATTATAGCTGCTAATACAGTGGTCACTGTTTAATAGAGTACCGTCCAGATCAATACATACAAGTTTATAATCCATGCTCATACCCCCAGGTTTATCACTGATAATTCAGCACCCTAAAATACTATCATGCCTAATCCTGTTTTACAATCACCATGACAACTACGACTACCAAAGCTATTTGGATTGAGTGTTTTGTTAATAATAAAAAAGAGCTCCAACAAACTGTCAGAGCTCTTATTATTACATAAACATCGGTGCAAATACCAAGGCGACTATGGTCATCAACTTAATCAGAATGTTGATTGAAGGACCAGAGGTATCCTTAAATGGATCGCCTACCGTATCCCCTACTACGGCAGCCGCATGGGTATCGGTACCCTTGCCGCCGTATGCGCCACCTTCAATGTACTTTTTGGCATTATCCCAGGCTCCACCGGCATTGGCCATCATAATGGCCATCATTAAACCGGCAACCAGAGAACCAGCTAATAATCCTCCCAGTGCTTCAGCACCTAAGAACAGCCCAACCAAGATCGGAACCACTACAGCTAATAATCCTGGAATAATCATTTCCCGCAGCGCAGCTTTGGTTGAGATATCAACACATCTGGCGTAATCAGGCTTTGCTTTGTATTCCATAATTCCAGGGATCTCGCGGAACTGCCTGCGCACCTCTTCGATCATGTCGAAAGCAGACTTGCCAACTGCCTGCATGGTAATAGCTGAAAACAGGAACGGCAGCATGCCACCGATCAATAGACCGATAATCACTTCTGCTTCCAATAAGTTAATCCCTTTCAGCCCCACGGCAGTGGCATAGGCTGAGAACAAACCCAAAGCAGTTAGGGCTGCTGAACCGATGGCAAATCCTTTACCCATTGCTGCAGTTGTATTTCCAACAGCATCTAAGGAATCGGTAATTTTGCGAACATCCTCGCCCAAATCTGCCATTTCGGCGATCCCGCCGGCATTATCTGCGATTGGGCCATAGGCATCAACAGCAACTGTAATTCCGGTGGTAGCCAACATCCCGACAGCTGACAAGGCTATTCCGTAAAGGCCAGCAAAGTGGAAAGAGATAAATATAGCACCGGCAATAATAATCACCGGGATAGCAGTACTTTTCATTCCTACAGCTAAACCGGTTATGATATTGGTTGCAGGTCCGGTTTGAGAGGCTTCGGCAATCGATTTTACCGGCTTATGGTTACTTCCTGTATAGTACTCAGTAACTTGTCCAATTATAATTCCGCCTACTAAACCAGCGACAATTGCCCAGAATACATTTATATCATTAACAGTCTGCACAACTGCGAAATAAGCTCCTATTAAGGTCAGCGCCCCGGCAATGTAAACACCATTATGCAATGCCGATTGAATTTTGCTTTCATCGTTTGTTCTGACAAAACGAGTAGCGATAATACTGGCGACAATACCTATAGCAGCAATTAACAGCGGCAAGTAAACACCCAGCACCCCGTATACAACGGTGCCAATCGCTATGGCGGCAATTAAAGAACCTACATAGGACTCAAACAAGTCAGCACCCATACCAGCCACATCGCCGACATTGTCGCCGACATTATCGGCAATAACCGCCGGATTACGCGGGTCGTCTTCTGGAATACCAGCCTCAACCTTACCTACCAAATCAGCGCCAACGTCGGCCGCTTTGGTATAAATACCACCGCCAACACGGGCGAAAAGAGCTATGGAACTTGCGCCCAGAGCAAAGCCATTGACAATTGAGGCATCGCGATAAATATAGTATAAAACCCCTAACCCCAATAAGCCTAATCCGACAACAGACATGCCCATTACTGTGCCGCCGGTAAAGGCGACCTTCAGAGCCGGGTTTAATCCCTGTCTGGCAGCACTGGCGGTTCTAATATTAGCCCTGGTAGCTACGTTCATTCCTATGTAACCGGCTAAGACCGAACATAGGGCACCAGCTAAAAAAGCCAGGCCAGTTTCTATCCCAATTTGCAAAGCAATAATTATAAAAACCAACACCACAAATATCGCAAGAGTCCGATATTCACGTTTGAGAAAGGCCATTGAACCGTCTTGAATGGCTTTACCAATTTCACGCATGCGTTCATTTCCGGTATCACGCTTATTGACATTAGCTGACAGCAAAAGTGCAAAACCAAGCGCTACAGCTCCCAATACAGGAGCAAGCCAAAGAATCATTTTAACATCCATAAATGTTTCCTCCTGGGTCAATCATTACATAATAAATGCCTCTAACCCACTTGGGTTGAGGCATATCTCGCCTACTGTAAAACGGTTAACAGCAAAGTGCTTAGCATAAACAAAACAGCGGAAGCAGATGTAATCTTTGCAAATACTTTATCAAGTTTTTCACCCTGACCAAAAAATTGATCAGCTCCTCCACCAATAGCACCTAAACCTGCGGCACGGCCAGACTGCAGTAAGACACTGGCAATCAACACTACTGCTGAGGAGATCAAAACTACATATAAAACAATATCCATTTACCCACCTCCTATGCATGTTTACAGAATAGTATTTTAACACAACTAGATGTAGCTGACAATAATTTTTCTATTTCAGATTGTAAAATGTTCGTTTTCCCGGATAAACGGCAGATGTATCCAAGTAATCAGCTATCCTCAGCAGCTGATTGTACTTGGCCACCCGGTCTGTCCGCGATGGTGCCCCGGTTTTTATTTGACCGGCACAGGTAGCGACAGCCAAATCTGCTATGGTAGTATCCTCAGTTTCGCCTGAGCGATGAGAAATTACACAGGTATATCCAGCTCGCTCAGCTGTTTTAATAGTAGCTAAGGTTTCAGTCAAGGTGCCAATCTGGTTTACTTTTATCAAAATTGAATTGGCCACTCCCATGTTAATGCCGCGCATCAGGCGCTCAGTGCTGGTGACAAAGACATCATCGCCAACAATCTGAACCCGATCGCCCAGCCTGTCAGTCATCAGTTTCCAGCCAGTCCAGTCCTCTTCTGCCATACCGTCTTCGATTGAGATTATCGGATACTTCTCAATTAATTCCTGATAGTAAGTGACTAAATCCTGTGCTGTTCTGACTTTTCCTTCGCCGGCAAAAATGTATTTATTAGTTTCAGCATCGTATAACTCGGTGGCAGCCACATCGATGGCTAGCATGACCTGTTCGCCAGGCAGATAATTAGCTCGTTCTATGGCCTCCATAATCACCTGCAAGGCCTCCTCATTGGAGGTTAGATTGGGAGCAAACCCTCCTTCATCACCTACCGCTGTATTGAGATCTTTGTTCCTTAAAACCTGTTTTAAATTGTGAAAAATTTCTGAGCCCATTCTGACAGCCTGATGAAAATTTTCCGCCCCAACCGGCATGATCATAAACTCCTGGATATCGACATTATTATCCGCATGCTGACCGCCGTTTAATATATTGAGCATGGGCACCGGCAATATCCGAGCCTGTACTCCACCAATATAACGATACAAAGGGATTCCCAGAGCATCACTTGCCGCCCGGGCTACAGCCAGAGAAACCCCTAAAATGGCGTTGGCCCCCAGTTTAGATTTATTGGGCGTTCCGTCCAAGCTGATTAACACTTGATCAATATCAACCTGGTCAGTTGCATCACGGCCAATCAGTTCTGTGGCAATTATCCCATTAACATTTTCCACCGCTTTTTGAACGCCTTTGCCCAGGTAATAGCTTTCATCTCCATCACGTAGCTCAACAGCCTCAAAAGCTCCGGTAGAAGCACCTGAAGGAACGATAGCCCGGCCAATTGCTCCTCCTTCGAGAACTACCTCCACCTCAATAGTAGGATTGCCCCGTGAATCTAAAACTTCGCGGGCATAAATATCGAATATATTAGTCATAGCTTGATTCTCCTCATCTCTATGTTTTATTCAGATATTAAAGACTTTCCAGTCATTAATTCCGGTTTGGGCAAACCCATCAGCTGCAAAACAGTGGGGGCGATGTCTGCCAGTCGCCCATGCTGTACTACCTTCGAAACCTGATCATCGATGACAATACAGGGCACTTCATTGCTGGTATGCGAGGTAAATGGCTTGCCGTTAAGCTGCATTTGCTCAGCATTTCCATGGTCGGCAGATATAACAAAACTATATCTGGCCTGGTCTACCGTATTCAGGATTCGTCCAAGGTTTTCATCAACGGCCTCTACAGCCTTAATCGCCGCTGAGATTATTCCGGTATGGCCTACCATATCACAATTTGCAAAATTCAAAACCACCAAATCGGGCTCTTCGGCACGGACGTATTCCAGTAGCTGATCTGTTACTTCGTAGGCACTCATTTCAGGCTTTAAATCGTAGGTTGCAACTTTGGGAGAGTCGACTAAAATTCTTACCTCACCTGCAAACTGCTGCTCGATGCCCCCATTTAAGAAAAAAGTAACATGAGCATATTTTTCAGTCTCTGCAATTCGCAGTTGTTTTAAACCTGCCTGGCTGACTACACTGCCCAGGGTATCTTTAATGGCGATAGGTGGAAAGACCACAGGCATGTCCAGGGTTTGATCATACTGGGCCATACCAATAACTTTCCTGCCCGATTCTAATAGTTTTTTGCTAATCTGTCTCGCCCGGTCAGCCCTGAAATTAATGAATATCACCGACTCATCAGTGCTAATTCTGCCTATTGGCTGTTTATTTTCATCGATAATAACTGTAGGGATGATAAATTCGTCAGTGTATTCCTCCAGATAAGCCTGCTCCACTGCTTCACCAGCAGAACGGGCTGTTTTACCGATACCATTTATCAAAGCTTCAACGGCTTTTTCTGTACGCTTCCAACGCTTGTCCCGGTCCATGGCATAATAGCGTCCGCTAACGCTGGCAATCTCAGCAAAAGTGTATTCGTCGATCCATGCCTCAACTTTATTAATATAGGACATAGCGCTCTGCGGCGGAACATCGCGGCCATCTAAAAAAGCATGGATTTTAACCGGTACTGGCCCGATGCGTCTGACCAGCTCTAAAACAGCGTAGATCTCTAAGATATGACTATGTACCCCTCCGTCAGATACTAACCCCATTACATGTAAATCTTCCTGTCCGGCTTTAGCTTTATTAATTGCTTCTATCAGCACCTGCTGGTTGTAAAAGCTGTCTTCTTCGATACTCTGCAGAATTCTGGGCAGCATCTGCCATACAACTCGTCCAGCTCCAATGTTTAAATGGCCGACATTACTGTCACCCATCTGACCCGCCTTCAGCCCAACATCTACCCCTGAGGTTTTCAAGCTGGCCCACGGATATTTTCTCAACAACGAATCAATTACCGGTGTTGCTGCCTGAGCAATGGCATTGTACTCTTCAGAACTACTGATTGCAAAGCCATCCAAAATTATCAGCATAACTGATTTATTCATGATACTTTACGATAGCCAAAAAATCAGCACTTTTCAAACTTGCTCCACCGACTAAAGCCCCATCAATATTTTTTTCAGCCATTAATTCTTTAATATTACCAGGTTTAACGCTGCCTCCGTAAAGAATCCGAATACTATCTGCCAGTTTAGGCCCGAACTGCGTTTTTAAATGGCTTCTGATAAACTGACAACCTGCTTCAGCATCGGCAGAGGCTGCAGTCTTGCCGGTTCCGATCGCCCAGACCGGCTCGTAGGCCACAACTAATTCCAGCAAATCAGACTGCTGAAAACCCTGCAGGCTGCCTGAGATTTGTCGGGCAAGTACCTGATTGGTTTGGCCCAGCTCCCGTTCAGCTAAGGTTTCACCGACACACAATATCGGCTTTAAACCCATTGCAGTAACAGCTCTGATTTTTTTATTTACCAGTTCATTGCTTTCCTGAAACAGATTTCGCCGCTCAGAATGGCCGCAGATCACCCACTGGCAACCACTGGCTTTCAGCATTTTGGCAGATACTTCTCCAGTATACGCCCCCTGTGCGGCCTGGTGAACATTCTGGGCTGCTAACTGGATATCAGTTGCCCGCAAAACCTCGTCGGCCATAGCCAGTGAGGTAAATGGGGGGCTGACTATGATTTCAACCTGATCATAATCTATCAAATTTTTCACAAGTTCAGTCAGCAAATTCCTGGTTTGTAGCGGGGTTAAATTCATTTTATGGTTGCCGGCTATTATCGGTTTTCTCATTTCTCCACTCCATCTGCCAAAACTGTCAGGCCGGGCAGCTCTTTGCCTTCCATCAGCTCTAAAAAGGCGCCGCCGCCAGTTGAAATATGGCTCATCTCCTGGGCATACCCAAACTGGGTGACAGCCGCTGCTGAATCGCCTCCACCGACAACTATATCGGCATCACAAACTGACAGATAGGCAGCCAGGGTTCTGGTGCCGTCTGAGAAAGGTTTCATTTCAAAAACCCCCATCGGCCCATTCCAGACCACCAGTTTAGAGCCCTTTAACACGGTGGCAAAATATTCACAGGTTGCTGGCCCGATATCCAAAATCATTTCATTGGCCGGAATAGCATCAATCGAATAATAGTGTGGCTCAGCATTTTCTGAAAATGCTTTAGCTGTGACTACATCGACCGGCAGATAAAGGCCTACATCCTTTTTTTGAGCCTTTTCCATTAGGGCTGCGGCCAGACTAAGTTTATCTTCTTCCACAAAGGATATGCCAACCTGATAGCCTGAGGCCTTTAAAAAGGTATTGGCCATACCGCCGCCTATTACCAAATTGTCTACCTGGTCGAGCAGTGCTTCAATAACCTTGATTTTATCACTGACCTTTTTCCCGCCTAAAATAGCCGTAAAAGGCCGGGCCGGATTATCCAGTACCTTGCTGGCATAGTTTATTTCCTTCTCCAACAGAAATCCTGCCACAGCATCCTCACCCATCAATTCCGGCAAGGCAGCTACAGAGGCATGGGCGCGGTGGCTGACTCCAAAGGCATCATTGACGTATACATCAGCATAAGATGCCATAACTGCGGCGAACTCTCGATCATTCTGTTTTTCTCTTGGATCAAATCGCAAATTTTCCAAGACCAATATCTCACCTTTTTTCAGCGCCTTAACCTGTGCCTCAGCCTCATCGCCAACAGTGCTGCTGACAAACTTGACCGGCACATCTGTTAAAGTGCTCAGGTGTTTAACAACTGGTTCGAGGGAGAATTCAGGTTTTACCATACCCTTGGGTCTCCCTAAATGACTAATTATAATTAACGCAGCCTCTTGGTTTACGAGATAGTCAATTGTGGGCAATGCAGCACGAATGCGGGTATCATCAGCAACAATCCCGTTGCTCAGTGGAACATTAAAGTCCACCCTCAGCAATACCCTTTTGTCGCGCAAATCGACATCGCTAACCAACTTTTTTTTCATTTGTTTCTCCTAGATTCCTTTCTTTCCAATAAACTGAACTAAGTCCACCATTCTATATGAATAACCCCATTCGTTGTCATACCAGGACAATACCTTAACCATATTTTTACCATTGACCTCAGTTGACAGGGCATCGACTATTGAGGACCTGCTATCACCGATATAATCCACTGAAACTAATGGCTCATAGCTGACTCCCAATATGCCTTTCATTTCTCGTTGAGAGGCATGTTCAAAGGCTTTGTTTACCTCTTCGGCAGTAACATCTGCTGCTAACTCAACTGTTAAATCCACTATTGAGCCTGTGGGAGTGGGAACGCGCATGGCCATACCACTTAGTTTTCCTATCAGCTGAGGCAAAACAAGGCCAATTGCTTTGGCAGCTCCGGTAGAGGTAGGAATAATTGAAAGAGCTGCAGCGCGAGCACGGCGATAATCCTTATGCGGCCCGTCGAGGATGTTTTGCCCATTGGTATAAGAGTGGACAGTAGTCATAAAACCCCGTTTAATGCCAAACTTGTCGTCCAATACTTTGGCTATTGGAGCGAGACAGTTTGTTGTACAAGAGGCATTAGATACAATATGATGCTCACTGGGACGATACCCTTTATCATTTACACCCAATACAATTGTATAATCCGCATTTTTACCGGGGGCAGAGATAACTACTTTCTTAGCTCCGGCTTCCAGATGGGCGGCGGCCTTATCTCTATCTCTAAATACACCAGTACACTCAGCGATAATATCAGCCTGATATTCTCCCCATTTTAGATCAGCAGGGTTACGCTCAGCAGTAATGGCTATTTTCCGGCCATCGACAATCAGACAGTTTTTTTCAATGGATACCTCAGCATTGAATCTACCAAAATTACTATCGTGTTTCAGCAGGAAAGCCATTTGCTCTGCAGAACCCAAATCATTGATAGCGACAATCTCAATATCTGGATTTCCGTGGACAATCCTTAATATCTGCCGACCTATCCTGCCAAACCCATTAATACCAACCTTAACAGTCATATTCTATCCTCCTAAACAGAAAATCAATATCCAGTAGTTTGCTTCACAATATAGTTTACTATTTATTTAAACCTAACTCCATCATTTTTATGTAAAACTATAAAACTGCCTTTAACAAGTCAACTAATATCATCCAAGCTGTCTGCCAATTTTTCGATCTTCTTCAGTCGATAATTGACTGCACTCTTGGTCAGCGGCCTTTTGAGCATAGCAGCTAATTCAGCCAGGCTCAGTTCTGGATTATTCAGTCTCAGCTCGGCAATCTCACGTAACCCTCGGGGCAGATTACTCAGGCCCAGTTCATTGTCGATTTTCTTGATCTTGGCTGCCTGCCGCCAGGAGGCCTGCAGGGTTTTATTCAGATTAGCGGTCTCAGAATTAACCAGCCTGTTCACCCGGTTTCGAACATTACGATAGACTCTGGCATTCTCATAATGCAGTGCAGCCGTAGTGGCTCCAATCACTGTAAGAAAAGTGGTGATGTGCTGGCTATCCTTAATATAGAGCACAAAATCAGATTTTTTTTCTATTTCATGCCAGTCCAGGCCCTCATCTGCAGACAATCTTTTCAGATCGTCTTTATGGATAATATCGTGGGTTAATATTTCACAGTGGTATTTACCTCGGCTGGGCTCACTGACTGCCCCCGAAGCTAAAAAGCTGCCCCTCAAGTAAGCCCTTCTACAGCATTGACTGGCAAAGAATTTTTCTGCTATTCCAGGGATGATGGCATACTGTTTGTCCATCATGCCCAACTCCATTAACAGCTGATGGGTACCGACAGCTGGCCGCACATTGACCAGATAGGTATAGTTCTTGCGCAATCTGGTTTTTCTGCGGACATATACCTTAGTATTTAGTTCAGAAGCGGTTTTTATCAGCCGGTAGATTCGCCTGGCGGTGGCCGGGTTTTCCGTATTCATGCTCAATCCCAGCCGGCCTGAACCACCCAATTCAAGAACCCCGTTTAATCTGACAAAGGCCGCAATCTCACTTAAAATACAACATTCATTTTTAATTGCCAGTCGGGCACATTCTTTTTTGGCTTCAGAGGTAAAGGTCATGCTTATCATTCCAATCAGAGTTGCCAAAATTCTTCAGCATCGCTCGTACCTATTATTATAATGGAAAGAGCTGCATACTAAAAGAAATAAAGCTCAATAACAGCCCCTTTATTGAATAAGCAAGCCATTAACAGCCAAAAATCAGATCTTTAATTAAGCGATCTGCTCAAGGCAAATCGTTACCTTATATACCTACCATAATAAACAACTCTGATTAGCAATTGCTAATCAGAGTCACTGTCTCCAGTTACTTCATTGGTATAAATCGCCTGTTTATATTCTTTCAGTGGTGGCGTATTAATATCTGCGGTTCTCAATACCAACATTTGCCCGGTATTACCCAGTATTGCCGCCCCTTCGTATTCATTAAAGCCTGGAATTATTTCTTCCAGTGTAAAACCCATTTTAATTATCTGCTCCTGCACCTTGTTCATATCCTGTGGTGCCTTAGGACCAAAGGAAAAAAACACTGGCAGATTTATGCTTTTCCTTAAAAGCTGTTTAACCCGGGTCAGAAAAAGCGCAGCTCCCGGTATTGTATAAGGCGGGTCGGTGAATATTACTTCAAAGACATTGCAATGTTCCTGCGGCAGATCCTCCCGGGCATCGTAAAACACAGTATTTATTGATACATTCAGCTCGCAGGCTATATTATCAATATAGTCCAGTAGTCGCTCGTCCAGATCAAAAACCGTAATTTTAGGGGGTTTCTGATCGGTATAAACCAGCTGCCAGAGTAAAACTAAGGCAATAGAAACTAAATCATCATCGCCGAATAAGGCTATCTCTCGATTAAACAACGCCCCTTTTTCCAGGGCCAGCACCGCTCGCCTCAGGGCTGTCATTGGGGTTCCATGAGCCTGATCAATGGTAACATCTACCTTGGGCCGCAGCGACAGATACAACTGCAGCCTTTCTAATACAGGATTCAATTCCTCTGGAACTACATATCGTAAACCCCAGCACCGCGGGCAGATCATTTCACTTTGGGTTTTTAATCCTAGCTCAGCCTCACAAAAGTTCTGTCCGTGATCCGTTAAACGCATCGTCGGACCCTCTTTCAGCAGGCCAGCTTTAATGGCCTCTTTTTTTAGAGCAGCTGTTATGGGCAGTGGCAGGCGAATATTCTGGGCACAGGCCTTGGTAGATATCCCTTGGTTATTATAAACCTGACGTAAAAAGGTACGAACTCCTTCGCTGCCCTCTCTTAAATTGACAGCCTTGGCAATGTGGATCAGAATATCTTTTTTCATTCCAATCACCTCCTATTACAGACAGCTAAACGATCGATCAATTGCTTTTATTTACTTATCACTACGAGCATTTAGTATAGCCGCAATTACGACAAACATAACATCCGTCTTGATGAATGACTAAACCGCCGCAATCCGGTTCCGGGCAGGTCTCTACATTTCTTGGTCCGCCCACAAAATCTAACTGCAAACTACTATATCCCTTAACTACTTTTTCAATCGACTGAGCAATGGCATCCGGGCAGGACAACACCTGAGTATCGTCATCGATGATACAGCCCACACATCTTATCCCCTTTAACTGATCCAGGATCGACTCTATATTAATACCCGCTCTGATGGAAATGCTGACTAATCTGGCCAAAGCATCAGCCAAGGCCTCACAGCCTTCGCTACCGGTATTGGTAAACACCTCACAGATTCCGTTTTCATCCTGATTAACGGTTACATATAGCTTACCACAACCGCCTATTTTATATTTCTTGGTAATACCAAAGGTTTCTTCCGGTCTTTGGCGGGGGACAATATGCATCCCGGCATCAATTGTCATCTGGTGGCCATCCTGCTTCTCGCCTTTGATACCTGCATTTAAAACCTGCTGATCCCGACTGCCGTCTCGATAAATTGTAACCCCTTTACAGCCATGGTCATAAGCCAATCTGAATACCTTGGCTACATCCTCGCGAGTCGCTTCATTCGGAAAATTCACTGTTTTAGAAACGGCATTATCTACATACTTTTGAAAAGCCGCCTGAATCCTCATATGCCAGTAGGGGGATATATCATGAGCGGTTACAAATACCTCTTTAATCGGCTGGGGCACATCGGTATTGTGCAGGCTGCCGCTGAGAGAAACCTGCTCCATCAATGGCTGGGAATAATACCCTTTTTCTTTCATCAGCTCTTCGAATGCCGCATGTACTTCAATTAAGTGATCGTCATCTAATACATTACGAACAAATGCATAGGCAAATACCGGCTCTATACCACTGGAACAGCCGGCCAGTATACTGATGCTGCCCGTCGGGGCAATCGTTGTCACAGTAGCATTGCGCATTGGTTCGCCGTCTTTAAATATGCTCTTTTCAAAGTTTGGAAATGCTCCCCGCTCCCGGCCCAGGACAATCGATGCCTCGCGCGCCTTTTCATTGACAAACTTCATCACCTGTTCAGCTGTTTTAACAGCCTTTTCTGAATTGTACGGGATATCAAGCATTAACAGAAGGTCAGCAAAACCCATAACCCCCAAGCCAATCTTACGATTGCTTTTAGTTACCTCGTCAATTTTAGGCAGTGGATAATTATTGGCATCAATGACATTGTCTAAGAAGTGCACCCCGTCAAACACCGTTTTTTCCAGCTCTGCCCACTGAATTTGCTGTTTCTTAACAAATTTAGCCAGATTAATAGAGCCCAAATTGCAGGATTCAAAAGGCAGCAAAGGCTGCTCGCCACAGGGGTTGGTGCTCTCAATTTCAGCAACCTCAGGGGTTGGGTTAGCGGCATTAATTCTATCCAAAAAAACTATGCCGGGTTCACCGTTATGCCAGGCTCCATTGACAATTTTATCCCAAACCTCCGGGGCTGACAGGCTGCTGACAGCTTGTCCACTACGGGGATTAATCAGATCATACTGTTCATTACTTTTTAAGGCATTCATAAAGGTATCGGTTACTCCGACAGATATATTAAAATTGGTTAGCTGGTCATTATCCTTTTTGCAGGTGATAAAATCCATGATATCAGGGTGGTCAACCCGCAAAATAGCCATATTTGCTCCACGCCTGACCCCGCCCTGCTTGACAGCTTCGGTTGCGGCATTAAAAACTTTCATAAAAGATATTGGCCCGCTTGCTACACCGCCAGTGCTTTTAACCATTGAGTTCATTGGACGCAGGCGGGAGAAAGAAAACCCGGTACCGCCACCGCTCTTATGAATTAAAGCAGCATTCTTTACGGCATCGAAGATACTCTCCATTGAATCTTCAACAGGCAGTACAAAACATGCCGATAATTGCTGAAGCTCTTTACCGGCATTCATCAGGGTTGGGGAGTTAGGAATAAACTTTTGCTCCCAGATTAGATTAAAAAATATATCTTCCAACCGTTTAATTTCCGCTTTGCCAGAACCATAATTTTTGTCTATAGCGCTTATATTTTTGGCCACTCTCCTGACCATTTGTTTTGGGGTTTCTCGAACTACCCCATCCTTTTTTGTTAAATATCTCTTTTCTAAAACTGTTTTTGCACTGTTGCTCAACTTCATTCCGATACGCCTCTCTTCCGATTTAAAAAAATGATGACGGCTTAATTATATCACCGTCATGCTAGCGACTCAACTATATATTGTGTATGGCCCTATTTAAATACACGATATATTGTGAAATAATCATCTATTGACAGAAACTCCTGTTCGTGAAATTTCAGTTATTTTTAAATTTCCATTAATTAAATTTTCATCCCAGATCTGTTGCCAGACAACAGCAAGTTCGGTCAGCCCTTCGTATTCACCCAAAGCTATCATCGTTGATCCACTACCACTTAAAGCAGCACCATAAATCTTTTCACTGGCATGAGCCGCTTTAAGCATTTCTGCAGAACCTGCCATTAAGCCCATTCTGTAATATTGATGCAGGCGGTCCTGCATTGCGGTTTTCAGCAGCTGATATTGGCCTGAGGTCCAGGCATAGACAGCCAGCCCTGTTCTGGAGATATTAAACACAGCATCATGCAAAGATACCTTGCGGGGCAAAACCAAACGGGCGTCAACTGTTCTCACCCGGTAATCGGGAATTGCTAACAAGGCAGAAGGAGGGTTTTCTAGCAGGGGGAGCTCAAAAACCTGAAAACCTCTTTTATCTTTTATACCGGTTAAAACCAGCCCTCCATAATAGGCGGCAGCCACATTGTCAGCATGCCCTTCGATTCTAGCCGCTATGTCAACTGCTTCAGCTGCACTGACCCGAACATTGGCAATTTCAGCGGCTATTTTTACTGCGGCAATTGTCACTGCGGCGCTGCTTCCCAATCCTCTGGAAAGAGGTATCTCATTCTCTACATTAAGATGCAATCCTTTTACCGGAGGTCGATTCCACTCATGCAGGATATTGTTGATGGTCTTAATAAAATAATTGCGTTCGTTTTGCGGTAAATACTCTCCGCCTTGCCCTTTGGTCACCACTTTAATATCCGGGGCATTATATTGTACATCAACACGCAGCCATAAGTCCAGTGCTAATCCCAAGCAATCAAACCCGGCACCCAAATTAGCTGTAGTGGCAGGTACGTTAATTTTCATATTAAAGATTCCTTTCGATTAACTCCTTAAACTCCTGTTTTACTGTGGAGGACTTTTGCCATTCTATATTCAGGCCTAAAGCCATTTGCGGGTCCTTTAACCCATGCCCGGTTAAAACAGAAACAACTTTGCTTCCTTTTTTAATCAGCCCTATATTTAAAGCTTTCATAACACCGGCAAAACCTGCACACGATCCGGGCTCCGCAAAAATACCTTCTGAGCTGGCCAAACGCCAATAAGCAAAGGTAATCTCCATATCTGAAACAATACCAATTGCCCCCAGTGATTCGTCTTTGGCTTTAACTGCTGACTGCCAGCTGACGGGATTGCCGATGCGAATGGCTGTGGCGATGGTCTCAGGTTCTTCAACAATTTCTCCCTTAACAATTGGTGCTGCGCCAGCTGCCTGCCAGCCCATCATTTGCGGTAATTGAGTGATTTTTTTAGCTGCATAATATTCTTTAAACCCCCGCCAGTAGGCAGTAATATTACCAGCATTGCCCACAGGAATAAATAAATAATCCGGGGCCTCATTCAATACATCACAGACTTCAAAGGCTGCTGTTTTCTGGCATTCTATGCGGTAGGGGTTGAGTGAATTGACGATAGTCACACCTGTTTCTTCAGCTGCAAACTGCACCAGTTCTAAAGCCTGGTCAAAATTACCGTCAATTTGAATTACCTTGGCCCCGTACACTAAAGCCTGAGCTAATTTGCCCTCAGCCACTTTACCCTCCGGCAGCAAGACAAAGCACTTGATACCTGCCCGGGCGGCATAGGCAGCTGCTGAAGCAGATGTATTGCCGGTTGAGGCACATATTACGGCTTTTGATCCCTGTTCCAAGGCCTTGCTGACAGCTAAAGTCATGCCTCTGTCTTTAAACGAACCGGTCGGATTTAAACCTTCGTATTTAAAATAAAGATCAATTCCCAATTCATCAGATAAATTCTCAGCACGAATTAAAGGAGTGTTTCCTTCCAGCAGTGATACTACCGGGGTTGCCTCTGATACCGGCAAATAATCTCTATAGGTATTGATAACGCCTTTATACATATTATTGCTCCCTTCAATAACAACTGGATGGGTTTTAAACAAATTATCACGTTCTTATGTTATCTAAATAATTTTTGCTAGTCAATGATGTTTATGTTGTTTACAATATATTCTCACGATAGTAAAGAGAATAGTTTTATAAGCAGTTACGCTGAAAAAAAGCACTTGTCAATGAATATAGAAAACTCGCTCAAATTAGCATGTGCTTTTTGAGCGAGCCCTTCAATTTATATGCTATTGCAAAATAGTTGCTGGATTTTCTCTACTGCTCCATATTGCTCTGTGAATTATCAATTAAATCTTTTATATATTCATAATCAAATTCTGTATCCAAAATTTTATAATAACCCTTGGGGAATCTGCGTATATTTGAGCTAAGGCGAATAATATCCATACTTTTAGAGCATAAGTCACTGATAGTAATATAATAATAATCTGAAAGCATATCTTTTTCCTCAAATTCGAACTGACCCCTGTAGTATATTTCCTCACTCACATATATGGACCTCTCTTTTGTCGGTATTAATTCTAAATCTTTTATATATTTATAAATAAGATTATTAGTACTTATATCATTACATTTCAATACGTTTACATTTTCGGATGTATGCTCATCAATCCAAAATTCTTTTAGAGTATATGAATCTAACTTAACTAAAGGGTTCTTAGGTATCATATAATATATGTAATTTTGGTAAATAAATGTTCCTATAACTAATATGATTATTATAATAGACAGCCATTTTAGTTTCGATACTTTCATAAATAGCATACCTTTTCCTTTACAAAATAGTTGCTGGCACATATTAACATTGCTATTTTTTATGGATATCGTAACTGGCAGTCTGTTTTTTTGTAATAAGAGTCCCCTTAACAGAACTGTCAAAATAATAGGAATCTAATACCAATTTACCATCAATAATTTGAGCATCAAACGGATCTACAGCAGTTTTTATCTCCTGAACTAATTCGCCACTATCAGCAAGATAAATATATATATTATCAGCATCCTTTGTAATAAGGTAATCCTTAATCCAGAAAGTCTTATAAACTCCCTGCACAGGCTTAACTATCTTTTTATCAGCTAAGTCATAAAGTATCATATTTCCAGTTCTAAAATCTAAATCTTCATCCAGTTGATAATACAATATTTTTGTTCTATCTTTGGAAGTCTGTGGAGCATAGGCTGAAGTAAATAACTCTTTACTGCTATCAGTTTTTGGATCATAAACATTTACCACCGGAACATCGCCGTTAAAACTATCATAATACAGCTTACCATCATAGCCCCAATCTAAGGAGACAAAAGGCGGGTATAGATAGTTTCCATATTTGAACCTGTGAATTACTTGAATCTTATCAGCCTCTACATCCTTTATTACAACCTCAAAGTGATGTTCTTTCCCTCTTACCTTTTCTACTGTAGCTAATAGATTTCCATTAATACTATAATCCATTATCCATTCACTTTCTATACTGTTAAGAGGCTTAATTTTTCCTGACGCAGCCCTAAGCAATAGACTTTTGCCTAGAATATAGTCTCCATTGAACTCTTCATACAAAGGTCTGAGCTCTTGGGTTCTGGCATAAGCAAACTCACCAATAACTATACCACCAGAATATACATAAAATATCATGGCCTCTTCAGTTCTCTCTTCTTCAGCTACTATTTCAATCGGACCGGATTTATAGGTACTGGGAATAATAGTTCCACTTGGTATATCTACTGAACCTTGTATTCCATTGGGAAACTCCTCAATAAGCTTATCCCTACCTATTGAAAAATTTCCACTTGCTCCTAAAATACCTGCTAAAGTTATAAAAACAATAATAATTATTAAAAGATTCTTTTTCATTAATATCACTCCGATTAAGGTAGATTAACTTGCGGTAAAAGCATATTCGATGAAACAAGATTTCTTTAGCTACTCAGCCTTTATGTACTCAAAATCGTCCCCGTCCCCATCACCGTCTATTTCCAGTTCCTTAAGATTCTTCAGCTTACTTAGTACCGAATAGTCTTCGATCTTATTTTCATACAAGAACAGCCTTTCCAGCTTAGTTAAGCCTCCTAAAGCGCTGATATCACTTATATTATTTTCTGCTAAATGTAAGCTCTGCAGATTAGTCAGGTTAGCTAAAGAACTGATGTCAGTAATTTGATTAAACCCGATGGATAAATGCTTAAGATTGGAGAGGTGTTTTAAGGCAGTGATATCACTAATATTATTATAACTTAAGGTTAACAGCTCCAAGTTTTTTAAGTTCTTAAGAGAGCTAATATCACTTATATCGTTAGCATACAGATACAAGTTAGTTAAACTACTTAGTTGTTCTATACCTTTAATACTTCGCATCTCATTAGCCCCTAAATTTAAATAATTTAAACTATTTAAGGAACTAAGATGAGATATGTCCCTGATGTAATTGCTCTCAGCATGTATTTTCTCGAGGGAACTGTAGTATTGTATACCCTCCAAATTATGAATATGATA
>JANQLZ010000052.1 GCA_028280325.1 Bacillota bacterium
TAAATGGTACTGTCAGGCGGTTAGCTTTGAGGCTTTGAAGTTACTGTGCTCCCATAATTGAGCTTAGCTAGGCGTCGCTCACCAAAATTTTCACATAGATATACTGCCTCGTATTATCTATGTTGAAAATTTTGGCTACTCCTTTATCTAAACTCAATTCTGTGAGCCTCGGCATAATGTTACGTTTCGTCGTTTATTTACTCTTTTTACGCTGAATAAACATGTTATGTAGCTGAAGATTGGTTGGCAGTAGGCTGGCAATGGGTTGGCGGTTGTTTGGCAGTTGTATTTAGTGGCGCAAAAAATAGCCATGGGGATGGTTCTGTTGGCAATTTTTAAAAGTCTTACGAAGAAATTTTCTCTAAGATATACTACTCGTATTATCTTTGCAGAAAATTTCTTCTATTCCTTGAGCTGGGCATAATTTTGAAAGCCTTGGTATAATGTTACTGGCAGGCGGTTAGCATTTAGTCTTCGGATTTACTGTGCTTACATTTTGCAATTGGTTGGCAATAGGTTGGCGATTGTGGGGCAGTTGTTTGGCAGTTGTATTTAGCGGGGCAAAATAGACATTAAGAATCAACGATATGCACGTAGTGAAACAGAGGGGACGGTTCTTTTTGTTGCACCATTTTAGATATTATATTACAAAATACATAATAAATGTTTAATAAGGCATTTTGGCTTAGATCATATGAGCAATGGTTAAACAGCCTGAACTATAGCTTAAGCAAGACACTCAAAACCTTACGAAGTAAGCCAACCCACTTGACGAAGGCAAGCCCAAACCAATTGCGTAGCATTTCCACACCGTTTACGTAGTAAACCCAACTTCGTATTATCTTTGCAGAAAATTTCTTCTAAGTAGGGCTAGCTGATAATGTTGTTAAAAACTTCAGCTAAAATATTGCTGGTAAAGTCTTTTTTCAGAAGCTCCATGTAAATGGTATCATGATATTCTCCATTAATCAGAAAGGAGCTTGTCCTACTCCCAAACACTTTAAAACCCAGTTTCTCATAAGATCTCAAAGCTGGTTTATTAAAGGAATATACCTCAAGCATAATATTGTTTAAATTAAGTATTTTAAACCCATAATATAAAAGTAGCTCAAGGGCCTCTGTTCCGTAGCCTTTACCTCTATTGCTCGTATCACCTATAGAGATACTAATGGTGGCTGTTCGATGGATGTGATTGATTACATTAAATCCACATTTTCCTAATAAGATATCTCCATTAAGCTTTATTATGGCATAGTTATGGTCTTTAGATAGCTTTTCTAAAGACTCTTTTTCTCCTTGCAACGTAACATTGCTGGTAGCAAAACCGAGTAGGATAGTGGTGTTTAAATGATTAAACCATTCACAGTATTTTTCATAATCTGCTGGATTAATCGGCGACAAATATACTTTTCTTCCAACTAATTTTTTAAAATATTTCATAATTACCTCTCCTCACTTTCCTAAGAAAATTGCTTAATTAAGCATTATAACTTATAAGTCTCTTAAAAACAATTGCTATTGTAATTATCTCTTGATTTTATTAGTAGTTAAGGTATGATATTAGTTAATTGCATAGGACAGTTCAAAAAACTTCAGCTAAAATATTGCTGGTAAAGTCTTTTTTCAAAAGCTCCATATAAATAGTATCGTAGTATTGATCATTGATAAAATAGGCTGCTGTTCTGCGGCCAAATTGGTTAAATCCTAATTTTTGGTAGGCATTTATCGCCCTCTTGTTAAATGCAAATACTTTAAGCATAATATTGCTTAGATTTAATACCTTAAAACCATAAGATAATAAAAGTTCCATAGCCTCTGTTCCCAGTCCCTGGTTTCTATTGTCCTTTTCCCCAATAAAAATACCTAAGGTCGCAGTTCTGTTAATATGGTTAATTTCATTCAACGAGCAATTGCCGATCAACTTATCATCAGCAATTTTTTACTATGGCATAGTTATGCCCTTGGGCTAAATCTTCTAGAATTTTCTGCTCTTGGGGCAGGCTGGTATTAGTAGTTGCCAAACCTAGACAGACTGTAGTGTTAAAATCATTAATCCAGGCACAGTACTGTTCATAATCTGTAGGATTAATCGGAGATAAATAAACTTTTTTGCCCACCAGCTTTTTAAAATACTTCATAACTGCCTCCTTGATTAAAAACAGGTCCAGGTTAATACATAAATCAACAGATATTAATGTATAATTATAGCTAATTGGGGTAATCAATTCAAATAAAAAATCAATTAAATTTTATTACATCAACCTCAGCAAGAACAATTGCTAAACTATGTTAAACTATCGTTCATGCAATCGTTCCAACAACTATTCATGCAAAGTTTAAAATAAGCAAAAAGGAGTGATTAACATCAAACTAACCTATTTTGGACATTCAGCTTTTATGATTGAAAGCGGAAAAGTAAAGGCGCTGATCGACCCGTTTATCAGCGGTAATCCATTATGCCACACAGATCCAGCTGAACTAACTGGAATTAGCCATGTCTTTGTTACTCATGGTCATGGGGATCATGTTGGAGACACCAGGCAAATTGCTAAGGCCAATAATTCTATGATAGTTACTGTCTTTGAATTAGCTGAAATGCTGGCTAAAGAGGGCTTTACTGTTAATTCGATGCATATCGGTGGCAGGTCAAGTTTTGAGTTTGGCAGTGTTAAAATGACCCCAGCTTTACATGGTGGTGGAGTATTTAATGGTGAGTTCTTTGTTTCAGGGGGTAATCCCTGCGGTTTTCTGATTGATATCAATGGCAAAAAAGTATACCATGCCGGTGACACCGGCCTGACCATGGACATGCAGCTGCTGGCCGATGAAAATGTCGATGTAGCGTTGGTTCCTATCGGCGGAAAGTATACTATGGATATTGCTGACGCCGTGAGATCTATTGGGTTTATTAAACCTAAACTGGTAATCCCCATGCACTACAACACTTTTCCCGTTATAGAGGCCGATCCGGAAGAGTTTAAGAAAAAGGTGATAGGTACAGAGGTTAAAATTATGTCGGTGGGAGAGAGTTTTGAGATTTAGGTTCTTATCTATTGTTTTGCTCGAAAAATTCATTCGCTAAAATCGCATAGCGATAGGTGTCATGCCACAGGGGGGCGCCGGAAGGCAAAACGTGAAAATAAATGTTTTGTAGACAATGCGACTCTCTTCGCATAGCTAAACGTTGCAGCAGTTTCCACGAGGCCTGATTGTTAACATGGGTTCCAGCAGTTATCCTGTGGGCCTGCTGCTCAGTAAAACCGTATTTTAAAATTCTCTGACAGGCTTCAGTTGCATAGCCATGATGGTAATACACAGGGTTAAAAACATAGCCTATCTCCCATGTCCTGAGCCTCAGGGGAGGAGTTTGCTCAAAATAGACATGGCCAATCATTTTATTGCTGTTCTGAAGACACACTGCCCAAAAAGCATGGTTAGGATCATTTGCTCTTTTAACAGCTTCTCTCAGGCAGGCCTGTTTATTAAAAGCTGGGTATGGTTCATATTTTACAACATCGGGAATGCTCATATACTCGTATAGATCCTGCCAGTCAGTCGGCAGGAATGTTCTTAAAATCAGCCTCTTTGTCACTAAACGTTTCATACTATAACTTCTCCGTTATGGATAAGATTTGGCCTTATTTTGCTGCTTGTCTGGGCGATCTCAATCAATTGAATCTTTGTCAATTGCTAGTAAACCAGCGGACTTAACTTATTGTTATACATAATTTGCCATCTTATATACCATTATAGGGTATGGTGGTAGCAAATACAATAACTAATTCTGCTGCTTGCATATTCTGGCTGTGCTTCAGCTACTACAGCTAACCCTAACATCAGGTTTAATCGACTCTTGCAGCTGTACATGTCAATGAATTGAACCGCATTAACTATTATTACTTGATTTTTTTGCAGATTAAGGTATCATATTAAGCAACTGAATCAGACAGTTCGTAATCCATCCTGTCTTTAAACAAAACTAGGGCTTATTTTTACCTGATTTTGTTGGGTATTTTTAGTTTTGGGCGAGACAAGCCCTTTTTTATTTGCCAAATTTAAATCCAGAGGTGCAATTGTGGAGCGTTATAGTATATTGCCTAATCGAGAAATAGTGCTGTTAAAGAGCACGCCCTGCTTTTGGGGGAAATGTATCTTTTGCGATTATATCAAGGATAATTCAACGGATACAGCTGCGATTAATCGGATAAATAGAGAGATTTTAAATCAAGTAACTGGCAAAAAGAGAGCATTGGAAGTCATTAATTCAGGCAGCTGTTTTGAACTTCCTGCCGCTACCCTGTCAGCTATAAAAGAGGTTATTGTGGCCAAGAATATTAATAAACTGTATCTGGAAAGCCATTGGCAGTATCGCAGCCGATTAGCAGCAATGAGAGATTTTATGGAGATACCAATTATTTTTAAAGTGGGGATAGAAACCTTTGACGACGATTTTAGAAATAAAATCTTAAATAAAAACACTCATTTTCATGATGTGGCAGAGGTTCGGGCTTATTTCGATTCACCCTGCTTATTGGTGGGGATTAAGGGCCAAACTGAAGAAATGATCAGCAAAGATATCGAATTGCTTATTAAGCATTTTAACTATGGAACAGTAAATGTCTTTACCGAGAACACAACTGCAGTTCAGCGAGATACAGAATTAATCAAGTGGTTTTCTAATAAATATGGCCATTTGAAAAAATACCCTGATATAGATGTTCTTTATCATAATACTGATTTTGGAGTTGGAGAAAGAAAGGAAAATAATAATGAACAATAATCTGCTCTGGATAGTTCTGTTATTAGTAAATTTTACTGGAATAACTTTCAGCTACCTGATATTTAAAAAGACAGGTCTGTACATTTGGATCGCTATGGCAGCGATAGTTGCAAATATTCAGGTTATGAAGACAGTAGAGGTGTTGGGGTTTGTAACAACCCTGGGTAATATCATTTATGGAACATCGTTCCTGGCCACCGATATTCTCAATGAGAAATATGGTCGTAAAGAGGCTCAAAAAGGGGTTTACATGGGCATATTCATTCTAATTGCCACCACAATTATCATGCAGATCTGCTTACTTTTTGTGCCCCATGCCACAGATATGGCTCAGAGTGCGTTTCAGACAATCTTTGGATTTTTGCCTCGAGTGGCTTTGGCCAGTGTAATTGCCTATGTTATCAGCCAATTACATGATGTCTGGTTATTTGACAAGCTGAAAAAACTGATGCCTCAGCATTTATGGCTGCGAAATAATGTCTCTACCCTGCTCAGTCAACTGATTGACAACGTTATTTTCACATTCTTAGCTTTTAGCGGAGTGCTGCCTTTTGATATTGTTTTAGAGATATTTATTACTACCTATTTAATGAAGTTTGTAGTTGCTGCGCTGGATACCCCTTTTATCTACCTGGCCCGTAGCTTTCATGCCAAAGAAATATAATTATTTTAGGGCAGAACTGACCATAGCCCAATGTTATAAATCTCAATTAACAATACTATTACAATAAATTGGCAAATGACGGCTTTCTTTTTTTCTGTTATGCTTAAGCCAATATTGTAAATATAAGTATTATGGAGAGAATTATGATTATTATAAAAGCAGCGTGGTTTAACAGGCTGGAACAATATATTGAGACTTCTTTATATGAACAAGCGGTAGCATGCTTGATTAATCATTTGTCAGATGTGCTTGCTGCCGAGATGAAAACTGTCTTTCAAACAGTAGCCAGAATCCCTAAACAGTATTTTAAAACAGCTAATCAAAAGTATTTTTTAGGACATCTATCCTACCTTAATAACAGCAAAGAGCTATTGGCCTGGGCCTTAGAATCCTTAAAACTGTCTGGTCTTAAGGAAAAATCTTCTATAGCCAGCTACCTGTCTCTGAAATCTTTAGATTTATACGTGACTGAGCCAGAGCAGAGCCTGTACCTGGCTCACAGAGCAGTCGCTAATCTGCATCAGCAGGATACCACAGTTTTTAAAGCCCTGGTTTATTTTCATTATGCAAAACAGTTGGAAAACACAGCACTGTATAGCATGGCTGCCAGGTATTTTGAGGAAGCAGCAAAGGCTTTTGAGGTCAGCCGGAGTCAGTCTATGGCTGTTAACTGTTACGTTTACCAGGGGCTGAGTCTTTATGCTCTAGGGGATCATCAGTCAGTGATTAAACTTTGCTCAGAGGCTTTAAACCAGGCTGAATTAAGTCAAATTAACTCTTGGAATATGTTAAAACTACCTCTGGCCCTCAGCCATTATGCTCTAAACAATATTTCTTTAGCTTCTGGCCTGTTAACTGAAGCAGAAGGAACTGTTGCGGCTTCGCAGATTCCCCGTCTGCAAGCTGAGTTGACATTGTGTAAATATCGAATCGGTTGTACCAAAAACAAGGGCATTGATAAACTTCTCAATTCCTTAGAGGCACAAAGCAAATCCAAAATTATTGCCCAGCTGGTCGAAGTTATTAAAACTGAAGCAGATCTTTATGATGATGAGCAGGTGTCAGACATAGTCAAAAACTGGATAGCCGTTGGCTGCAATAACAACACACCAAATTTTGTTGTAGAAGCTATGTTTAAGCTGAAATTAGCAGGTAGAGCCAAAGACCTGTCCATAGATTTTTTACACTCCCGTTTTAAACAGGCCTGTGATCGTGGGCATCGTCTTCACATTCAATCATTAGCCTTGTATCTGACCGAGTATTTTTGGCAAGCGGGGGTATTGGAGAAAGCCGGATACTATCTGCAAATAGCTTATAATATATATACCGACAGCCAGACATCCGTAAATTTTTTCAACAGAAAAATTACCTTTACTGAACTGATCGAAAAATTAGATACTCGTTTGGCAGAAGCAATTCAAAAATCTACTCTCTGCGTCCAAGCTTAGTTGTAATTTCAAAATAAGGCTGATGCATCTTTTTTACAATAAAGGCAAAATAAAAAAGCAGCAGCTGCAGCAATAATGCTCCCAACGGTACTATCCAAAATTGCAGACCAGACTGAGTTAAAAATCTTGTGACATCATCACCCACCGGCGCAGACCCTTTGGCATACAGAAAGGGAACAAAAATCCAGGCCAGTAAACTTCCGAGCACGACAGCCGAGAAAGTGAAATGAAAGATATGATATAAATAGTTTTTAATATTCTTTCGATAAAAAACGGCCATAAAAAAGCAGCAGATATAAGGAAGCAAAGCCCCAAAAGCATTCATCAGCGGGCCGGTTACCTGATTATAGCTGGCATCAGCTATATGGATTCGGGCATCGAACCCCAGTTTAAGTCTGGTAATTCTGCCGCCGGCAATAGTTCCTATCAGGCCATGTCCTATTTCGTGTAAAAAGGTGTACCCATATAATACTAGTACTAATGCTGCAATGAGCGATAAAGCGAACTGTAGCTTTGGCTTACTATTGTTTTCCATTAGCATTACCCCCCAGACTATTATACTACAGGAACAAATACCGGGTTTCAATGTATTGCCAGTGTGAGTATCGTTTGCTATAATTCTGTTAGAATACTTTAGAATTGAGGTGTAGATGTGATCATTGCTTATTTATAAATTACGAAATCTATAATATATTTTAGATTAACAGTAATTTATGCCTGTATTAGGGCTTATTAAAGTAGCTTTAGTATAATAATAAATGCAATGAGTACATTTATGCTTACATTAATATTTATATCTAGTATCGGTGAGCGAAGCAAAAAGCTTGGCCACTGTTAAGTATGTTTATTAAGGTTACGCATAGACAGGCGTAACCTTTTGATTTTTTTGCCAGAAAAAATAAGATATACTGCTACAATGTATTCAACTGCATTGACACGAAACAAGTAATAAAAATAGAGGTGATATTATGCTGCAAACACCTAAAGTTGTGTTGATTGGAGTTAACATAAATAATCAAAAGTTTTTTAATGAGTCGATGACGGAGTTAAAGAATCTGGCTGTAGCTTGTCAATTTGAGATTGTCGGTATAGTCGAGCAAAACCTGAAAACTCCTAACCTAAGCTATTACATCGGTTCAGGCAAGACAGAAGAAGTTCAACGTTTAATGGATTACACAGCTGCAGAAATATTGATATTCAACAATGAGCTGTCACCATCGCAGTTGCGAAACCTGGAAAAGCTCTTTGACTGTGAGATTTTGGACAGAACGGCACTCATTTTAGAGATATTTGCTAAAAGAGCTAAAACCAAAGAGGCTAAATTGCAAGTTGAAATGGCCCATCTTCAATACCTTCTCCCCAGAATTATTGGAGCCGGGCAGGCTCTAAGCAGACAGGGAGGCGGTACTGGTGGTGCCGGCAACAGAAGCAGAGGTGAGGGTGAACAAAAACGAGAGCTGGACCGTAGGAGAATTATTGATAAGAAAAACAAAATAAGACAAGAGCTGGAATTGATCAGCAGATATAGAGCAACTCAACGAAAAAAGAGGAGCTCTTCAGGATTGCCATTAGTGGCTTTAGTCGGCTATACTAATGCCGGTAAATCCAGCTTAATGAATGCCCTGATTGAAGAGTATAGCGGTGCCATAGATAAAAAAGTATTGGAAAAAGACCTGCTTTTTGCTACCCTGGACACTGCTGTCCGGGAGATTAACTTGCCAGACAATAAAAGGTTTCTGTTGGCTGATACAGTTGGTTTCGTCAGTGACTTACCGCATGATCTGGTCAAAGCCTTTCGCTCTACCCTGGAGGAAGTTCGAGAAGCTGATCTGCTGCTTCATGTCATAGACATTTCCAATAGCAACTATTTACATCAAATTAAGATTACCGACAGCACCTTAAAGCAAATTGGAGCTGACAAAATTCCCGTGATTAAGGTTTATAACAAGGCAGATTTAACAGACTTCAGCCCTCCTTACCTGGGGGTAGAAAATGATATATATATCTCTGCTAAAAAAAAAATCGGCCTTAATGAACTGAGTCAGTTGATTTGCAATGAAATATTTAAAAAATATATCGACTGTAAAATGCTCATACCGTATGACTGTGGCAAGGTGATAGGCTACATTAATAAACATGCTCATGTCAAGATGATGAAATACCAGCATGAAGGTGTAGCCCTGCATTTGTCCTGCAGCGAGGCTGATTTTCGTCGTTATCAACAGTATATTTACCAACCTGCTCCACCAGGCCAGGAGCACAGTTGAGGGGCTTTTTCAGTAATAACACATGCCTACTCATTAAAAACAGATGTATAGTATAATGCAGTTAGCTGAGAATAATAGCGAGGTCGAAATGTATGAATAAAAAAAATAAAGTAAAGACAAATAAAAAAATAACCCGGAAAGCCCCCATCAAGAACAAGAGAATGGTGGTTGAATGCCAGAGGATTGACGATGCTGGCCGGGGCATAGTAGAAATCTACGATCAAGAGGTGCCCGTACCCAACTTGCTGGCAGGAGAAAGAGCTATTATTGAGGTTATTAAAAAACCGCAGCATTTGACTGCCAAGGTAGTTAAAATCAAAAAATCAGCGCCTGGCCGGGTTAAACCCAAATGCCATTTAGCAGCAGATTGTGGGGGCTGTCAATTGCAGCACATGTCTGCTGCTATGCAGCAGGAGCTTAAAGAAAACGCAGTAAAAAAGCTGTTGGGTAAATACGGCCCGGTCAATGAAATTATCACTATGGACGAGCCCTATGATTACCGCAATAAAATTCATTCAACATTTACCTATGGACAGGGTGGAAAAATAATTTCGGGTATGTACGAACAGCACAGCCATTGGGTTTTGCCGGTAGAACGATGTTATATACAGGACCCGGTCGCTGACCAGATAATTGCTACTATTCGCAGCCTGATGGTTAAACTGAGGATTAAGCCTTTTAACGAGGACACTGGTGAAGGATTCATGCGCCATGTTTTGATCAGAACCGGTCAACAAAGCCGGCAAATTATGGTGGTGCTGGTTGCTTCCTCAACAGAGTTTCCTCAAAGAAACAATTTTATCAGTGCTTTACTCAAAAAACACTCCGAGATAAATACAATTGTTTTAAATATTAATAATAGCAAAACTAATCTGGTTTTGGGCCAGGAACAGCAGGTTTTATACGGAGAGGGATTCATTCAGGATACCCTCTGTGGCTGTGTATTTCAGATATCTGCTAAATCCTTTTATCAGGTTAATCCGATTCAGGCTGAAAAACTTTACCGAAAGGTGATAGAGATGGCAGATTTTAAAGGAACCGAAGTTGTTCTGGATGCCTACAGCGGAATTGGCACAATAGCATTAATTATCAGTTCCCATGTCAGCCGGGTTATCGGTGTGGAACTGAGCCGAACGGCAGTTAAGGACGCGATAAAAAATGCCAAGCTGAATCAAATTGAGAATGTTCGTTTTTATCGTGGCGATGCCGGCAGTACTATGCTGGAAATGGCTAAAGCCCGAAAATCAATAGATACAGTTATTCTTGACCCGCCCCGCAGCGGCTGCGATGAGAGATTTTTGACTGCAATTCAGGAATTAAAGCCTCAAAAAGTAATATACATTTCCTGCAACCCGGTTACCCAGGCCCGGGATATTGCCGTATTGGTCAAGGGTGGGTATCAGGTAGGGGAGATACAACCACTGGACATGTTCCCTCAAACCCATCACATAGAGGTAGTTGTAGAATTACAAAGAAATGAATATATGAAATAGTAGTGTTCTCAGGGTTGTAAAGTTTTAAGTTTATCAAGGATAGGCAAAGTTTCAAGAATAATGTACCTAGGCCCATTATAAGAAAACCATAGTCTATAATGGTAGTTGAGATGTAGAGTTGAGAGGAAAAATAATGAAAGATCCAATAAACATTGAAGCAATGCTAAAGATGTCACAAGATCTCTGGGAGAAGAATAAAAACAATTGGTCACCGATGGAACCTGAGCATGGTCGCACATTCATATTGTACATGATTGAAGAAATAGGAGAAGTGATATCCATCATCAAAAAGAAAGGCGAAAATCAAATTATGGAGAATCCTGAAGTTAGAGAAAGGTTCATAGAGGAAATGTGCGATGTGATGATGTACTATTCGGATGTTTTAAATCGATTTGGAATTAGCTCTAAAGAATATAGTGAGGTATACAATAAAAAATTTCAAAGCAACATTACAAGAGACTATAAAGTAGATCATGAGAACAGTTAGCAGTAAATATAGAGTGCTTACACCCCGGGTCCCCTAATTGGATCACAGTAAACGTCTTTAAGACCCACTCAAAATGAGATTTTGAGTGGGTCTTTTGTATCAGATTATAATAATTGTTTAATAAGGTGATTATAGACTCAAAACATAATCGTTAAAAGTATTTTCCAGGTCTGTAAGCAGCTCGAGCTTAGCTATCACTTTTTCTAATTTATTTGCCTGAAGATAAGTTTGAGTAGCGCCAAATGCCTTAGCTTTGTTCAAAAAGATATTAGCCAGCTCTTGGTCGTAATCCTTAAAAAAGTTATAGTAGTCAGAGCATCTTCTGGCTGCCAGTTGAAAACTAAAGAATCTCAGATTATTCTCTACATGAATGGGTAGATTACCTTGTTGCATGACCTTTTTCATATAATTAAAGGCATTGGCTCCTGTAATTAAACTATTCTGCAAATTATCTTCACCGGCAATGGCGTTTTTCAATCTTGTTATGACATTTGATTTAATTTGGATATCGTCAGTAGCCCTGACTCTGTTGAATTTTCCCCACATCGAGTATGATCCACTTTTATACACTATTTTTTCGGCGAAACAGGATTCCATAAATATCTCAACAGGTAGATGTACAAACGGGAACCCTGCTGGATCGTGGAAGTAAATATTGTACTCATCTATATCATAAACAGCAACATAGTGATCAACACCATTCAAGTCCTGGTGATTAGGATTGCTGATCAAGTAGCCCATGTCTAAGGGGCCGACAATTACAGGTCCGCCCGTCAGGAGATCGTGTAATTTTCTCAGTGCTTTTTCCCTATGATTTCCTTCACAATTACTATCGAAATACCTTCCATAACGAAGTCCGAGGTTATCCAAGGCAAAGCTGATAGCTTCTTCTGGATCAAGCATTGGGCTTGAAAAGAAAGGAACGCTGTTCTCGCCTTTAGTCCAAAACGCACTGAATCCAATCATCATTAAACTCTCTAAGTAACTTGAATGATACTCATAATCAAATGACTGTAACACCATTGAGGTAGAGTTAGCGTAACAATAGTGTCCAGATCCGACATAATTTAAGTTCATAATACTCTCCTTAATTTACTTTTTGTGTTAAGCTTATTATATAAGTCTATTACGACATATACTGTCGTAGTTGAGGAAAAAGGTGTTCAAATGAATAGGTTTAAGAGGCTTTATACAATTTTACAGACGATAAATCGAAAAAAGAAATTTACTGCCCGGGAACTGGCTGAGGAGTTCAATGTTTCGGTAAGAACTATTCAAAGAGATTTATTGGAGCTTGCGGATCTTGGTGTCAGTTTGTATGCTACCGTTGGTAATTCAGGAGGATATGAAGTTGTAACTGAGAGAGTTTTACCTCCGGTATCTTTCACCGTGAATGAAGCTACAGCGATGTTTTTCGCTTATAAGTCTTTAGAGAATTACAATCAGCTACCATTTGATATTGAGAGTATTTCGGCATTAGAGAAGCTGTATAACTGTTTACCTGCAGATGCTAAAGAGAACATAGACAGTATGAGAGATAAAGTCATGTTTTGGTCGCCGCCAAGAGAGAGAACTCTGGAACATCTAAAATCAGTCTTTGAAGCAGTGCTCAGCTCCAATACGATACAGATTAAATATGTTTCTACAAACAAGACTAAAGCGAGGGTGATACAACCATTTGGTCTGTACACTCAACATGGCTACTGGTATGCTACGGCCTATTGTTTTAAGAATCAGGAGTTAAGGCAGTTTAGAGTAGACAGAATTAGCGAAGTGGAGTCATCTACCCAGGAGCCATTAGATCAGATTCAAAAGCTAAAGCTGGAGGATTGGTTTGAAATCCCCCAGAGTAGACTGACAGAGGAATTGCTTGTAGAACTTACAGGCGAGGGTGTCAGGGTGTGTGAGCTGGAACCTTATCTGGCAAAATACATTGAAAAGAAAGGCGATGGTACAGCTTTTATCTCCTGTAAAATACAAAGAAGTGATCTAAATTACTATGCAAATTTCTTTCTCAGTGCTGGCAAAGGAGCAAAAGTGATAAGTCCCATAACTTTGTGTGAACTGATTATTGAGAAAATTAAGGATATCGGTACTGTTTACAAAGTATGATTATACTTTGAGCCAAGGCATAATGGTCAACCGTTGAGGTGGCTGGGGAGTAGCGATATTTTATTTAAGCATATTAATAATGATTTTGGCACAGTCTTTGGCCCCATTTTCTGATCGGATTTTTTCACCGATCATTTTTGCTTTTGTTTGAATTGTTGGATTGTAAGCTTCTGAAATAGCAGCGGCAAGTCTCTTTGGGGTTAACTTTTTGGCATAAATTGGTTTTACACCAATGCCTAGATCATATGAGCGATGGGCCCAGGCGAACTGATCATTCGAAAAAGGAATAATGATACTTGGAACTCCTGCTCTAAAGCCGGCAGCAGAAGTACCGGCTCCCCCATGATGGCATACTGCTGAGACATGGTTAAATAGCCAGGTATGTGGAATACTACCCAGTGCGAAAATGTCTTTTGTAAGTTTAGCAGGCTGACCAAAGCCACTGACAATACCCCGTTTGCCACTGTCTGTGATTGCTTCAACTACCAGTTTACCTAGTTTATCGTGCTTTTTCATCATAGACATGCTTCCAAAACCTATATAGACTGGTTTTTCACCACTTGCCAAAAAAGCAGCCAATGCAGGATCAGGCCTGTAGTCATTACTTTCTTCAACAAACCAATAGCCAGTTTGATGGATATGATCGTTCCAGTCATCAGGACGTTTAAAGATATAATTACTACAGGAAACAAGAGCAGGTTGTTCAGATTTGTTGTGATATTCGAATGGGGCTCTGAAGTCCTGTGGCAAACTTCCAAACTGTTTTTTCCAAAAAGACTTAATAGAACTCTTTGAAGCCATCCATAGCATACCTTGCAACATGGTGTAACTCAGTTTTATATTTAGAGCAGTAGGTTTCGATTTACCATACATTACAACAGATAAGTATTCCTTAGTTTTATGCATTGGAAAAGGTGAAGCAAGCACAGTTGGGATACCCAGCTGTTTGCCAGTAAAATAACCAATAGTACACCCGGGGTGGTAAATGATTAGTTCACTGTTTTTACATGCTTCGAAGTATTCTTTTGTTGTATAAATGCCATATGATTTCATTTTGTTGAAGGCAAGCAGCATTTTTATTGGATTATCTGCTGAGCCAGCTGCTTCAAGAAGCTTAGGGTCGATATTCAATGATGATATATCAACACTGATTGGATGGAATCCAATACCATAGCCAGTGATGAAGTTCTCAAAGTTTTTGTTGCCAACAATACGTACTTCTTTTCCCAGTTTAATTAATTGTTGAGCCAGAGCAATATACGGTTGGAAGTCGCCTCTTGAACCGGCGCAGAGAATTGTAATCATAATGTTCTCCCCATCTTTCAGATTTTAAAGTACACTTGTTTATTCCGACAACCTGTTGTATGGTATTAGTATAAGTGGCTCAAACGCATGATTCAATCAACAATACTGTAAGAAGTGTTGGATTAATGATAAACGGAGGAAGAAAATGAACAAAAAACAACCTAAAACAACAGCTAAAACAAAACAAGCAATAAAAGATGCTTTTTGGGAGTTATACAAGCAGCAAAAGATTGAAAAGATTACAGTCAAAGATATTACAATGAGGGCAGGATATAACAGATCAACGTTTTATGCATATTTTACAGATGTTTATGATGTACTCGAGCAAATTGAGGAAGATCTGATGCCTGGTGTAGAACATTTGCCACCAGTAGGTGTTACAGTAGAGCATCAAACTGATTTAATAAACAATTTAATTCTTATTTATGAGAAGCATAGTGAGTATTATTCGGTACTGCTGAGTGAAAAAGGTGATCCAGGCTTTGCCATTAAAATGAAAAATGTATTTAAATCTATGATGATGGAATCTGTCAAAGATCAAACAGCAACCCCCATGGAAGAATTGGATTACGCATTGGAGTTTCTCGTCAGCGCTACAATTTCAATAATAAAGCATTGGTTTCAACAGGATAAGAATATGCCTAAAGAAAGACTGATGCCCTTGATGTATAAGCTCATGAATAACAAGTTTGTCCAAGACTTGGGTATTGGGTGGAGATAGTCTTTCGTATATTTATCACAATAATAGACAACTTTTATGATAAAGTTAAGCTTGTATTGCTTTTTCAAGCAATTATAGAAATAAAGAGCGGGAAGTGATCATATGTTGCCTAAGTTATATTACCAAATTAAAGGTAATCAAAGTATAAAAATAAGTTTAGAAGAATTATTTGATTTCATAACAACAGAACCAACTAATACAGATCAATATTGGTTTAATACTGAAGAAACACTTATTATACTGGCAGCAAATGCTGCTGGTGGAATTTATGCAGCCATAGAAAAGGGAGATAACATAGAGAAGTTTCCAATAGTGTATATTAGTTCTGAAGGGCAGGCTGGCAAAATAGCTAAATCGTTCAGCGAGCTAGTTCAACTTATTATTCAATATCCCTACTGGCATGATATGTTAAGGTTCTCAGATGGGGGAGACTTGGAAAAGATGTTTGAAGCTATTCTATACTTAGAAAATGAGAGAATAGAGGTTCATTCTGATTATAAAGAAGTTCAGCATCAGATTATTGATAAATTGGGGATTGTCAATCGTAGCGATATATTGGAAAATATGCTAAAAGTAGTTTTTGAAAAGCCATATTTCAGAGTCTTCTCTGCTAATGATAACACTATGTCTGATCATTTAATCGATATTTAGGGCAAGAAAATCATTAAGTATTATATAAGCAGTTGCCTATAGTAGAGGTGACTGTGTTTTTCAAGTAAACATTTGATATACATAAACTGCTATTTCGGTTCACAGGTGGAATTTAGTAGTCTTTATTTAAGTTAGTAGAAGTAATTGACTTCAACATTACAATGACTGCTCAACTTTTTCATGGTTTTCTGTTGTGTTTTTACTACCGGCTGTTGGCTATATGTTTATGAAAGAATCAATATATATCTGTTTGATATTTTACTGCCTTTTTTATTTAATGACATTAAAATAATGCAAAATTTGAAAGCAATAAGAAAGGTGATAATCCCACTAACTTAATTGACATTGGGTGGAACAGAGATGGAGTGTAAAGCTTAAAACATGAGAATAGAGAATAACTGAGAGGACGTGGTACAAATGAAGGTTATTTTAAGCAGGAAAGGATTTGATTCTGGAACAGGGGGCTATGCCAGTCCCATAATGCCAGATGGAACATTGCTTTCGTTACCTATTCCAGACTCTTTTTCAGCTGTTAAATACACAGATATAAATTACAATGGAAGTAGTTATCATACTATAATGAGCTCTTTGAAAGGTGATTATTTAAAAAAAGGCGGAAAGAAAAGTG
The DNA here is from genome assembly GCA_028280325.1 of Bacillota bacterium. Classification (GTDB taxonomy): domain Bacteria; phylum Bacillota; class UBA994; order PWPR01; family PWPR01. The sequence continues at coordinate 16,557 of JANQLZ010000052.1, forward strand.
TGTTAACTCCAAATTGTACATGTCACTTTGATCCCGACTTGATGAGGAATGCCCTTCCCAGAGAAGAGGGCTGGCGAGGGCTTTTTGGGCAAATTGATCGAGTGCAGTCTCATTTAGTAAATCAGGGAATTGAAGAAGGTGATTTGTTTCTTTTCTTTGGTTGGTTTAGAAAAACAATAGTAAGAAATGGTGAGCTGAAGTTTGATCCCAAAGATAGATTCGGTCGACATATAATTTATGGCTATCTGCAAATTGACCAAATTATTCGAGCAGATAGCGAGAAGAAGCTTGAAAAATGGATAATGCATCATCCCCATGCATTGGCAAGTAGATTAAGTAGATTTAATAATACGATATACATCTCTAAGGAAAGCCTGACGTTTATCGATAATAATCCAGGGTTTGGTGTTTTTAAGTATGCGAGTCATCGCGTATTGACAAAAGCCGGTGAGAAAAACAGATCTTATTGGGGACTTCCAGAGGAGTTTAAGAGCCTTACTATCTCATGCCATAAGCAAAGTAATTGGCAAGACGGCTACTTCAAATCAAATGCCAGAGGCCAAGAGTTTGTAATCCAGCAAAATCAAATGGTCAGGCAATGGGTAAAAACACTTTTTAGGAAAGGATGAGAAAAATAGAAAAGAGTAAATTCTATGGATTATGTTTACAAGGGAAAATCCATAAGGCAATAGCCTATTTGGAAAGCTTGCAACCTCAAACAGAAGAGGTGAAAGATTTAAAAACAAAGTACACAAGACGATTTCTACTAAGGCAGGAAGAGGTAATACCCAAAACAGATGATCCATGGATTGAAATAGTTTTGTCATCTTATCGCAACTATTATTTAGCTGTATTAACTGGATATGATGTGAAGCTGGCTGAAGAACGATTAATTGCAGAACTGTCATCATGTTTAGCTGGTTCTATCTATTATGCAATAGATGCAATTGAGAAAGAACTTAAATATAAATTCCAAGAAAAAGGTTATAGCTTCTTAGGTGGTGATACGTCGCCTTTTTATGGCCCATATATATGGAAGCATACGGAACAGAAATCTTACCAGGTAAAAATACCTGATGGAGTTCAAAAAGTCAATGTTTTTTACATCTCCGATTTCCTGATGATCAGCTGGGCCTATTTTGCAACATTTGGAGTAGTCTATGCGGGCGGCTGGGCTAAAGAAGAGGGACTATATTATGTTGTCAGAGAGGATACTGCAATCGATGATACTTCTGTAGACTTTGTAACATGTTTTCTTAAACATGAAGCACAACATCTTTATGATTTTAAACATAACCCTTCACTAAAAGGCTATCAACTGGAATATAGAGCTAAACTGGTAGAGCTTATTTATTACCCCAATAATAAAAACTTGCTTGAGAAGTTTCATTTTGAGGCAGCAAATGATAGTGCTTTACCTCATTCCTATGCATCGCACCTAATTATGGAGGAGTATATAAAGAAGCTCAATATTCTTAATCCTATGAACTGGTGGCAATATTTTGAGGAGTCGGTGTTACGTCAAATAGCAGTTGAGTTATTTAAGGAGAGTTTGAATACTTTAACCGTGTCCACATCTGACATGTAACTGCAAGGAAGAAGTACCAAATCAGTATGTAAAACAACATAGCCAAACATTTAAAGGAGAGAACATGAAGCAATATATTAATCAGGTATCAGAGATTTGGGGTTTAGGCAGCATCACTGTTAAAAACCTCAGCTCTAAAGGACAAAGAGCAGTACATATAATTCAAACAGACGGTGGTAATTATATCCTGAAATTCTTCCCCCCAAAAATTAAAGAGAATTTAATTATTAAATATACAGAATCACTGCGGTACCTTAATACTAAAAATCCAAAATTAGCTCCAGAGATAATTGAAACATTTAACGGAGATTTATATTCAGAAATCAATGGCCAATTTGCATATCTGATGGAAAAAATAGCAGGAAGACCGCTTCAGGAGAATATTGAAGATGAGTACAGGCTGGGTCAGGCTTCCGCCCGACTACATCAATTTTCTGATTACAATATTCCCAGTTGTTTGGATATTGACAGTATAATATCAGACATGAAAACCAAGTTTGCAGAGTACCAGTTTAAAAGTGAATACAATAAAATTATTGATTCATTACCTGATTTTAATAAGTTTAAACAGACCTTTATCCATACTGATATCGGGCCGCATAATGCCATGATAGCAGATAGTAATCAAGTAATATTTGTTGATTGGGATGATGCCGGTCAGGGTTCTCCTTATATCGATATTGGGTATCCACTGATTACCCAGTTATGAATAAGAGAACAAAAGAAATAAAATTTAAGCAAAATGTAGCAAAGGCCTTTTATCAGGGGTACAACTCAATTTTACCAATTAAGAAAGAGGAGCTGGAATTAATTTATTATGGCGCAGTGTTTATGCAGCTCATGTATATGCCCTGCTTTGGAAATGATGCTGTAGAAGATATGTGGGCGATTCTGAAGTTTAGTATTGATAATAAGGGAATTCTGTTATCAGCTATTCCTTAAAAAAATATCGTAAGCAAGCTGTTGGGGAAATACGGTAAAGTGAATGATATTATCACCATGGATGAACCCTCCCACGGCTGATGCGTTACGTCATTTAGGAGTAGTCTTCCAATAAAAAATTAATTTGCTAAGCTTGATTACCATAATTATTCATTATCAATTGTTCATTGTTACTTCTTAATCTATGCCAGCTCATATGATGTTTGTAAATTTTTTGGCTAATTATTGATATCTCGGCATAATTCTGAATGGCAAAGTTTAAAGGAGGCGTTGAGGTGGTTAGCGTGCTTTCAATCCACTGTCACTTCCATAATTGCTCCAGCTGCGCATCACACGCTAAATATCCATTAGCTTATATTATGTGAATCAGTTATTATAAAGAGAAAGGCATTTTATTAGTACGGTGACAAGGAATATGATGATAATTGATATGATGGTAAAATTAAGAGACTCAGGAATACTTGATTTGCTGAGTATAGCACTTAGCACTTTAATTCCACTTATAATCTTGTATACAACGTTAAAACATAGTAAAGAGCAATTTGGTCTACAACTTAAACAACAACTCAAAGAACATTTAGAAAATATAGAAAAAATGGAGTATCAACATAAAGAAATAATGCAACAACAATCTGAGTGCAATCGAATTGCTGCAATGCCCTATTTAATAATAGACAAATCAGATATAACAATAAGCAAGGAAAATAATACTATATATTTTAATATTCCTTTTAAAAATATAGGTAATGGGACAGCTATCAAATTAACTGGAAAGTATCTTTCCAATTTGTCTGAAGCTTATTTATCCCCTATGTGTGAAACATTATCTTCTGTTTACGGTTGTGCCAGTCCTTTTGATTATGAGACTGATGTTTTAAAAGCCAATGACATATCATATATCATGCTTTATCAGCTATTAATTAAACCTAACACTCCAGTAAATTGTGATGAGGTTACATTTAAAATATTATTTAAAGACATGTATTATAATCAATATGAGCAGCAATTTATGTTCTTATTTAACAACAATACTTTAGATGGTAGCATTTATATTGATCGTGTCTCTGTAAAACCTCCTGAGGTGTGTGAAAAATGACTATGATACCTTTTTGTTTGCTTAAGGCATGTAGAGAACGGATGATTACATAATTATACCTTGTGGTGCCTTACGCCAAAATATTTAAAAACAGATATGTCTCTAAGTATTATTTTTGTGAATATTTTAACTATTGTTTTATTTTTTAGTGTTTTATTTTTGTATTCAGAAATCGTTACTACTCCTAAATCTAATACAATCCTGAAAGCCACGGCTTAATGGTGATAACACTGATAAATACTGTATTTATGAAATTGATTAGGGGGAAGATACATGCAAATAAAGTTAAGGAGCTATCAGATTGAGGCTGTTGAGAAGATTAATGCTTTCTTTTGGTCAGATGTTAATAAGGCCAAGATACATTTAGCTTCTGGTTTGGGAAAATCAAGTATTATTATATCTTCTATAGAAAGAATACTTGAAAAGAAAAAAAATGCTTTAATACTAATTCTATTCTCTAGGCGAGTTATTTGTTATCAGTTTGAAGATGCAGTTAGAAAGGTATTATTGAATGTGCGGATTTCTAAAAACCTTAATGACTCAGAGTTTAGTAATGTTTGCATAACAACATATCAAGCGTTCTATAGATTTAGACCAGAAAAGTTAGAAATTTTTGATTTGATTATTTGTGATGAAGCACATTTTTTAAAAAGTGAAAAACATAAAATACTCTTTGATAGTAGTCTAACGAAGTACTTAGGTATAATGAGTACCGAATCATATTCAGAAGGGTGGTTTAGAGATGTAAGGTGTATTTATGTGTACACATTGAGAGAGGCATTTAATGATGGATATTTTGAGCACCCCAATGAAAGACAACTAGTTGAGAATTTTTTTGTACCACTATTATCAACACAGAGGTTTAAGAATGTACAAACTGGAGTATTATTAAGTGATTATATAAAGGTTGATATGTCAGCAAACAAAGGAGAAGATATTTTTGTTTTTGAAGTAAAAGTTTATAGAGGACTTTATAATCCACATAGTACAATAAATGCTGCATTAAACCAAATTATTAGCTATAAAGAAGCTTTAGATAGCCAACCACGATATAAAAAGATCTCATTTGTTATTATTCTTTTGTGTAAAGTAGAGGAATCTTTTATCCATGAGGTATTTGACAAGTATAAAATTACTATATGGGACATTAGTAATATAATATATCTCTGCAACAACAACAATGACCTTATAAACTCACTAAGCAAGTATTTACCGTATTCTATAATTGACATTAAAGGACAGGTACCAATAAACCTGAGTTATAATGTTGGTAAAAGGACTTCATATAAGACCAAAACTCCATTTGCTAAATTAGAATACTTTCAAAATAAGCTTGATGAATGCCAAAAAGGAAGAAATAGTGCTAGGACTTATGAAATTATTTGTACAGAAATAGTAAATTATCTGTTCCACACAGAGTTTACACAAATATCTGAGCAACATAGAACAGGTGATGATATGTTCTGTATGGATTTATTATGTGGATTGAAGGGTACAACAGAGTTCTGGAAATTCTTGATGCGTTTTTATAATACAAAGTTTATAGTCTTTGAGTACAAAAACTATTCTGATTATATTTCTCAAAATTTGATTTATACAACAGAAAAGTATTTATTTTCTATGTCTTTGAGAAATGTAGCATTCATAATATCAAGGCTTGGATTCAGTCCCAATGCGAAAAAAGCAGCTTTGGGATGTTTAAAGGAGCATGGTAAACTAATAATCAGTTTAAATGACGAAGACCTACTTAAAATGATAGCAATAAAGGTGAATGGTGAGGAGCCATCTGATTATCTCTTATATAAAGTGGAGAATTTATTAATGTCAGTAGATAAATAATTGTTAATTTACTATTGAAAAGTTATAGATGGAGTCAAACTTACAGCTGAGATATGTTTTAATAAAAGCCTTTTCTTACAGCTTAATCAAGGTATAATCTCGAAGCAATGGTTTAATGCTAGTGTTTAGATGGCTTTTTTTACTACAGATTGAATTTTATATCTTTGTAATACGTAACAATAATCAAAAACATATATCTATATCTATGATGTTTGTGACTATAGTTACGCTTAATATAGCTTCAATTCTGTGAGCCATGGTATAAAGATGTTTTGAGGGTGTCTAGCAATTTATTTGCAGCTTATATCAATAAAAAATTAGTTGCCAAACTAAATTACCATAATTGTTTATTATTACTTCTTAATTCTATACCAGCTTGTGGTGGTCGATTTGCTAGCGAAAGAATAGGAAGCGTATATAGTGTTATACTGGGTATAAATCAATGTATTCTTATTTAATAAGGGATGCTTGTATTGGATATAATTGGAGGCTTAAAAGATGAATACTTTAACGGAGACTTTAGCACAAATTAATAAAGCTAGCAAATTTGGTGATCTAAAAAAACTTGCCAAGGAAATTAAAAAAAACCATACTTTAGCCCTAAAACTTTGGGAAACTGGTCAGTACTACCCCCGACTCTTAGCAGTATTAATCTTGGACCGAAAGTTAGTTGATCAGGTTTTTATGGATAAAATCGCTACTGATTTAAAAAACCAAAGAGTAGATGAATGGAATCAGATATTAGATTGGTTATATGCTAATCAATTGAAGAAATCAAAAAAATTAATAGCTATGGTTGAAAAGTGGAGAACCTCCGAATCGCCAGTGTTAAGAAAGCTGTTCTGGACCCACCAGTACCGCATAAGGTGGACAGGTAAGACGGGGCATGATAATACGGATGAGATTATAGGTGTTATAGAAGAGACCATCATGAGTGAAAGGCGTCTTATCCAAGAGACCATGGTTATGACAGCAGGTTGGATTGGTGTCTATAATTTGGCTTATAGAGACCGTTTGATTATTTTAGGTGAAGATACAGAGCTATTTAAGGATGTAGAGGTGCCACCGGGTTGTACATCATGGTATTTACCAGACTTTATTAGAACAGAAGCAGAAAAAAGAGGGCTCTAATTTTAGTAATTTAATTATGGAGAAAGCCAAGGGCATCAGTACTGTTTATAAACTGCTTAAGGTATAGCGATCGGCGTATTTGCTACATCACTTGGTAGCTTTATTGCCTACTTAGCCATTGTTTTATGTCGAAATGAAGAAAAATATCTGACCAGGCCAGGTCTTAGCAAGATTTGTTAAGAAAGCAAGATTATTTTAATATATAATCTTACATGACAGGAGGGGTCTATATTTTGGAAAAATTGGAATCTGTAATTAAGGCACTTAAATTCATCGACCATAATTTTCAAGAGGACCTGAGTTATATAACTATTGCTGAAAAATATAATATCTCACCATATTATTTCCATCGTATTTTTACCAAAATTGTTGGAAAAACAATAACGGATTTCATCAGAGAAAGGCGTCTTCAGGAGGCCGGCAGATATCTCTATAATACTGATCACTCAATTACTGAGATATGCTTTAACTGCGGCTTCTCATCTCATCAGTCATTTTCACGAATTTTCAAAAATTATTTTGGTGTTTCTCCTCGAGAGTACAGAAAGATGTTATATATCCCTTCGTCACAGTCTATTGAAGACATTATTGCAAATTTCCGAAACAAAACATTAGGGGGTATTAATATGGAACCGAGAATAATGGATCAGGGCAAATTAATTATTGCAGGTGTTTCTGGTGATGGCCGAAAAACTAATGAGCTCTGGGAAGAGTTTATGAACTTAGCTGATGGGGTTAAGGGCAGAGTTTCTGATCATTACTATGAAGTGAGACTGAGTGGAGCAGGGATTAATGAGTGCTATATTGGCTTTAATGTCAAGCAAAAGGACAGTTTTGTTGGACATAAACGGATTGAATTACCCGCCTCCAAATATGCCTGTTTTGACATCTTTGTTGCGAAAGGCTTTGAAAGCAGTAATCAGGCAATTGAGCAATGGTTGGAAAAGCATAAAGACCGTTATGCTGAGAGGCTTTTCGAGAACGGAGCGCATTACGCGGTAGAGTACTATGATGAAAGATTTAAAGGCAACAGTGAAGAATCAATTGTTGAAATATGGATTCCAATAATTGATGTGAAAAAATAGAGATCTATATGCTGGGCAAATTCACCTTCTATAATATTGACTTTAAAGTCAGAATAAGCTAATAGTCTGCTCCCCTGAAAAAAAGAAGCTGCGTCAGGGGGGCAACAAACTCCTCCGCACATTTGGCTTTAACTACTCAATAGCCTCGGGTATACTTATGTTATTAAACTGTTTTACTCCTGGTTTATTGAAATTATAATGGAAGTGATATATTATGCAATCTAATCTTCAGGATATTATTGAAATTGTAACTAGTCCAACACTGACTCCGCAGCAAAAATTAATTAGCCTGGGGAATACTGCTGAAAGACTTATATCTCCCATCGAGCTTCTGGACTATACTGAAACAGAGCTGTTTTACATTAACAAGCAAATGATCTGCGATTTAAATGAAGGCTATGCCCTGTACAGACCCAGGTATATTGTGCCAGACTACCGCGTGTTTGTAGAGAATGGCTGCAGGTTTCTGGAATTAGATCCGCCTCAAGACCTGGACGATCTGTTAGATGGGCTCTTAATCTTGTATACTCATGTGCCCTCAGTAACTTCCTTTCCGGTTTTTATAGGACACTTAGATAGCTTAATTGAACCATTTTTAACTGATGAAGCAGAGGACTATAGAAAAATTAAACGATTTCTAAACCATATAGACAAAACCATCACTGACTCTTTCTGTCATTCCAACATCGGGCCTGCAGAAAGCAACGCTGGGAGACTGATATTAAAGGCTGTTGTGGAGTTGGGTAATCCAACGCCTAATATGAGCATTCGCTATGATAAACAGAAAACATCGAGAGAGTTTGCTAAGCTGGCAGTAGCTGCCTGTTTACAGGTGTCCAAACCATCCTTCTCTAATGATGCATACTACAATAGCGAAATTGGTAGTCATGCTATCTGTAGCTGTTACAACGCGCTACCTTTAGCAGGTGGGGCCTACACTTTATCACGTTTAAGGCTGGGTACTATTGCTAAAGAAGCAGATAGCCTCGACATATTAATTAATGAACTGTTGCCCAAGGTATCAAAGTTGATGCTTTCAATTATGGATAAGAGGAATGCTTTTATAGTTGAGAAGTCGAACTTTTTTGAGTCCAGTTTTCTCCAAAAAGAGGGGTTTATCAGTAAAGACAATTTCACAGCCATGTTTGGTATTGTTGGTCTTGCTGATGCGGTTAATAGCATGCTTGCTTTAGAGGGATTAAATGAGACATTTGGTTCATCTATCAGGGGCGATGAGATAGCCCATTTAATCATGAAGACAATTGAGCTCATTGTAGCTGAGCATCAAGGCAAATACGTTACTAGAACCAATGACAGATATCTCCTTCATGCCCAGGTCGGTGCTTCATTACATGAAGAGGATAAAGAGAATACTCCAGCCCATAGAATTAGAGTAGGTGAGGAGCCTGCCTTGCTTGATCACTTAAAACAGTCCGCTCCATTTCATCGATATTTTCCATCTGGTACTGGAGATCTTTTTGCCTTTGATCAAACCTGGCTAACTCATCCAGATGCTGTTTTAGATATCATTGAGGGGGCATTTGCCAGTGGTTACAGGTATATTACCACCTACCTTCAGAACTCGGACTTAATTCGGGTTACAGGATACTTAGTCAAGAAGAGTGAAGTAGAGAAACTGAGGAGTGATCAGGCTGTCTTGAGAGATACGACAATCTACGGTATGGGCACTGCAGATAATAGCCAGGTATTTGATCGTAGGCTGAGAAAATAAGCAAATGAGATTACCAGTACATCGGATAATACCTTTTGCTAATGTAGATGGTTTGGGGAATAGAACCAGTATTTTTGTGCAGGGCTGCAATGCCAATTGCTTGTATTGCCATAATCCCGAAACAATTCCTATGAAAAGCAGGGAGTCCACCTTGTTTTCTGTTGAGGAGTTGGTAAGTGTTATAAAGAACAGTATGCCTTTTATCCGAGGTATTACTGTCTCAGGTGGGGAGCCTACCTTATATCAACATTTTCTCACTGAGCTTTTTAAACAGGTACACGATTTAGGACTGACCTGTTATGTAGATACCAATGGGTTCTTTAACTACAACCAACTGCAAAACCTTATTGAGCAGACAGATAAATTTCTTTTTGATATCAAGGGATTGGGCCAATCTTTAGAACAGCTGTGTTTTTCAGGTTTTCTCAATCAACGGGTAGTCTTAGCAAGGAACTATCAGCAAAGATTTGTTATAGGTGATGAGCATTTTAAAAACCTGGCGCAACTACTCCAACAGGATAAGATTGAGGAGGTGCGCTTAGTATCTATTAAGCATCATTATGATGAATATGGTATTTTAGAGAAAATTGCGGACCTGATCAAACCATACCCAAAGGTGTGTTTAAAACTAATCAGAGTTCACACCAGAGGGCTGCCTGAGGAGAGAGCTATAAAGCTTAAAGGGAAGGAACCCAGTAGGGCAGAGCTGACCCTACTAGAAGAATATGCCCGCTCTTTGGGATTAAAGAATATCATTAAGATTATCTGAAGAAGCCTACTGGGCCTGTTAGCAGATCATTGCTTGCATTACAACTTTAATACTAATCATGATCTAATCTTTTGATCGTAGGTTTAACCATTCCTCACGTAGAATACCATAACTCACCGAATCATAGTATTGACCTTCAACTATTCTGGCCTTTCTGTAAACCGCTTCGCATTTAAGGCCTGTTTTCTCAGCCAGTTTAACCATTCTGGTGTTTCCGGACCAGGTACTAAGGCCTAATCTCACTATCTCAGGGTATTGACAGAATACCTCATCAATCCACATTGGCAAAGCTTGAAACCCAATACCCTTACCCCAGTATTGCTCATTAAAGACTACTATTCCGATTTCCATCCATAGTGTTTCCTGTGATCTCCAGTGACAGGTTACTTCACCTATGACTTGATCAGTTTCCTGATCAGCGATTATTCTTCTTTTTTGATGAATGGCTTTGTCATTGTTTAGTAGTTTTTCTCTTACTTTTTCTATGAGCTTTTTTAATTGCTCTTCAGTTTCCTGCTCGAAATAGGGTCCATTGAACTTGTGGTGTAACCGGCTAGGGTGCCTTAAGTAGTAATAGTCCTCTAAATCCTCAATTTTAAAACATCTCAAATAAACTGATTTACGCTCTCGTATAGTATAACACTCCTTTATAGGTCTGATATTATAGACTGTGTTCCTTTATCATTATGACAAAATTGCATTAAAATTGCTATATGTTATTTTATTTCTACGAAAAATTTTTTGACATTCCTTAAGAGTAACCAGGAATACAATAAGTTTTGGCAAAAAAGAATGAAAAGCAATAGCTGGAAGATTGCAAAATAAGAATAACCGAATAACCAGTCATTCGACAGACAGCCTTTGAAGTTGAAGCAAGGAAAACGGTTGAAGGGTTTTAAAAAGAGCCTAGCATTAGCAATAATTTTGCTGGTGCAGGCTCTTTTTTGCTGGTTAATTATTTTTATTCTGTCAAATCAAAGCGATCGGCATTCATTACCTTATTCCAGGCCTTGATGAAGTCATTGATAAACTTAGTATTACCATCATCACTGGCATAGACTTCAGATAATGCTCTAAGTTGAGAGTTTGAGCCAAAAATAAGATCAACGCGTGTTGCCAGCCATTTTCGTTTTCCGGTAGCTCTGTCTAAGCCAGCATATTTATCTCCGTCCTGCTCTAATGGCTGCCACTTAGTGCTCATATCCAGCAGGTTAACGAAAAAGTCATTAGTCAATACCTCAGGCTGTTCAGTTAATACTCCAAAAGGAGCATTACCATAATTAGCTCCTAAAACCCTCAGCCCGCCAATAAGAGCGGTCATCTCCGGGGCAGTAATTCCTAACAGTTGAGCCCTGTCAACTAATAGTTCTTCAGCGTTAACTGAAAACTTGCTTTTCTGATAGTTCCTGAAGCCATCTGCTAACGGCTCGAGTACCGCAAAGGAATCAATATCTGTTTGCTCCGCCGTTGCATCGGTTCGGCCTGGGGTAAAAGGAACTGTTACATTGAGACCAGCATTTTGGGCAGCTTTTTCTATAGCTGCACAACCGCCAAGGACAATTAAATCTGCTAAAGATACTTTCTTGTGTCCAGCTTGAGCGCTATTGAAGTCATTTTTAAGACCCTTTAAAACAGTAAGAACTTTATTTAACTCATCTGGCTGGTTTACTTCCCAGTCTTTTTGGGGTGACAATCGTATCCTGGCTCCATTGGCTCCACCTCGGTAATCTGAGTCACGGAAAGTAGCTGCCGAGGCCCAGGCAGTAGTCACCAGTTGAGAAATGGATAGGCCACTCTCCAGAATCTTAGCTTTTAAATATGCAATATCTGACTCTTCAATTGTCTCATAAACTACTGATGGTACTGGGTCTTGCCAGATTAAAGATTCGTCAGGCACTTCAGGGCCAAGGTATCGTGAAATTGGCCCCATATCTCGGTGGGTTAATTTAAACCAGGCTCGGGCAAACGCATCGGCGAATTCTTCAGGATTTTCATGAAAGTGTTTTGCTATTGGCTTGTATATGGGATCCATTCTCAAAGAGAGATCAGCGGTAGTCATAATTGGAGGCTGTGTCTTTGATTTATCTTGGGCTCCGGGAATATTGTGGGCTTGCTGATCTGCTGGCACCCACTGCCAGGCTCCAGCAGGGCTCTTGACCAGATTCCAATCGTAACCAAATAGGGTATCAAAATATCCCATATCCCACTTGGTTGGGGTTGGATTCCAGGGGCCTTCAATCCCGCTGGTAATGGTATCATCACCATGACCTGATTGATAAGTGCTCTTCCAGCCCAGACCCATTTCCTCAACACTGGCTGCCTCAGGCTCGGGTCCTAAATGGTCGGCACTGGCTGCACCATGGCATTTGCCGAAGGTGTGTCCACCTGCTATCAGAGCTACAGTTTCTTTATCATTCATACCCATACGGGCGAAGGTATCTCGCACATCCTGGCCTGAAGCCACAGCATCTGGCACCCCGTTAGGTCCTTCCGGATTGACATAGATAAGCCCCATTTGCACGGCAGCCAATGGATTTTCCAATTGACGTTCGCCTGAATAACGCTTATCACCCAGCCACTCCTTTTCTACGCCCCAATAGATATCCTCTTCTGGTTCCCAGATATCCTCTCGTCCGCCACCAAAACCAAAGGTTTTGAAGCCCATCGACTCCAGTGCGCAGTTGCCTGCCAGAATCATTAGATCTGCCCAGGAAATTTTCTTTCCATACTTCTTTTTTATGGGCCAAAGCAGGCGGCGAGCTTTATCAAGATTGGCATTATCAGGCCAGCTGTTAAGCGGGGCAAATCTTTGGTTTCCAGTTCCTCCTCCGCCACGGCCATCGAATATTCGATAGGTTCCGGCACTATGCCAGGCCATGCGGATGAAAAGTCCGCCATAATGGCCATAGTCAGCCGGCCACCAGTCTTGAGAGTCGGTCATTAAGGCATATAGGTCCTGCTTTAATCCCTCATAATCCAGCTTCTTAAATTCATCTGCATAACAGAATGTCTCATCCATTGGATTAATTTTACTTGAATTCTGTTGCAAAACTTTCAGGTTTAATTGATTAGGCCACCAGTCAGAATTAGTTGTTCCTGCCGCTTTCACTTTACTGGTTGCACCTGTTACCGGGCATTTTCTTTCACCCATTGAATCTCCTCCTTAAATTAACATACAATTAGCAATTTGATGTGGGTGCATATTTACAGACTCTGAGCACTATAATTCAACCGTTTTACTTGATTAAATTCTGCTTCTGTTCTATTATAATACAAGAAAGAAGAAACAAAAAGGAACAAATATGTTTGTTGTCTGGAGGCTAATAAATGAGCAAAAAGATGAATGAAGGCTTTAAGTTAATACATGATATTTTCAGAAAGAAGTGGGTTCCTGAGATAATTCAATCTATTGTGTCTGGTAATGCCAGCTATACTGATATTGCAGATAGTATTGAGTATATCAGCAAAACAGAGCTCAATAGAAAGCTGGCAATGCTGCAAGAAAGACAGGCCGTCAAAAAAATGTCAGTAGCAGGAAAAGAGGGGTATTATATAACCCCTTTTGGAAGTGATTTGAACCATATCTTTAATCATTTTATTGAAATGAGTGACAAATATATTTCGAAAACTTCAAATGTTGAATTGGTCTAGTTTTTTACTTAGCTCATTGGTAGTGTAGAGTGAGGAGTATGCTAAATGCATTTTAAAAAAGTTAAAGGCATTTTAAGTGCTAAAAATGGTATGAATATCTATCGAGGCTGTACCCATGGCTGTATTTACTGTGATAGTCGAAGTAAGTGCTACAATATGGATCACGATTTCGAGGATATTCAAGTGAAAATCAATGCCCCGGAACTGCTTGAAGATCGTTTAAGACGCAAAAGAGAAAAATGTATGATCGGTACTGGTAGCATGAGTGATCCTTATATTGGCCTCGAGAGTGAGTTAGGCTATACCAGAAAGTGCTTAGAAATTATCAATAAACATGGGTTTGGGTTAGCTATTTTAACAAAGTCAAATCGAATATTACGCGACTTGGATTTGCTAAAGTCAATTAATGAAAAAGCAAAATGCGTAGTGCAGATCACTTTAACCACCTATGATGAAGAATTGTGCAAAATAGTGGAGCCCAATGTTTCAACAACAAAGGAAAGGGCTGAAGTCCTGAAGATTCTGCATCAAGAGCAGATCCCCACCGTGGTCTGGTTTGGTCCGCTGCTGCCGTTTATAAACGATACTGAACAGAATCTGCGGGGAATTTTGGATTATTGTATTGATGCTCATGTTTACGGCATTCTCTGCTTTGGCATTAGCCTCACTTTACGAGAAGGTAATAGGGAATACTTTTACAGAAAACTCGATCAATTCTTTCCTGGACTTAAAGAAAAGTATCACAAAAAATATGGATATAATTATGTATTAAATAGCGATAATAATAAACAACTCATGACCCTGTTTAAATCAATCTGTAAAAAACATGGAATTGTCAGCAATACAAAGGAACTTTTTCAATACATGAATACCTTTGAACAGAAAAAAGAGTATGAGCAGATGATGCTTTTTGATTAGGAGGCAGACAATAGTAAAAGAGAATTAATGATATATACAGCATAAGAAAATTACTAAATAATGATAATCATATTTGCTGCTTATTATCTTAAGTATTTGGAATCAATTGATGCCAAAAAAGTTGACAAGAAACATAAGGAGTAATACAATAAGAATGGCATTAACTAAGAATACGAATAAACGTATTGAAACTAAAGCAGAGGTTGACTCTTATTTAGCAAAATTGCACTATGCTCTTGATCATAGTCAAGTACAAGTCCACTTTATAAAAAAACGTAGAGTTGATTATGAAAAAAATCCGAAATATACAAACCGTTATACAATTGCTGATATATTTCCTGACGAAAGCGTGAACTTAGGTTATTAAAACCTGATGATTATATTGAGACACTAAAAGATTTACGATTTCCTAAAAAAGATGAGCTGCGAGTATTTGGTAAGAGTTATAACAATGAGTATGTTTACATTAAAATTAGAGTAAGTTTGCTTAAATCAGGTTCCGCGCAAAATTACATATTTATAATGTCTTTTCATTATTCAGAATATGGGTTTAAGGAAGCAGATTTCCCATATAAAACAAGCTGAGGTGAATGTAATGAAACATATCAAAACACTAAAAAAAATATGTATGCAATGTATGCAAGATCACGAAGTAGATATTTTTGAGATTGCAGAAAAAACTAGATTTAAAAGTGAAGAAGTTATGTTTAAAGCAATATACGAGTATTGTAGTCATACTGATGAGTTTTTAGAGACAGAGGATCTGATTAAGAAAAATGACCTGTCTATGAAAGATGCATATAGGAGTAAACTTGGTTTTTTAACCTCGCAGGACATAATAGATATTAGGAATAAATATAGTGTGAGTCAAAAGGATTTTTCTAAAATTTTAGGCTGGGGTAGAGCTACTATTACACGATATGAAAATCACCAGGTGCAAGATAGAGCGCATGATGATGTGCTTAGAAAAATTAGTTTAGATCCAAAATGGTTTTTAGAGATGTTGCAAAGATCGGAAGGAAGTATTTCAAAAAAGGCTTATAACAAATATAAAACTAAAGCTAGGTGTCAATACAAAAAAAGTAAAAATGAATATTTAATTAGTTCAATATATGCAGAGTATGCAGATATTCAAGCTGATTTAAATCTCAATAAAGTTGTTGACATGATTAATTTTTTAGCTCAAAAAGTTGGTAATCTTCGTAAATCAAAGCTCATGCAATTATTATGGTATTCAGATTATCTGTATTATCAAACACATGGTTGCTTTATAAGTGGTTTAGTATATTACTCAACAGTAGATGGGTTTAAACCAAAAGGGTTTGATCTAATAATTGAACTTGACGGAGTTTCTTATAGCAGTACATTACATGACCAGTCAGTTAGTTATGTTTTTAGTACATTTCCTAATTTTGTCACTACTCAGCTTGAACGAGCAGAAGTTGAAATGCTAAATTGCGTAGTAGAAGATTTAGAGGGATTGACATTTAGTCAGTTAGTTGAAAAAATATCTGATATTAATCTCTATGATTATGAGAATACGATTGTTTCATACTTAGTTGCTGAGGAAGGATTTAAATATTAAGGTAAACGGGGTGGAATTGCTTTGCAACTAGTTTGGGTTTGACTCCGGCAAGCGGAGTGCAGTAAGTTTATTACAATAGATTAGCCACAATTCTTTGTATCGTTGGAAAAACTGCCAACAGAACCGTCCCCATGGCTGGTTTCAGCCCCAGCAAAAGACAATTGTTCATGCTATTGTCCAAGCTATCGTTCCAACTATTGTTCAGCTACCGTTCAAAACCATCTAACCGCCTGCAAGCATCATTAAGCCGAGGCTCACAGAATTGATGCTAGCTTAAGGAATAGAAGAAATTTTTTACAAGGATAATACAATAGTATATCTTTGAGAAAATTTCTTCGTGTGACGCAGAGATAGTATTGATTATGGGAGCCTCAGTGGAACGAAGCCCTAAACCACTCTAACCATGAACACACACGGATTATGCTCATCCCACAACGTCTAAACACCTCTAAAGGTTTAAATCCCATGGCGCTGTAAAAATGTCTTGTCTTTGCGTAGCTTTCACTTTCACGTGATTTGTCTAATGTTTTAACTGTTAAAAATTCAAGGTCATTATCTCTGCAATATTGGATACATTCTTCGATTAGTAGTTTGCCAATTCCCTGGCGGTGAAAGTCAGTCAATACACCCATTACATAAACCTCTGCTGTATATTGATTATGCTGTTTAATGGCCACAAAACCAACCGTCGTATCCCCTTTGTATACTGCAATAAACGGCATTTGCTGGGTTTCCTTAATGTAGTTAATTATGGAATCCTCAATGCCAAACCAATTAGGCAAGGCTCTGAGAATGGATTCACAGATAAGAGCTTTTTGCTTAACATCGGTAATGGGTGCTGTTTTAAACATAGGTGGCCCCTCCATTGAGTTATATTGCATGCTAATTATAATAGATTTATTTTAACAGTTCTATAACTGGCTTTAAACTGTATTATATGGAGCATAAACTTGATATAATGTTGAGTATTAACGAAACACAATATATTTTTATCGTGTAACAATAAAAATATATTGACATATAATAATATTGCGTTTATCATATAATCAGTTTAGGAGTGATATTATGAGTCAGAAACAGCTGGCAGTTCTGCTGAAAGCTATTATAGTTGGTTTAACTGTTTGTGGAATACTGGTGTGTATATTTTTGATTCCATATTTTGCTGACAGTGTTCTAAAAAACTCCCATCTGTCGGCATGGTGTTGGCATTGGATTTCTGTTGTATATATTGCGATTGCACCCTGCTTTATTGTACTTTTTCTTGTATGGAAAATTGCCGTGTCAATTGAGCAGGATCAGTCATTTACTAAAAGAAATGCCAGGCTGTTAAAGCATATTTCCTACATATCTTTGAGTGATTCAGCATTTTTTTTAGTAATACACATTATCTTTGCCCTGTTGAATATGAGCCACCCCAGCATATTTTTTACGGGCCTGCTTGTCTCTTTTGTCGGTATTGCCTTTACAGTAGTTACAGCCGCTCTTTCTCATTTAGTGAGCAAGGCAAGCGATATTCGAGAAGAAAATGAATACACAATTTGAGGTGGTTAGATGGCTATTATTGTCAATATAGATGTCATGCTGGCTAAACGGAAAATGAGTGTGACAGAGTTATCGGAGCACATTGGAATCACCATAGCCAATGTATCTATCCTTAAAAACAATAAAGCAAAAGCTATTAAGCTAGCAACACTGTCGAAAATATGCAAGGCCCTAAACTGCCAGCCTGGCGACTTACTGGAGTATGTTCCTGATGAGCCAAAATGAGGAGGTAGCCATCATGCCATATGATGTAGTCATAATTGGTGCAGGCCCGGCAGGCTCTACGCTGGCCAGAATGCTCAATAAAAGCTTTAAGGTTTTAATAGTAGATAAACGAGAGTTTAAAGGCAAAAGCAGCAGTGCTAAAACAAAATGCTGTGGTGGCCTGCTGGCCCCTGATGCCCAAAAGGTTTTAGCCCAATTTGGGTTGGCTTTACCAGGAGAGGTTATTGTTGAACCCCAAATGTTCAGCGTAAAATGTGTTGACTTAGATAACAGACTGACAAGATATTACCAAAGACATTATATTAATATTAACAGGGAACTGTTTGATAGATGGCTGCTTTCTCTTGTTGACGATAATGTAGTAATTAAAACCAAGGCCCTGTTTAAAGACTATCGCCAGTGTGAAGATTACATTGAAGTAGATTTATATTGTAATGGTAAAACTGAAAAGGTAAAGACCAGGCTCTTAATAGGGGCAGATGGTGCAACATCAAAGGTAAGGCGTGGTATCACTGATAGTCAGCCAGACGTATATGTTTCAATTCAAAAATGGTATAAATCTAAGCAAAAAATACCTCATTTTATTTCAGTTTTTGATGAAAATGTTACAGACTTTTATTCCTGGGTTATTCAAAAAAGAGACTGCACTGTAGTAGGTACAGCCCTTAAAGATACTAAAAACTGTGATAAAAAATTCAATTTGTTAATCGATAGTTTAAAAAGCAATGGATATAATTTTGGTCAATGTGTAAGGACTGAAGGCGCCTGGATTATGAGGCCACGTCAGCTGAAACAGCTAAATCTAGGCCAGGGTAATATTGCTTTGGTCGGTGAGGCAGCAGGCTTTATCAGCCCCAGCTCAGCAGAGGGTATTAGCTATGCGCTGAAAAGTGGGGCAGTATTAGCTAAAAGTGTAAATCAATCTGTGGACAGGTATCTAAAGCTGTATAAAAAAAATGCAGCACAACTTAAACTTAATATTTTGATTAAAAATCTCAAGCTTAAATTTATGTACAATAAATATACCAGAAAAATAATAATGAAGTCTGGGGTTTTAAGCATGAAGTTAGAGCAGGATATCTGCTGTAAACCAGAAGCACAATGTTTATTAAAGTAATAGAGCTAACTTTAATGGGATTTACATTACTATTAATCCACATCAGGGAGCCATGTTCTTAAGGCTTATATACATAACTTAAATACAAGCAATAAGTGAGGTAATAATTTCTTAATCCGACAGTCCCCCTCTTATATTTAATTTTGGTTTAGTAGCTTTACATAGCAAACCTTTCAGACCAGATAAAACTCGACATGTATCCTCATACCCTAACTTCATTTTTTTCTCTACATCTTTTCTTTTCAGATTTAAAACACCTGTTTTGAAGTCTCCTAATGACTCAGATGGTATTATTGGAATTAATGGCACTTTGGAGTGTATTTTCAATTTATCAACCTCTTTTAGATCTAAAAACACTATTATTATTAAATCGCATTCATTTTGCATCACTGGCTCAATGGGTACATTATTTACCAGACCACCGTCATAGTAATAATGATTACCGATTTTTACAGCTTCAAAGATTACTGGTATTGACGTAGAGGCTAAAATAGCTTTGGTACCTTTTTCGATATTGATTTTTGATATGTTAAAATACTGGGCACTTGGGTTTTCTGTAACTTTTGTTGTACAAACATAAAAATTTTTAAATGTATTTGCTGAATATAAAAGTTGCCTGATGCAATTTTCAAGTTCAGTTTGATCGAATAAACCCCCATATTTAACCAGCTCTACACTGTAGCTTGGGTCCATATACGCTGTGTAAATATTGATATAATCGTTTAGAGTGATTTCAGATTTTACTTTTTCAAAGTCCAGCTTTTTGTCTAATGATAACCAAATCCTTGTTGCTTCATTAACATCAACTGATGACATTAGCAGACCATTTACCGCTCCAATTGATGTTCCAGCGACTACATTGAACTCTATACCAAACTTTTCAAAAGCTCTCCATGCGCCTATTTGATAAGCTCCCTTTCCGCCACCCCCCGCTAAAACTAAACCGATTCTGATAGTATTCACCTCTTCTTATGTAATATTAGTATTTAGTATGCCTGAGCTTATTTAGATATGTATTATGTGATCATAATGGATATCAGCGAAACCTTTGCTTATCAAAGAAAGATTAACTTGACTCTAACCCAGGGGTAGACACTACAGTATACAGTAGGTTGCAAAAACTGAATAGAGGACAGGGGTGGATTGCAAATGGATCATATAGTTTATGTTGATGCTAAGGCTAAAGCAATGGAATTATTAATAAGCAAAGAAAAGAAGATGATTATTAGAGGTGCAGCTGGTCGGATTACCCCCTATGGAAGAGTTGAAATTGGGGATACCCTTTTTTTCATCAATAATAATGGAGAGGGTTTAGTTAAAGCTAAAGGTGTGGTTTCAGAGGTATTTAATTCTCAGAAAATGATTAAAGAGGAATCAGCTAAATTAGTGAGAGAAAATCAGGAAAAACTAAGATTATCAAAATCTCAGTTAAATAAGTTTGCAGGTAAAAAATATATAATACTAATAACAGTTGATAATGTTGAAAGAATAGAGTCTTTTGGCATTGATAAAACCGATTATGGTAAGATGGATAACTGGCTTTGTGTAGAGGATATTGAGAGGGTTAAGTTAAATTAAGTACATCATTTATTTCCAGAAGACAGTGAAATAGAGCTGAACCAATGTTTTTCTGCAGCAGGATAGTCTATAATGAGAATTATATCAGAATAGACGAGGTGAGGTATTTTGAAGCTAAATGATTTTAAATTGGAAGTCTTTTTTGGCAAGCATGAGTTTACAGCTCCTTATTTACTGACTCAGTCAGATTGTGAATCAATGACTATCAATGAGCTCTTTAAATATGAGCCAGGCCTGAAAGAGCCTTTTTTAAATATGTGGCTTGGTTATACCGAGGTTTCTGGCAATCCTGAGTTGAGAGAGGCAATTGCTGATCTATATCCTACAATGACTCCAGAAAATATTATTGTACATGCTGGTGCCCAGGAGCCGATATTCAACTTTATGAATGTAATGTTAAATAAAGGTAATCATGTTATTACTCAGTTTCCTGTTTATCAATCGCTCTTTGAGGTAGCTAACTCCATTGGGTGTGAGGTTTCTAAATGGAATCTTAAGCAGACTGAAAAGGGCTGGCAAATGAATATTGAAGAGCTTAAGGAACTGATAAAACCAAATACCAGGCTTATTGTTCTCAACAGTCCCAATAATCCAACTGGCTATGCATTCAGAAAAGAAGAGATTGAAGCAATAGCTGAAATTGCCAGAAATCATAATATTTATGTGTTCTGTGATGAGGTTTATAAAGGGATAGAATTGGATAATATTAAAAGACCCTGGTTTGCAGACTGCTATGAAAAGGGCATCTCTCTAGGGGTCATGTCAAAATCATATGGCTTATCAGGCTTGAGAATAGGATGGGTGGCTACCAAAGACGCCGATTTAATTGAAAAACTGATTAAAATGAAGCATTATACAAGCATTTGCAGCAGCGGCCCTTCAGAATTTCTTGCTGCTGTAGCCTTAAAACACAGCGATGAAATACTGCGCAGAAATCTAAATATCATAAAGCAAAATTTAAAAACAGCTGATGATTTCTTTCAAAGGCATCCTCAATTGTTTGTCTTTAATAAGCCAATGGCAGGTCCAGTGGCGTTTATAAAAATGAATATTAAAATGCCTGTTGATCAATTTTGTAACAAACTGGTTGAAGAAAAAGGGGTGCTGCTCTTACCCGCAGAGATATATTCATACGAAGGACAGTATGTCAGGATGGGCTTTGGCAGAAAAAGCTTTGCCAAAAGTCTGGCAAAGTTTGAAGAATACCTGATTGAAAAGCAATATGTGTAAGGATACATGATTCCAAAGTAAGAAAAGCCGGTGGCTGCATTACGCTAACGAAACAAAGAGATCAGGCAATATCCACAACATAACTGGTTCACTGAGTCTTCCTCGTTCAATCAGTTACCTATGGAATTATTGCCTGACTCACAGTTTGTGCTATTTAAGCTGCTTGACAAACCAGTCAGCTTTTAACAATAAACTCCCGTGAGAATATAACTAATGAGCCACTGGGGATACCCAATATTCTCTCTATACTTCTTTCATAGGTTCTAACTATTGCTTCCAGATTGGGTCCGTTGTTTAAAACTTCTTGCACCATTCTATCCCTCAAATTTATCCCCAGTTGAGCTATCAGCACTGCTGTTTCAGATGGATTTATAATATCAAAAACATTTTCATCTTTGCCCTGTATTAATATTCTTTCAAGATAGGGGGTAAGCCTATTTATAAGAGTCTCATCTAATCTATGTTTGTAAATCAGGTTATTATCCTGATACCATGCAGAAATCACCTGTAAAAAAAAGCCCTGGTTAGCTTCTTTCATTGTTTGATTCAGTAGATAAAAAGCATTTAGCTTAGCAAGGGCCGTTAAACTGTTATCTCCAACTAATGGCTCCAGGTGAGTAACAAATGAGGCCGTAAAATCATTGATAATAGATTCGAGCAGCTCAGCCTTACTGTCAAAGTAATGGTAGAACGTTCCCTTGGAAATATTTAAGGAGTTCAATATTTGATCAACAGAGGTAGATTCATAGCCCTGCTCCAGAAACAGAGCATTGGCAGCATGCTGAATAGCATTTTTTTTCTCACTGTAGTTTTTTCTTTTCATTAAATGATGACTTCCTTTACTTGCAGGCTATAACTAAATTGTAATTTCGTCATTGGGGTTCATAATTCGACACTCTACTCCCAGCTCTTCAACAGCTAGCCTAAACGGTTCAGTATCTACATAGTTATAACATTTTGAAAAAAGTGCCGGACAGTTATAGTGGCATGGTATTACAGTTTTTGGCTTAAGATTAGCAATTGCCTTAACGGCATCATTGGTATCCATGGTGTTATACCCGCCGATAGGTATCATTAAAACATCTGCATTTTTCAGGGAATCCCATTCATGTTCCAGTAAATAGGTGTCGCCAAAATTTACTAATGTTTTCCCGGCCAGCTTAAATTTAAAAACCATTTCTCCGAAACCAACTCGCTCATTGGGGCCTGGAGTCATTATCTTTTTAAATGGTCCTATCTTGATAGGCAATGGTCCATGTAATCCTTTTAAACCTGTAACCTCTACCCCATTAACTTCAATTGTCTCGTTTACCCCCAGCGTTTCGATATTGCTGATCAATGTAGTAAAGGCCAGGCCTCTGTCTCTTGGACCCAGCAAAAATCTTTTGTCACCAACTAATTTTACCATTTTCTCGTTGCATATTACACTCGCATTTGACTTTTTAGCAACCAGATCTGTATACCAAAAGTGGTCTGGATCTCCATGGGTTACGATGATATGGGTTATATCATGCCATTCCTGCTTGGGAAGTATAGTTCTAAAAAAGTCAAGGAAGCTGAAGCTACAGCCCGGATCAACAACCAGCTTTATGTCATCTGCTATTACTACAAATGTATTATAGCCGTAGAATTTTATTTTCATGTTTCTACCCCTTTCTATTTAAATAGACTAATAGTCTAGACTATAGGTCTATTATGACATGGTTTCTTTCAGTAGTCAAGGATTATAGTCAATAGCAGTAATGCAGAGATACATTATTTACAGGGGGGGAGCAGTGGAACTAAGCAACAACTGGTAAAACCACAAAGGGTGGGGCTGTTACTTCACTAAATTATTTACCTGAATTATAATAGTAATTAACTGTACTGCCCTTGTGGACAGTTGGTTATTGGCATAATTTGCTATTGTTCGATGGCATTTTTCATATTGAGTTCGCGTGCCTGGAGTCCATCCTTTTACTATGCTAACTCAGTTGGATAACAAAGATAATGAGGAGGGTGTGCATGAAAAGAGAAATTGAATTCCTGTTAAATCAAGCTTGTCCATCTATTAGATACAGAGTAAAAAAGGAGGTACTGTCTCAGTTATCCCCCAGGGAGTCTGCAGAGCTCAAACAGTTAATTTTAACAGATGACTTAGTAATAAAATACCTTAATTTACAGCGGCCTGACGGCTGGATTGATGCAGACATTCACAGTCAGCAGGGAGTAGAGGCTGCGGTCAGGGTTTTGGCTGAGAAAGGGCTGGATGCCAATGATCCTGTAGTTTTCAACATGCTGGATCAGTTGGAGAAAAGAACAGATAGCTTTGATCACGGCTGTTTAGCCAGAGTTGGTAAAATTCTGGATAAGCTGGGCCTAGGGGGTTCACAGCTGATAAAAGCAGTAATTTTTGCCTATGCAGGGTCAGCACCAGATGGCCTGGTTAATGAGCAGGTCAAGGTGGCGCTTGCAGCTTTTCAGAGTGTTCATAACGCAAAACTAATTGACGATGTTGTAACAGTATATAAGAATAAGCTGGTTTTTAAGCCGGGGGTCAAATGGCCCGGGATATACCATTTAAGGCTGCTGGCTTATTCAAAAAACTGGAGAAACCCGGAGAACCTGAAACTACTTATTAAATCTATAAAACAGTTAGTGCTATTGTCGCCTATCCCTGATATTAGTGGTTTGTTTAAGTCACAGATGGTTGCCCCTGGCTCTTTTTGCATGCACGATTTCAACGTAGATCTGTTTGAATTGGATGGAAAGGGTTGGATGATGTGGCTGCACCGCATGGAACTGTTAGCCAGAATCGGAGTTGTACGATGCATACCTGTACTAAATGCTCAGTTAAAAGTATTAAAGCATATGGTAAATGAAAAAAGCGGCGTGTTTGCAAAGAGATATAATCATTATTACTTTACGAAATGGGGGGTATATACAGGGCTGGCACTTGAACGGGACTGGCGGACAAAAAAAAGATATTTATGCGATATATTGTTTAGAAGCTTACTTATTATATATTATGCGGACAGAACCAGGTGATATGCTGCTCAAAAAAAATGCTGCTAGCTGGTAATAAGGATTAATTGAGCATAAAATCTCCAGTAATCTCAGGATAGAAATATATCTAATTGTATATAATCTCAATATTGTATTACTAAAGGAATCCTGTATCTAAAATGATATGCTATGCATTTATTTTCAATAATCTCCTTATTTATTGGCAAATTGACATTATTAGCTGGTTCTTTTTCCATTAAGAACCATTTAATTTTCCATAAATTTAGGCCATTTGACAGCTTATGTATTGTGAAAATTATTATAAAAAAAAACGTATAAATATAAAGGAATTTAGCCTTTCATAGCCAATATTACTAGGAGATCAAATCTTAGAGTAGATCAAAAGTTTATAAGAATAAGAAAGGAGTGTCGGCATGCTAAAGAAGCGTTATTCGCTTATGCTGATAGTGGTGTTAATGTTGGTGACTATACTGTCTGGTTGTCAGCCTGCTGCTGACGGAGGAGACGGCGATGGAAATGGAGATGATGTAAAGGAGTTTGTCTACGCAGTAGTAGATGATCCAGCTACCTTTGATCTGGATACAACTTCATGGCATCAGACCCAAGCTATTGTCTCTTTCGATTCGCTGGTAGAAATAGATACAGAGGGCAATGTTAGCCCGAAGCTGGCTGAAAGCTGGGAGATTTCTGATGACGGTTTAGAGTGGACTTTCAACTTACGCCAGGGAATTATGTTCCATTGCAATGAGGAAGAATTTACTGCTCATGCTGTTAAGCATAAGTTCGACCACATGAAAAATCCGGATAAGCCTTCTGTCAATGCCCACATGATAAGTGCGATTGATGATGTTGTGGTGGTAGATGATTACACGGTAAAATTCATGTTCAATAGTGTAGATGGTGCTATTTGGAATACTCTTGGTGGTTCTTTCTTTGCCATCGACTGTCCAAGCTGCCGCGAGGAACACGGTGAAGATTATGGTATGAATCCATGCGGAACCGGTCCATGGATTTTAGACGATTACGTTCCCGGTTCTCATGTGACTTATGTTGCTAATACTGAGTATTGGGGGGGAGCAGATTATTGGGATAACAATGGACCTCCTAAGTTTGATAAGCTGACCTTCCGTATTATTCCTGATGAAGCTACCAGAATTTTAGAACTGCAACAGGGTACTGTTGACTATGCCGCAGTTCCACCTCAGGAGACCAAGCGCCTGCAGGATGAGACAGATATTAATGTAATCCTGTCTCCATCAAATGGTTTGCGTTACTGGGGCTTTAACATGAAGAAATGGCCATGGACCAACAAGAATGTCCGTATTGCCATGCAGTACGCCATTGATAAAGAAGCAATCACTGAATCTGCTCTTGAAGGTCTGGCAAAACCACTTTGGAGTGCATTGCCTCCAAGTATTCCTGGCTATTCCGAGGAGTTAGAAGCAGAGTTCAAGGCTAAATATCCTTATGATCCAGCTAAAACCAAAGAGGTATTGGAAAATGACGGTTGGGCGCTGAATGCTGATGGTGTTTACGAAAAAGACGGCAAGCCTTTGGCGGTTAGTATGTGGGTATTAAATGAAGGAATCCAAATCAGAACTGCAGAAATCATTGAAAGTAATCTTAAAGATGTTGGTGTAGATTTGGATATTCAGGTTATGGAACAGGCTACTTTGACCAGTGGCTCACCAAAAGGTCTGCATGAGAGTCTATTATGGACTTATGGTTGGTATGATCCGCAGATTCTGTTCTTCCTGTTTAATAATGGCGGTACTCGTATGCATTATATAGACGAAACTGTTCAAAGATTAGCTGAAGAAGGACACCAAAAAGTTAGTATGGAAGAGCGCTTACCAATTTACGAAGAATTACAGAGATATCTGGCTGATAATCCTTCATGGGTAGTGCTGTACTTCCCACAAGATATTCATGGCTTTTCACCTCGTGTTGAGAATGTCAGAATGAATCCATTTGGCGGCGGATTCGTCCTGAATGATATTGAACTGAAATAAGCTATTGGCCATACAAATATTGAAGTTAAGGGGCCTTCTAGGCCCCTTAACAATATCTTAAGGAGTGGGATTATTATGTCGTATACCTATATTATTCGCCGTATACTTGCAACAATTCCAGTGCTTCTCGGAGTGTCGTTGCTTGTTTTTTTAATGTTGCACGCCATACCAGGTGATCCAGTGCGATTGATAGTCGGCGAATTTGCTCCCCAAGAAACTGTCGATGCAATTACCCGCCAGTTGGGGCTTGATAGACCTCTCCATGTGCAATTTTTCAACTTTTTATCTAATGCAGTACGCGGCGACTTAGGTCGTTCCTTGATAACAAACCGAGATATAACACAGGAGATAGTCAATAGATTTCCACTGACATTTAAAATTGCCGTGCTGGCAGTATTGCTACAGATTATAATTGGTCTGGGACTAGGGATAATGGCAGCACTGAACCACAGAAAAATATTGGATAATGTAGCCATGATTGGAGCTTTATTGGGGGTTTC
Source organism: Bacillota bacterium (assembly GCA_028280325.1). Classification (GTDB taxonomy): domain Bacteria; phylum Bacillota; class UBA994; order PWPR01; family PWPR01. The sequence goes on from JANQLZ010000052.1 coordinate 44,103, forward strand.
CATGCCCTCGTTCTGGCTGGCTCTGCTGTTGATGCTGGTTTTTGGGGTGGGCTTAAAATGGCTGCCCATTTCCGGGTATTTCGGATTTAAATCATTAATATTACCGGCAGTGACTTTAGGTTTGCTGACTGGAGCCAGAATTGCAAGAATGACTCGTTCCTCTGTTTTAGAGGTGCTCAATCAAGACTTTGTCCGTACGGCCAGGGCTAAAGGTTTGAAAGAGCGGATAGTTATTTACAAGCATGTGTTAAAAAATGCCCTTATCCCCATTGTTACGCTGGTAGGCATGAGTTTTGGCTCGCTGCTGGGCGGGGCAATCATTACCGAAACAGTTTTTGCCCTACCAGGAATTGCCCAGCTGGCGATTAATGGCATAAACCGGAGAGACTTCCCGATGGTTCAGGGAGTGGTCTTGGTAATTGCCGTCAGCTTTACCCTTTGCAATCTGCTGGTAGATGTGGTCTATTCCGTTTTAGATCCTAGGATTAGGTATGAATAAGGGAGGAAGATTATATGAGCACTAATATTGAGGCCGGATCTCAACAACAGCTGAAACCCAAGTCTTTTGCCTCGACTGCTTGGAGGGAGTTTAAGAAAAACAAAGGGGCGATCGTCGGACTTTCTCTGGTAATATTTTTCGTTTTTGTGGCAATCTTTGCGCCACTCCTTGCCCCCCATGATCCTGAAAATATGAACCAGGAATTCAGATTACAGGGCCCTTCTCGTCACTTTGTTTTTGGCACCGATGAGCATGGTCGAGATATCCTGAGTCGCATTATTTATGGATCAAGGATCAGTATCAGTGTAGGGTTTGTGGCGGTTTTTATTGCCGGTATCGGTGGAATCACTTTAGGGTTGGTCGCCGGCTACTGGAACAAAGCTGACAGTTTTATTATGAGAATTATTGATGTTTTAATGTCTTTTCCGTTCTTACTGCTGGCAATCGGGATAGTATCAATACTCGGTCCCAGCCTGGTCAATACGATGATAGCAGTAGGGCTAGGGAGCATCCCCGGATATGCCCGGGTTACACGCAGTGCGGTGTTGAAAGTACGGGAAGAAGAGTTTATTGAAGCTACCCGGGCGCTCGGTTTTAGTGACAGGCGGATAATAATGCGCCATATTTTACCCAATATAACTGCCCCGATTATTGTAATGTGTACTCTGTCACTGGGTAGCAGCATTTTGGGAGCTGCAGCATTGTCCTTTTTAGGCCTGGGGGCTAAGCCACCGGAGCCAGAGTGGGGCTTTATGCTGTTCAGTGCAAGGAGCTATATTAACAGCGCCTGGTGGTATTCCCTATTCCCAGGTTTGGCTATTATGCTGATGGTACTTGGTTTTAATATGCTGGGTGACGGCCTGCGGGACGCCTTGGATCCCAGACTGCAGAACATTAAGTAAGGGTTGGGGGGAATACATTATGTCAGAAAAAATTCTCGAAGTTAATAATTTGAGAACAACATTTCATACACAGGATGGAGTCATTTGCGCAGTAGACGATGTCTCTTTCCATGTCAACAAAGGAGAAACCCTGGGCATTGTCGGAGAAAGCGGCAGTGGCAAAAGCGTTACTGCAATGTCGATAATGCGCTTAATTCCGATGCCACCAGGAAAGATAGAACGGGGTGAAATCCTATTCGAGCAGGAAAGCCTGATTGAAATGGATGAAGCGGGGATGAGAGACATCAGAGGTAATGACATTGCCATGATTTTCCAAGAGCCGCTGACCAGTCTCAATCCGGTTTATACAGTAGGCGATCAAATTGCGGAAGCCATTGTTGAACATCAAGGCTTAAGTCGGCCGATGGCCCTTGAAAAAGCAGTAGAGATGCTGCGTTTAGTAGGTATTCCAGCCCCCGAACAGCGGGTTAAGGAGTATCCTTTTAATATGTCAGGCGGAATGAGCCAGCGGGTGATGATTGCTATGGCCCTTTCCTGCAATCCAAAACTACTGATCGCCGATGAGCCGACAACAGCCTTAGATGTGACTATTCAGGCTCAGATCCTGGATTTGATGAGAAAGCTGAAAAATGAACTGGGAATGTCGATAATGATGATCACCCATGATTTAGGGGTTATCGCTGAGGTTGCCGAGCGGGTGATGGTCATGTACGCCGGCAAGGTGATGGAAGAAGCTCCGGTAGTGGATCTGTTCAAGGCCCCAGCCCATCCTTACACCCGAGGCTTGATCGATTCAATACCTCAGCTTGATGTTGATAAAGAGCGTTTGCACGTTATTAAAGGGGTTGTCCCCAATCCTAAATTAATGCCGCAGGGGTGCCGGTTTAATCCTCGCTGCCCATATGCCCAGGATAAATGTCGGCAGGATGATCCACCGCTGGTAGAGATTGCTCCGGGACGCAAAACCAGATGTTGGTTCCCGTTAATAAACAGCTAGGAGGTGACTGATATGGCTATTAAACAAGAGATTGTTCCAAACCAGAAATATATGCTGAAAGTAGATAATCTGGTTAAACACTATCCGATACGCGGAGGACTGCTGCGCAGGGTTGTCAATTCTGTCAAAGCAGTAGATGGCGTTAGTTTTTTTATCCGCCATGGAGAAACCTTCTCATTGGTTGGCGAAAGCGGGTGTGGCAAGACCACCCTGGGGAGAACTATTCTCAGACTGACCAAGGCCACATCTGGCAAGGTATACTTCGAAGGAGAAGATCTGTTCAACTTAGATTCAAGTGAGATGCGCCAAAAGCGCTGTGAAATGCAGATAGTATTTCAGGATCCCTTCGGATCTTTAAATCCACGCATGACGGTAGGAGATATCATTGGGGAGCCGTTGATAGTTCATGAAATTGTCAGCAGGAATGAAGTACAAAATCGAGTTAAAGAAATATTAGAAGTAGTAGGTTTAAGCGATTATCATATGTCTCGTTATCCGCATGAGTTTAGCGGAGGTCAGCGTCAGCGTATTGGTATTGCTCGCGCTTTGGCCTTGAATTCAAAATTTATAGTTTGTGATGAGCCAGTTTCAGCGCTGGATGTTTCCATCCAGTCGCAGATATTAAACCTGTTAGCAGATTTGCAGGATGAGTTTGGACTCACTTATTTATTTATAACTCATGATTTGAGTGTTGTTAAGCATGTATCAGACCGGGTTGCAGTAATGTATCTGGGCAAGATTGTGGAGATGGCTGACAAGCATGAGCTCTATTCATCTCCAATTCACCCCTATACTCAGGCTTTACTGTCAGCAGTGCCAGTTCCCAATCCAGAAGCCAAAAGAAACAGGGTTGTCCTTGAAGGAGATGTGCCCAGCCCGTTGAATCCTCCGTCAGGCTGCCGTTTCCACACTCGCTGCATTTATGCTACCGAGAAATGTAAGGTAGAAGAACCAATATGGCAGGAGATAAAACCAGATCATTTTGTTGCCTGTCATGAAGCAGAGAATATTCTTAAGGGACAACTGTAAGTTTGGGATAGGACAGACAGTGGTCTAAATACTGGGGAACATGAGAGCAGTGCTGGCAAGTTGCCAGTGCTGCTCTCCCAGATATATATGCCGCTCAATTTGATAGAAAGAAAGGAGACGATAGTTGTGGTTACTGAAGCTAGTCTGTCGACGAGGATTATGCGTGAGGATGGGGAAATAACTCCACGCTCAGCACGTATATCCTATTTTCCGTTAGTAGTGAAGAGTGGCTCCGGATCCAAGTTGGAAGATGTGGATGGTAAACAATACATTGACTTTTTGGCCAGTGCTGCCGTGTTAAACACTGGTCACGCACATCCTAAAGTTGTGCAGGCAATTGTGGAACAGGCTCAAGAACTGATTCATTATACTAGTGGTTATGCCAGCCATGAGCACCAGGTCAAACTGGCGCAGGAATTAGCCAGAATTACTCCGGGCGATTTTAAAAAGAGAGTAGCTTTTGGACTTTCAGGCTCTGATGCTAATGACGGTATGATTAAAGTGGCTCGAGCCTATACCGGCAGAAGCAAAATAGTTTCTTTTATTCAGGCTTACCATGGGTCAACTTACGGATCAATTTCTTTAAGCGCCTTAAGTCTCAATATGCGTCGCAAAATTGGGCCCTTGCTTCCCGATATTTATCACATACCTTATCCAGACTGTTATCGATGTCCACTAGGCCACTGTCAGGAAAGCTGTAGTATGGAGTGCTTAGGTCAACTAAAAATGGCCTTTGAACACTATCTGCCGCCGGAAGAAGTGGCTGCTGTCTTTATGGAGCCAATTGCCGGTGATGCCGGAATAGTTGTTCCACCCAAGAAATATGTCCAGGAATTATATAATTTGTGTCAGAAACATGGCATTCTGTTTGTCAGTGAAGAGGTTCAGCAGGGGTTTGGCCGTACCGGCAAGTGGTTTGGTATTGAGCATTTCGATGTTGTTCCTGATGCTATTGTAATGGCTAAGGCCATTGCTTCAGGGATGCCGTTAAGTGCTATTGTAGCTAGAGAAGAGATTGCCAACTTTTTAGAGGCCCCGGCTCATTTGTTTACCATGGGCGGCAATCCCATATCCTGTCGAGCTGCGCTGGCTACCATTGATGTTATCGAGGAAGAGCAGTTGGTAGAACGGAGTGCTGAGCTAGGCCAATATGTGCGTGAGCGTTTTGAAAAACTGCAGGAGAAATATCCAATAATCGGAGATGTGCGAGGTTTGGGGCTGTCGATTGGCGTCGATTTGGTTGCTGATCCAGTTACTAAAGAGAGAGCCAAGGATGCAGCGGCTAAAATCTGCTATCGCTGTTGGCAAAAGGGTTTAGTTTTGATTTTCCTTGCCGGCTGCGTATTACGGGTTCAGCCGCCTTTAGTTATCAGTAAGGAAGAGTTAGACCAGGGGATAGCTATCATTGAAGAAACTATCAAAGAGTATCTTAACGGCGAAATCCCAGATGATGTTTTACAAGTTGTAAAGGGGTGGTAAAAGTGAAAGGTTTAAATGATCTTATTCAACGAGCAATATCACAGGTGTCAGGTAAGGTTGGAATCGGATACAAGAACTTAGCTACTGGCGAAACCTTTTTTTACAATGGTGATGATCGCTTTGTAGCTGCCAGCACCTTTAAGGTGCCGGTACTGGTTGAATTTTATAAGCAGATAATTCAGGGTACCTTAGAACTTGAACAGAGCTATACGCTGCAGGCAGATGATATTATTTTTGGCAGCGGTGTCCTGCAGGAGCTTACCCCCGGGTTATCATTATCTTTGAAAGATTATGCTACCTTGATGATGATTATCAGTGATAATACTGCCACTGATGTTATTACCAATACTGTAGGTAAAGCAAATATTAATGCCACCATGACGGAGCTGGGACTCAGCAATACCAAAGTAATGTGGACCTGCAAAGAATTACTGTACAATGCTGTCGGTATAAAAGCTGATGACGACGAAGAAACAATAAAAACTAAACTGTCCAAAGGAGTCTTAGATTACGAAGCCAGCTGCTTCACAGATTTTGAGATTAATGATTTCACCTCGCCTGCTGATATGGTTTCTCTGTTTGACTCTATCTATCACCATAAAATTCTGAATGACTTTGCCTGCACAGCCATGATCAACACCATGAAGAGATGTCAGACCAACTGGCGGATGCCCCGCTATTTACCGCCTGGCATTGAAGTGAGCCATAAAACAGGCTCAATCGGCGGAGTAGCCAATGATGTAGGGATTGTTTATACAGACCAGGCTGATTATATTTTAGCAATTTATTATCATGGAGAAGCCCCGAAAACCCGGATAAACCACCAAGGCTTCGATTTTATAGCTAACTTGTCCCGGGAAATATATGATTACGTGGTTAGCTCAAACTAGGCCAATATGCTGTAGATAGGAGGAAAATGATGAAAAAATTTGATATACTGATTGTGAATGCCAAAATTGTGGACGGCACCGGCAATCCCGGCTATCAAGCAGATGTAGGTATTGTCGGCAGTAAAATCAGCTTTATAGGTGATGCTAAAAACAGCACGGCTGATACTACAATTGACGCAGAAGGTCTGATTTTGGCCCCGGGTTTTATTGATATGCACGGGCATTCCGATGTTCAGGTCTTTGCTGACAGCTCGGTGTTTAACAAAGTAGAACAGGGTATAACTACAGAAATTGGAGGCATGTGCGGACTGACTCTTGCTCCAGTTTCGTCAGAATTCTTCGTTGAATTGGAGAAATATGCCGGTTTTTTAGGTGACGATGCTGGCTTAGGGGACAAATGGAAAGGCATGACAACATTTGGCGCCTACCTTGATGAGGTAGAAAAATTGCCGTTAGGTCCTAATATGGCCTTTACAGTCGGCCAGGGTACAATTCGGATAGCAGTAATGGGTTTTGAAAACCGTCCAGCAACAGCTGCCGAACTCCTGCAGATGAAGGACCTGGTCAGAGAGGCGATGGAAAGTGGGGCGTTAGGCTTATCTACCGGCCTGATTTATCCGCCAGGTGTTTATACCTCTACTGATGAGATTATTGAGCTTTGCAAGGTGGTTGCCGAGTACGGAGGCGTCTATGTCAGCCATATTCGCAATGAATCACACGATGTGGTCAATGCTTTTAAAGAAGCTATTGAAATAGGCCGACAGTCCGGAGTTGCAGTTGTTATCTCTCATCACAAAATCGGCGGAAAACAGCACTGGGGAACATCAGTTGAAACCCTTAAACTAATCGAAGAGGCCAACCAGGAAGGTATCGATGTTTCATCTGATCAATATCCTTATCGTGCGGGATCCACTGGCCTTAAAGCAGCGATCCCACCACTATACCATGAAGGCGGAACTGAAAAGCTGTTATCTCGGCTTCAGGATCCAGTCATCCGTGAAAAAGTAAAGGCAGAGATTCAAACAGCTGATAACTCGTGGGAGAACCTGGTGCTAAACTGTGGGATTGAAGGTACGCTGGTATTGTCCTGCCCTCAGGTACCAGAGGCTGTTGGTAAGACAGTAGTGGAGTATGCCAAGGAACAGGGGATTGATCCTTATGATGCTCTGATTGATCTGGTGGTAAAAAGCGAAGGCAATGCTGGTGCCGCTTACTTTATGATGGGTGATGAGGATATTGAACGAATAATGCAGCACCCTTACACGATGATTGGTACAGATGGAGGCATTGTTGATCCTCGTTTCAGCAGCCATCCTCGAGCCATAGGCACTTTCCCCAAGGTGTTGGGCAGGTATGTCAGAGAGAAAAAGGTGTTGAGACTGGAAGATGCGATCAGGAAGATGACATCGCTTACAGCTTTGAAAGCCGGATTTAAAACCAAAGGTCTGGTCAGAGAAGGTTTCGATGCTGATCTGGTAATTTTTAATCCGGAGACCATCATTGACAGGGCCACATATCAGCAGCCGGCACTTAAAAATGAAGGCATGGAATATGTAATTGTCAACGGCAAGATTGCTGTGCGCCAAAACAGGTATACCAATGCAGCCTCAGGACGACTGATCAGGCACAGCAACAGCTAAACGAGAGGAGGAGTCAAGATGCCAGAGCATCTGGATTTAATTTTTAAAAATGGCAAGGTAGTTGACGGCACCGGCCAGGATATGTTTCAGGCTGATGTTGGAGTCAAAAATGAAAGAATAGTTAAAATTGGAGATCTTCAGGGTTTTAGTGCTGATAGGATTATTGATGCCTCAGGTATGGTATTGTGTCCTGGCTTTATCGATGTTCACTCTCATGGAGAGGCCACCGTAATGTTGTTTCCTGGTGCTGAAAGCGCCTTGGGACAGGGAATCACCACTATCGTCGGTGGCAACTGCGGTTTTTCCCCAGCCCCGCTGGGAGACTACTGGTTAATGGCCTTTTGGGAGTTTGATTTTTGGGATGAAGTTGAGCCGTATACGTTTTATGAAGAACAGATCAAACCCCTGGAAAAAGTTAAAGAAGTGCTCAAAAAAAACTTTGGCTTTGAAGTTGACTGGAAGACCTTTGGAGAGTTCTTAACCAGGATAGAAGCCAAAGGAACAGCGGCTAATATCGTACCACTGCTGGGGCATGGACAGATTCGAGCTCAGGTTATGGGCCCGGACAGTAGCAGAGAAGCAACCGCTGAGGAAATTGCTGCAATGAAGGATTATATCCACGAGGCGATGAAAAATGGTGCCTTTGGTATGTCAACCGGTTTGGACTATGCTCCGGGAGCTTATGCCAATACCGAAGAATTGATTGACCTGGCCAAGGTAGTTAAGGAATACGATGGTATCTATGTAACCCACTGGCGTCGAACCGGGGTGCGACGGGGTACCCCTAAAAGACCGAAGAAAATTGAAGGTATCATAGAGGCAGTCGAAATCGGAAAAAAAGCCGATATTAAAGTACAGATATCTCACATTACCTCTGGCTATGAGATCTATCCGGAGCCTCCGGCTTCAGTGCAACGCGCTGCAGCCTTGGCGACGCTGGAAGTAGTTGATCAGGCAATTAATGATGGGGTGGAGGTTGTTTTTGACGTAATTCCCAATACCAGCGGTGGAATAGGGGTAGCTCCTTATTTGGTTACAGCCTTTTCGCCATGGGTCAGGCAAGCTGGTTCGATAGAGCAATTTATCACCAATTTAAAGGCTAAAGACTATCGAGCTTATATCAGGGAGTTTATCTCAGACGGCAAATGGTACGGCATTAACCCCAAAGTAAATTCGGACTGGGACAGGCAGATCATC
>JANQLZ010000091.1 GCA_028280325.1 Bacillota bacterium
TTTACCTTCACGGGCTGTAGAGAACAGTTACCTACTAAAACATCACTCCCTACTAGTAAATCTAATTGATGCTTTACGTTTATTGACCACTTCTCCGCAAAGCTATCATGAGCAATACTATAGTAATAATCACTTGTGCGGGTATGCTCCCTTATCAGTAAAGGGCTAATAAAGTTTATCAGTGCCTGATTGCTGTGTACTATTTTTTCTCTTTTCGGTAGCACTCTTTGCAGAGCCATGTAATTACTATCTGGTAAAGGGTGTTGCTTTTTTACCATTGCCATAAAGGCATTATAAGCACTCAATCCTACTAGAGAATCACCCGTACTAAAAATCACTGTAAGAGTATTGCTGCTTAATTCAACCTGTTTACCAATAAATTTAGGCTTAGGCAAAAGCACAGCAAAGCTATATGGCTTGGCAACGGTGCTACCTTTGGTATAATACTTTTCAAATAACTCAGACGATGACATTTCAAAGCTCTTTTTGATAAAACTGATGAAAGTTCGCCGGTAATCTCTGGGGAGTTGTGGGTTTTCTATAGCAAACTTTAAAGTCAATCTCAAGTTTTCACCTCCTAACATTTTAAAATCTATATTCCATGTCAAAATTCGACAGTTTAGCCCGAAACCCTTTAGATATAGTGTTATTTAGGTAAAATATAATTTTTAGATATTCTAAAATAAAGAAAAAACCTACTATAGCATAGCAGGTACAGATTTCTATTAATTTGCAAACATTTTAGGATTCCATTATGGTTATATATCATCCTGAAAGGGTTGCGGAGTTTTTTCAGGGTATATCGGATTTACATTCCATTATGGTTATATCATCTAATGTATGTTATTTTTAAACAAATATACATAGTGAGTTTACATTCCATTATGGTTATATATCATCATTTTTGATCGAGCCTGCAAACTCTAAGCATAGAGATTTACATTCCATTATGGTTATATATCATCATCTAAGGGATTTGTCAACTCTGCATTATCATAAAACTTTTCATTCCATTATGGTTATATATCATCATAATGACTTTTGCATAGAACTTCGACCTATACCACGCTTTACATTCCATTATGGTTATATATCATCAAGGAGCAAAGTAATCATTGTTTTCGTAGTATCCCCTTTACATTCCATTATGGTTATATATCATCCCTCTAATTTGTAATTTTATTTGAGCATTTTGCAATCTTTACATTCCATTATGGTTATATATCATCCTGTTTGTATAAATGTCCTATAATACAAATGTTAGGCTTTACATTCCATTATGGTTATATATCAACGAAATATCAAATTGCCGCAGCTGTAGCAGGTAGTGCATTTACATTCCACTATGGTTAAATATCAACCTCGGTCTTTTCCACCATTTTCACCCTACTCAGTAGATTTACATTCCACTATGGTTAAATATCAACAAAATGCCCTCGCTCTGTGCTGCTGCTTTATCAGCTATTTACATTCCACTATGGTTAAATATCAACACAGCGATAAGGTAACGGTCAGAGCCAGCTCTCGAAAAAATTTACATTCCACTATGGTTAAATATCAACAACATTTTCAACCTCCCTCAACTCAATAACCACCTTATTTACATTCCACTATGGTTAAATATCAACCCTTCGGCAAAAAGGCAAAGTTGCGGAATTGGCACTATTTACATTCCACTATGGTTAAATATCAACAGGAAGATGTTGACCTAAATAATATTGAAAAGGGGGAATTTACATTCCACTATGGTTAAATATCAACCCTGCCATTTAAGGATAAGATAGAGAATGACAAGGATTTACATTCCACTATGGTTAAATATCAACCAATACGATTTCGTCGCTGTCTTGTACGTTGATTACCTATTTACATTCCACTATGGTTAAATATCAACTAATCAATCAGACAGTAGAGTCGGGCCATGATCTTGATTTACATTCCACTATGGTTAAATATCAACGCTATGCGATACACAGGACTTAAGGATAAAAAAGGCATTTACATTCCACTATGGTTAAATATCAACGGCTTAATAAAGCATATACAATACCTGACTACGACCATTTACATTCCACTATGGTTAAATATCAACGAATATAACCCGGATCATGCAGATGTCATAATATTTGATTTACATTCCACTATGGTTAAATATCAACCAAAATATCCTTTCGATTTTGACGTAGATTCCGGTATTTACATTCCACTATGGTTAAATATCAACTAAAAAAATCAGTCAGAGGGATGAAAAATGCTATCATTTACATTCCACTATGGTTAAATATCAACGCGTTTGCAACCTGGGAGGATGTAAAGTTAAATTCCATTTACATTCCACTATGGTTAAATATCAACTTGCAGCTCAATAGCACTACTGCCAATATAGCAATATTTACATTCCACTATGGTTAAATATCAACCTATGACCAGGGGCGAATATATTGCTATGACAATGCGATTTACATTCCACTATGGTTAAATATCAACCATGGGAAAATGGAGCTATTAACATTAGCTTTAATGCATTTACATTCCACTATGGTTAAATATCAACACACCGCATCCTAACAAGCTGCTTACCACCAAACCATATTTACATTCCACTATGGTTAAATATCAACCTTTGAAGTTCAATAATCTTTGTCTTAACATCATCAATTTACATTCCACTATGGTTAAATATCAACCAGCGTTCTGGCGCAGCTGGAGAGATTGCAACAATATTTACATTCCACTATGGTTAAATATCAACTTAAGTCAGATGATAGCGACGCCATAATCAAGCTAAATTTACATTCCACTATGGTTAAATATCAACAGCCACTGCCGTTTTTATTATAATTACAAGGTTTATAGCTGTCAAATCTGTCGATGACTCCAATATTCAGCCTGCCTCTTCTGCTTTTCTCTGATGAGAATAATAAGATCATTGTTAATACAACAAAAAATTAATCTGTCGTACCCCTATAGTTTTTACACTATCAGGGGTCGACAGATTCTTAGACTCAATGGGCTAGTATCTCTTTTTATGTGATAAAGGGTTAGATAGCTAGCGTGAACTAACCATCAATTGCATAGGTAGTTAAAATGCGTGGAGCCAAGCCCTGTACATGTGGAACACGGGAGAATGGTGAGATAACCTTTTGATCAATCAAGAACTTAATTATTAGATAGTTTAATACATAAAAACAAGCTTGTAAATAATCTTCCTGATGACAGTTTTGCATCTTAACCTTTTCATTCATTTGAATAGCCCGAAGCTTATGCTTTATTGTCTGCAAGAAATCGTTACCAAATAGAGTCAGATTCTTTAGTTGAGGCCGAATTGCTTGAACCAATTTTCTATCAACTCTCGGAGTATTAATAATGTAAGATGATACACTACTTCCCTTAACCCTTACTGTTTTTATTAATTTCATCTCTAACAGTTGTAATTCTGCTGCACCTATAGGTAATAAAATCCCATTGCCATCCATACTTCGCAACATTTTTTTAATTTTAATATCTGAGAAAAAAAAGTTTAGGGTGTAGTTGTTCTCTTGCAAAGCAGTCTGTGTAAAGACTAATATCAAACCTTGTTGAAGAGGAATCAATTTTGTGTATAAAGCCTGACATTGTGCAGGATATTCAACCAGAACAATGCTCCCTCCCTTTTTAGAATCAATTCCATGGTTCCATAAACTTTGCCACATATAGTTTAGAACTAAATGAATTATTATATTATGTCTTAGATTTTCCCATTTATCTCCCAAAGTGATTTTAATATTTGTTATCCATTGACTTATCTTATTAACAGCTTGTTGAACATCTTGAGTTATTTCCATTGCAATATACTTAGAATTTATCGGATTCAATATCGGAACTGCTGTTTGATAGCTGTCTCCCTGCATCTCAATCAATCCATATTCTAGGAGTTTTTTTATTTGGTCACTGTTTAGTGATTCCAAACTTTTAATATCTGCCAGTTCCTTGTTGATATCAGAAAACTTTAGCAGCTTTTTATAATGATTTAAATACCTTGCTTCATTAATACAATTAAAAACTATATCCATTTTAGCCCTCCCTCGATATGTACTCAGGGCAAATCAATATTATTTATCAAGCACCCCTTGTCCAACATTCAATTGATCCCGTCCAAAGCATCTGCCTCTACTTGTAAACAGGCATGGCTATTATTAATGATAATCTCCATTATTAAATGCATAGGTAATAAATAAAGTGTATTACTAATACATCTTAATCGGATCAAGGACATTGCGCAGGGGCTGACCATTTAAAAATCTTGTGATATTGTCACAGAGAATATCTGTAATAAGCGCATTTTCTTTATAGCTGGTACTGCCTGAATGGGGGCTGACCAGAACATTGGGCATCTCCCATAACGGACTCTCTGGTGGAAGAGGCTCAGTAGCAAAAACATCCAGACCGGCTCCTGCCAGATGCCCGGACTGTAAGGCAGCGATCAATTCATCCTCAACAACCAATGCGCCGCGGCCGACATTTATCAACACCGCTCCCTGGGGCAGGGCGGCCAGTTCTGCTTTGCCGATCATGTTTTCGGTCTCAGGGGTATGGGGTGCCATCAATACCAAATAATCAGTCTGCCTTAATGCTTTCATTAAATCACTGATATGATACAATTTGTGGACATACAATTGATCGGGCTCCTTGTTTTCAATTTCCTTATCAACTCCCAACACCCGCATGCCTACCGCTTTGCCAAATTCAGCAATCTTGCTGCCTACCCGGCCGACGCCGACTACAGTCAGAGTACTGTCTTTAAGATCTGTGCCAGTGTAACGCTCCCACACTTTTTTGCTTTGAAATTCCAGAACGCGGCGCAGTTTCTTGGAAAACATCAGCATAACCAGTAAACAGAATTCTGCCAAAGGCTGGGCATGAACCCCTGAAGCCGTCGTAAATACTGTATTGGGCATTCTTTCATGATACCTTTCCCGATTGACAAAAGCCCCAATGCCTGAGCTGGTAAATTGAATCCACTGCACATTAGGGGCCAAATCAGGCAGATCACTGCGATGGGTATGATCAAAATCAAATAAGATATCGGCCTGGCTCAGGAGCCGCTGCCACTGCTGCTCTTGGGCAGGAGTGCGTTTAAAGTTTGGGTCGCCATCGTGGTCAGCTATGTACCGCGGCGGGGGAATAAGATTGGGATGATAGATGACATTTATCCTTTCATCTACTTCACGTATTCGTTCAACATGTTCTTTTTCCAAAAAACTGGTAATCAATAGATTGTAGGTCTTAGTGTTTTCCTTACTCATAATCTGTGATACCTCCCCTTTTATTTTGCAAAGTTTCTAAGTGCTTCAATATCTTTAATCTTTACAGTCGACTTATAAAAATCAATTAAGCCTTCATCGCGCATTCTCCCCAGTTCCCGAGACATTGAAGGGCGCGAAACATTGAAGTAGTCGGCTAGTTCACTGCGCTTTAAAGGCAGGTCAAAGGTTTTACTTCCAGACTTCTGATACTGTTCGAGCAGGTAAGTGCTCAGCTTGCCCCGCATGCTTTTAATAGTTAAATATTCTACCTGCTTATTGAGATTTACTGCCTTAACTGAGGTTATTTTAAGCATATTCTGGATTAACTGCTTGTGCCACGGACAAACATTTTGACATTGGCCAACTATCCTTAATTTAGACAAGAAGAATACGGTACAGTCCTTTTGAGCCTGTACGGTAGCCGGCCATTTGTCAGAACCGGAAAACACCACCATTTCACCAAACATATTGCCCGGCCGGATAGACATCATCATCACTCTATTGCCGGCTGCATTTTCTTTAATGACGATGGCCTCACCAGCTAATAAAATCCCCAGCTCTTTGAATTCATCGCCTGCCCGGGTAATAAAATCGTGTTTTTTAAATCGCTCAATCCGGGGCCTCAGGCAGTGCATCATACCACTAATATTTGTCGGTTCAATACCTTGAAACAAAGACGATTTTTCCAGGGTTTTTGTGTATTGGGCATCTATTTTAAACACCTCATTGTTTGGTAGCCATAGCTACCGATATCCTGATTTTATTATATTATAATGATGCCAAGATAACAATAGAACCGATACCGATGCTTGCTGATAAAACTACTAATGGAGGTATTGATATGAAAAGAAAGATCGTTAAAATTGATGAAGATAAATGTATTGGCTGCGGCCTGTGTGTAACAGCCTGTCATGAGGGAGCACTGCAGATGATAGACGGCAAGGCTAAGCTGATATCTGATGCTTACTGTGACGGTTTGGGGGACTGCTTGCCGGAATGTCCAACCGGAGCTATTACAATTGAAGAGCGCGAAGCTGCTGCGTTTGATACAGAAGCTGTTAAGGAAAATATGGCGAAAAGGGCTGCTGCAGGTTTTCCACCCAGCGGGGGCTGCCCGGGTTCCAGAGCTAGAGGACTTGTCCGCAAAGAGGCTGCCCCTGCTCCCTCTGATCATTCACCGGCAACCTCAGAGTTGCTGCAGTGGCCCGTTCAGATTAAGTTAGTACCAACTAATGCTCCGTATTTCAGTAATGCCAGTTTACTGATCGCTGCGGACTGCACAGCCTTTGCGTATGCAAATTTCCATAAGGATTTTATGCGTAACAGAATTACTTTAATTGGCTGCCCCAAGCTGGACGCTGTTGATTACAGCGATAAACTGACAGCCATAATTCAAAACAACAGTATTAAAAACATCACCGTGTTACGGATGGAAGTGCCTTGCTGTGGTGGAATTGAATTTGCGGTAAAGAAAGCGCTTATGAATAGCGGTAAAATGATTCCCTGGCAGATTGTTACGGTAACTACAGATGGCCAAATCCTTGAAAGCTGATAACTTATAAGTATCAAGGATCAGAATCCACAATTTCAGGTACAGGAGGTTACAAATATGGTAGAAAAGCTCTACAAT
This sequence comes from Bacillota bacterium, assembly GCA_028280325.1. Lineage (GTDB taxonomy): Bacteria > Bacillota > UBA994 > PWPR01 > PWPR01. The sequence goes on from JANQLZ010000091.1 coordinate 6,916, forward strand.
TTTACGCTTGAAAATGGTCAAAAGCTAATTGAACGGATTATCAGCGATGAAAATGCTGACATCAACCACGTTGTTCTGCCAAATGGCGATGCTTTACCGGAGCACTATTCAAATTCTCATGTTTATCTAATTGTTGTAAAGGGTGCTATCACATTGGAGCTGAACGATGAGCAGCCTCACTGTTATCCAGCCGGAAGTATTGTCAACATACCCTATCAAACAAAGATGAATGTCAGTAATAAACATGATAAGGTGTTGGAGTTTTTTATTATTAAAGCGCCCAGTCCCAAAAACTTCAATTAAAGACTGTTGAAAAAGCTCGCTCTCTTCGTTGTACGAATTTTACCGAGCAAACGCAGGCTAACTTTATTGCATTTGCCCGTTAAACTTCTATCGCCTTGACAGTAAACATTTTCAGCAGCTTTAAATATGCAAAATATGTGCGCTGGAATTTAATTCTAAGAAGATATTCAACACAGTATAACTATGTTGATATATCAAACACTTATGAATCCCTCGTACGTATAAGTAGTGAATCAACATCTGATTGTTAACAATATTAAACTCGGAGGAGAAATTATGAATCAAAACATGTTCTGTTTTCAATGTGAGCAAACTGTTGGCGGCAAGGGTTGTACAAAGGTAGGTGTCTGTGGTAAGCAACCCAGCACGGCTAATCTTCAGGATGAATTAACCGGTGCCTTAGTTGGTTTAGCGCGGGCTGCCCATGGTAAAGAGCCGAGCAAGAATGCCAGGGAGTTAATGATGCAAAGTCTGTTTGCTACCATAACCAATGTTAACTTCGATGATGAACGCATTCTAGAGTTGATCCGTTTAGTTCGAGAAGAAAAGAAGGTATACGGTGAGGCAGAGGATATGCCCGCCACGGAGCTGTGGCAAGGCAATGAGGATATCGTTTCATTGCGCTCAACCCTCCTGTTAGGCCTGAGAGGTATGGCTGCCTATGCCTGGCATGCCTATATTTTAGGATACCATGATAACGAGATTACCGCATGGTTCTTTAAGGGAATGAAGGCCTTAGCAGAGGAGCACACTGTAGAAGAGTGGCTGGGTTTATTGATGGAGTTTGGCAATGTTAACCTCAAATGCATGGGCCTGCTGGATACAGCTAATACCTCAACCTACGGCCACCCGGTACCAACCCAGGTTACAACCAAGGTTGAAAAGGGACCTTTTATTGTTATCAGCGGCCATGACCTGCATGACCTGAAGATGTTACTCGAGCAAACCGCTGATAAAGGTATTAATATCTACACTCATAGTGAGATGCTACCGGCTCACGGTTACCCAGAGTTAAAAAAATACAGCCACTTAAAAGGCAACTATGGTACAGCCTGGCAGAATCAGCAAAAGGAATTCGATGCCCTGCCAGCACCAATTCTATTTACAACTAACTGCTTAATGAAGCCTCGTAACAGCTATAAAGACAGGGTGTTTACTACAGATGTAGTTGGCTACCCGGAGTTAGTGCATATTAATAAGGATGATAACGGACATAAAGACTTTACTCCGGTAATTGAAAAGGCTTTAGAGCTGGGAGGCTGGGGTGAAGACAAGAGCTTTACAGGCATTAATGGCGGCTCAGTGTTAACAACCGGATTTGGTCATAGCACTGTACTGGGCGTAGCTGACAAGGTTATTGAGGCTGTTAAGGGAGGCGCTATTAAACACTTCTTCTTAGTTGGTGGCTGTGATGGGGCCAAACCCGGAAGAAACTACTACACTGATTTTGTTCAGCGGACTCCTAAGGATACAGTAGTTTTAACCCTGGCCTGTGGCAAGTACCGCTTCAATGATCTGGACATTGGAGAGATCGGCGGACTACCTCGGATTATGGACATGGGACAATGTAACGATGCTTATTCAGCGATCCAGGTTGCTGTTGCCCTGTCTAAAGCTTTTGAGTGCGATGTCAATGAACTGCCCTTAACCCTGGTTCTATCCTGGTATGAGCAAAAAGCGGTCTGTATTTTATTGTCATTACTTGCATTGGGAATCAAAAATATTTACATTGGACCTACCCTGCCGGCTTTCTTCTCATCCACTGTTTTGAATGCCCTGGTATCGATGTTCGATTTGCACCCAATTACAACTCCGGCAGCAGACCTCAACGCTATTTTAGGATAATTTCCCCTATCTATCTTCATATGGTGAAAGCGCCTGCCAAGGCAGGCGCTTTCGCTATTCTTTCAAGGCAACTCGTGTTGCCTAAACCATACTTAAAAAGGGCCAGAGGCCCTTTTTATTACGCAGACCACAACCCATGCAGATTGCAGTATGCTCTAACTTGTTTTACATCAGAAGCACAAACATTAAACTCGGCTTCAGGTTTTTGACCTGGTTGTAATTCCGCCCGTAAAACTTTGTCTTCTGTAAGTACTTCAATAAAGTTAATTAAATGCTTCTCTGTCATGGGGTGATTAATACTGCCAACTGTAACCAGTACCCCATTGTCAGATTCCTTCATAACTGGAACATGCTTTTCCAAGCCCTCGTCAGCTGTTTTAGCCTCCAGCTTTTCCATCATTTCTCCACAACAGACGAGTGCAGGAGCGCCTACATGTACTACCTCAGTTACATTGTCACAAAGTGAACAGTAATACAGTTCTCTCAATTCCGTCAATATGAAACCTCCTTTAATAATTGTTATCTTAGTTATTATAACAATTATCTCTTGCTTTTTTTGTTGTATCCTGGCGCTAAAAATTAGGCAACCAGATCAACATCTCGGTAATTAAAGTCTACAAAAAGGCATAATAATGCATTCTGCCTCCTACTATAATATTACCCGTTATCACGTTCAAATAAACAGTTTTGGCTTTAAGTTTAGCATATTTTATATTAATTTTAAAATAGCTTATCGACTTTTACCTTGCCCAAAATGTGGTAATACATCAATAACATAGTGTAATTGTGACGGAACTGCTAGCTCCTTTTCAGGGACTGTACCTGATCATGCTTTACTGCTTTAATCCCTGAGCTAAGTGCCTTCACCGGACAGTCTGCTACACAGTCCCCACAGCGAATACACTCTGCACTGGTCGGATTTTCTGCAATATAGACGTTCATTTTGCATACTCTGGCACATGCCTGGCAGGATGTGCAGCTTTGCTTGTCAACCTTGATCTGATAAAGAGATATTTTGTTGAAGAAAGCATAAATGGCTCCTAAAGGACAAACAACGTAGCAAAATGGGCGGAAAATGATTACTGACATTATTATTGTTACAAACAGCAAGAACAGTTTCCAGTTAAACAAAACTCCGGCCACTGCCTGCAGTTGAGGATTGGTCAGGATTAAAGGAACACCTGCTTCTAAAGTGCCTGCCGGACAAATGTATTTGCAGAAAGCCGGAGCCCCTAGTCCGGTAAAATCCACCACAAAAGCAGGTAACAGGATGACAAAGATCACCAGAATTGCGTATTTTACAAAGCGTAGAAATGAGTTTTTCTTGTTCCAACGTAGTTTGGCGGTAGGAATCTTATACAACAACTCCTGGATTAAACCAAACGGACACAGCCAGCCGCAGATATACCTGCCGGCCAGTCCTCCAAACAAGGCCAATAAGCCCACAACGTAATAAGACATCTGGTATCTGATAGACCCAATGACAGCCTGTAAGGAACCAATAGGGCAAGAGCCTAAAGCTCCGGGACAGGAGTAGCAGTTAAGCCCCGGCACACAGATATTCTTTAAAACACCTCGATATATAGTGCCTGTCCAAAATCCCCTCAGGTTGAGATTAGTGATCAGGGCAGTAAATACCTGAACTATCTTTCTCCTGCTAACCAATACCGATGCACTCCAAACAGATATTAATCGCTTTAGTCAACACTTCCAGCGCTTCGCCTCTCATGACACCGACAGTGATCAGTACTAAAGAGAGGACAATAGTTATTTTTGCTGCAGTTCTTCTTTTCATAGGCCCTATTTACTCTATGGCTTTAAATGCAGTTTGAATTGCTTCTTTCAGTTCAGCCAGATCCTGCTTGCCAGTCAGCTCAACATTAATGGCTCGACCTTCACTATCTACAAAATAGATGTAAGGGATGTACTGCACCTTTTGTATACTACTGTACAGCTCTTCATTTAACAGTATATTAGGCATCTTCAGTCCTACCTGGTCAACTATTCGGGCAGCTGATTCTTTGTTCTGCCCATCAGTTAATATTCCCACCAGGCCGAAGTTTTCCAGTGCTTCAGCCTCCAGCTTGGCCAGTTCAGGCAACTCCTGAATACAGGATGGTCAGCCGGTCGACCACAGGTAGACCATATTAACATCAGAACCGGAAAAAACTTCATTGGTTACTGCTTCCCCAGCCAGATCAATGGTCGAGAATTCACCGATATCCTGGCCCAGTATCGTTAGCTCGGACGCTGGTCCATTAGCCTTTTTAAACCCTTGAATAAAGATAAATATCAGCACTATTGAAACGGCTATTAATAATATTTTAGTCTGTTTTTTCACTGCCATAAATCACCTCTCTTTTTTATTCTGCAACTGTTATCTGCTCTTTGGCAATTACTATATTCTGTTCAGTCTTCTGCTCCAGCATACTGTAAACAACAGGGACAACAACTAAGGTCAGTATTGTCGAGATCATTAGACCAAACATAAGTGAAATCGACATTGGTCTAAACAAATCACTGCCTGAAAACAGCAACGGAATCATGCCAATAAAGGTTGTCGTTGTACTTAAAATAATTGGTCTGAAACGCTTGTCAGTGGCCATCAGGCAGGCTTCCTGAATAGTTTTCCCCTGGCTACGCGCCCGGTTAATGTAATCTATCAGGACAATAGCATTGTTGACAACTATCCCCATTAAACTAACCATGCCCATCAAAGCAGTAAAGCTTAACGGCTGTCTAATGATAAACAAGCCACAAATTGAACCAATTGCCGATAAAGGTATGGTTATTAATATTATAAAGGGTTGACGGAATGATTTAAACTGAAATAGTAAAATCATATACACCATTATTACTGCAAAAACTGCTTGCGACCCCATATCTCCAAAGTTCTCCTTGATTTTAGCCTGTTCGCCATCATAGCTGACCTCAACCCCAGGCAAGTCAACCGATTCCAGTTTTTCATTTAAACCGTTGATTATATCCTTTGCTTCATAACCTGACAGTAGATCGCTGGACACAATGATGGCATAGTTGCGATCATAGCGGTACATACCGGGCAGGGTAGCAATCAATTCTGGCTGGGCCACATTCTTTAACGGAGTTTTACTGTTACTCATTGATGATTTGACATTCAGGTTCTCCAATTCTTCGATAGAGGTGATATTGCTTTGTACTTTAATTACAAAGTCATCACCCCGATAATTGAGTTTAGAGGCCTCACGTCCCCGCAAAGCAATACTCACTTCGTTCTGGATATCATACTTGGTTAAGCCCATATAGGCGGCTTTATCGTTATCTACCACAATATTGTACTCATAAACTCGATCCGGAAAATTATCATTGATATTGCTGACGCCATCCAGGGAGTAGAGCTGTTCTTTCACCGTTTCAGCTGCTGACTCCAGCAGTGCTAAATCACTGCTGGTCAATCTAACTTGAACCGGATGACCAATATACTCGGCTAACTCCAGCCGCCGAACAACGGCCTTGCCTCCTATAATTTTTTCATCCAGCTGACGCTGCAATCTATCCAGAAATAAGCTGTAGTCATTTAAACCTCCTTGACTGAGATCTATTTTCATCAGGATCTGAGCCGTATTGGCTGCTTTTTGAAAATTGAAAACTGTGGTATAGAATTTAGGCAGCCCTCCACCTAACGAGGTAGTGTATTGGATGATCTCCGGCTGTTGTTTTAACACCGTTTCAATTTGATCAGTTAGCTGTTGGGTAGTATCTATATCAATATTGCGTTCTGCACTGATATCGATGAACATCAAGTCTTTATCAGCAAAAGGGAAAAACTGCAGTGGTAACAGCATTACTAAAACACCGGCTCCAACCACCAGTAACAGGGTTAAAATCACTGTCTTTAATCTGTTCCCCATTGCCAGTTCCAGCATTCTATCAAAAAACAGACGGATTTTCTTGGATTTATCGTGGCTTTCCTGACCTGGTTTAAAGAAAATGTAGGCCATTGTCGGGGTTACTAACAGTGCAATCAGATATGAAGCAGTCAATGAAGTAATAATTATGATCGGCAAAGTAACCATAAACTCCCCGGCTAGCGAATCCATTAATAAAAAAGGTGAAAAAGCAGCAATGGTGGTTAAAGTAGATGTCAGTACCGGAATAGCCACCTCTTTCACCCCATTAATACAGGCAGCCAGTCTTTCTTCTCCGGCATCTAACCGCAGTTGAATAGCATCGCTTACCACTATGGCATTGTCAACCAACATACCCAAAGCAATTATCAGGGAGGCAATCGAGATTGTATGCAATTCAACACCCAGTAGAATCATGATTCCAAAAGTAGATAAAATAGCCAACGGGATTGCCGTGGAAACAATGACTGCATTTCTGATTCCCATCCCTAAAAATACAACTGCTATCACAAAGAATATTCCCTGCAATAGACTTCTGGCAAAATTATTAACCGATCTTTTGACGTCCTGTGGTTGATCCAGAACTTTATCTACAGTAATGCCTTCAGGTAAGCGATCGATAAAATCTGCTACTGCTTTGTCCACTGAATTCCCAGTGATTACTATATTACTGCTAGTTTCAAAAAACCCGGTCAGTAATATAGCATTTTGCCCGTTGTGTGTGGTTCGATACATGTCATCAGCTGTTTCCAGACTGATATCGGCAATATCCTGCAGACGCAAAACAGCGCCAGAAGGAGCAATACCTATCACTAACGAGCGAATATCGTCGATTGAATTGAATGTTCCCTCAGCTTTAACATTAATTGTACTGCTGCCATCAGTTATTGACCCCGAAGGTATCTCGATGTTTTGACCCCGAATAAGCTGAACAAGGTCATTAAGCGATAATTGATACTGGTTTAACAGCCTGTAATCAACATCAATAATTACCTCTTTATCCTGTTTACCTTCGATTTCGAATCTGGTCATTCCCTTGATTTTGCTTAACTCCTGGCCCAAATCTTCAGCATAACTGTTCAACTCTTCATAAGAGTAGCCGCTACCGGTCAAAGCCAGTATGATTCCAGAGGTCTCCATTAAATCGGTATTTATGTCTAAAGGATAGCATTCATCAGGCAGCTCCTTTTGCAAATCTTCTAAATTACGCCGCAACTCTGTCCATGTTTGTTCAGTATCAATATTATAATCCATCCTTATCGGTATAAAAGCGTAGCTGTTATATATATAAGCCTGGGAATAATCATAACCCTCGATCTCAGCTATCTCTTTTTCAATTTTCTGTACCACCAGACGATCAATATCTGCTGGGGTAGCCCCTGGATAAACCGCTGTTATCACCGCTACCGGTGCAGAAACATCCGGCATTTCGTTGCGGGGCAGGATATAATAGCTGTACATGCCCAGCAATGCTATAAATCCGATCACAAATATCGTCAGTTTCTTATACTTAATTATACTCTTTAATATGGTGTTCATAGTAGCAAGCCCTCCTATTTGCCTACTACCTGAACTCTGTCACCTGGTTTAATTTGACCACCATTAGAAACAACCAGCTGCTCACCCTCTGCCAGGCCTTCAACCAAAACCATACTGCCTCTGGTTTCTAACAAGCTAATTGAGCGCCGTTCTATGGTATCCTCTTTAACCAGATAAACGAAGTCCTCTCCAGAAAACATAATACTTTCGATTGGAATCCAAATCCCCTGGAGTTCACCTATTATAATTTTTACATCGGCAACTATACCCAGCCGAAATTTACCATCCAACAGAGCTATCTCCGTATCATAAGTTCTGGTAACCGAGTTGGGTGCTTCTGAAATCAATGTCACTACACCATCTACAGTTATATCACCGATAGTGACTTTGGCTTTACTACCAATCTCAACCTGCTCTACATCCTGTTGAGACAGGCCGACAGTTATGACCTGATTTTCACTGCGCACCACAACTACCGGATAGCCTGGAGCAACTATTTCTCCTGCCTCGTGAAGTATTTCAGTTACATAGCCGTTGATACCCGAAACTAAAACTGTTTCATGGTACTTTTTCTGCTGATGCTGATAATTGGTCCGAGCCTGCTCATAATTGGCTCGGGCTGCCGCTATATCTTCCTCACGGGCGCCACCGGTCACCTGGTTATAAACTTCCTGGGCCTGGTCAAGTTCTGCCTTGCTGAGATCAAGCTTCAGTTTAGCCCCGTCATATTCACTCTGGGAAACCGCGCCTGCTTGATATAATTTTTCAATTCTCTGCAAATTATCCTCTTGATAGTTATAGGCATCCTGGGCTTTCTGCAGATTTAAGGCGGCATTATTGCGCTCCTCCTCTGAAGCCCCGGCTACAGCTTTATCGTATACTGCTTTGGCAGCTTCCATTTGCGCTTTAGCCGCGTTGACAGCCAGCTGCATATCGCTTTTATCCAAAGCGGCCAGCACCATGCCTCCGGTGACAGGATCACCTTTATTTACGCTGATTTCCTGCAATGTTCCGCCGGATTTAAAACTGTACTTGATTAAATCATCAGCCACTATAGTTCCGACATAATAGAGCATTTTGTCTGCCACTTCCGATTTAAGATGCCTAACCGAAACCGGGTGAATTACTGGATCTTTGGTCTGAGGAATTTGGCAGGCTGTCATCATGCTGAGCATTAAAACCAGAAAAAAAAGTGTAGCTGCCAGTTTTGTCAATCGAATCTTCTCCATTAAGTATACAACTCCCCAAATTATAGCTTTCTTGATTTCATTGCTATTATAATTAAAGAACTGTAAAATAAAAAGACACAAAAGCTGAATTGTGTAGTATATACAACAGAGGTGATAAAATGTTTAAGAAAAATGATTTAAGGGTAGTTAGAACTCGCAGGCTTTTAAAGGATGCTATGATGGGTCTGTTGCGTTCTGTGAAATTTGAGACGATAAAGGTTAAAGACATCACAACTCAGGCCAATATTAATCGAGCTACGTTTTACTATCACTACAAAGATAAGTATGACTTATTGTACACCATCTTAGACGATGAATTGAACAGCCTGATAAAAATGGAGTTTGACATCAAAACAAAAGAAGATTACAAAACTAAACCATTGATTGGCATCCTCTACATGCTCCAGTATTTTGAGAAGAATGCTTTGTTTTATAACAATGCTTTTGAAACTGAGGGTTATGAAGCCCTGAGTATATATTTTAAAAAGCGTTTAACAGATTTAATCCTGTTATGGATAGAAAAACTGGAGGTTAGTGATAATACCCTGGTTCCAATAGATTTTTTTACTAAGACCTATAGCGCTGTTTTTACCACTGTGGTAATAGACTGGCTCAAAAGTGAGGTGAGAGAGCCCCCAGAGGTACTCTATTATCACTTAAAGATGATGATCGAAAACACTTTTTTTGAATGCTTAGGGGTGTAATGATTAGATCAAGGCGACCAAATACTCTTGTCTCATAAACCTTTTTAGTCCTAAGTTACTGATAACTCTATTCTCAAAGACACTGTCATGGTTAATGTTTACCGCCACTTTGCGAACGCAGTGAGGGTTGTTTTTTTGGGCAACATTGATCAGAGTATGCAAGGCTTTTTCTGCATGATAACCATCGAGCGCATCAAGCCGGTACAGAGACAGTGAATTGCTGCTGTCATAAGCTAATACTGCTACCGGTCTGGTCTGATAATAAGCCACTGACCAGTTAATGTTCCTCTTTAGCAAGGTTGAGTATTGCCTCGACCAAACTACGTTTTGCTGCTGTTTTCTCAGCCTGATCAAAACCGATTTATTTATTTTTTCCTGAAACTGATATTCTTGATAATAGCCAGCTTTTAATGGAAGCATAGTGGAATAAGAATCTAAATAGCAGTACCTTTTAAACTGGTATTTATAATAAAGATCTCTCGCCTTGTTATTTTGCAGCAACACCTCTAAACCAATCTGTTTAATCTGACTTTTTTGACATTGCAGGATGATATGGTCCAGTAGGGCCTGGCCATACCCTTGCTGACGTTTATCCGGAACAATCCCAAAGCAATACAGCCAGACTCTGGATTTGCGCCTCGCTATCAGGGCCAGCCCAATTGGTATTTTACCGATCATCATTATAACTGAGAGTTGACCGTCAATACTCATATAACTCATTATCTCTTGCAAACTAGCCAATGTATGTTGATTTGGCCAATAATAATCGGCATAAATGTTGTTAAACAGAAGCAGTATTTCTTCAGTATCTGCTTTATCAATTGGCATATAGTGTATTTTCATTTTAATCCTTGTAAAAACCTCTTCTCAATTTCTCTAAACGCTCTCGCACCCTGGTACTTACTCTGTTCCTCAGAAAGTCACTTTTGGGGGGATTTCTTTTGTGTCTTCCATCCCTCAGGGTCTGGTTCTGATAGTTGCTGATATCCTGCCACAATTCCCTGGCAGAAATCCTGATTGCTCCCTGTGCTAACACATAATACTGTTGTTCTTTGTCTGAAGTAGCGACCCAGATATTACAATCATGCTCCATATCGTGAACCATTTTTTCAATAAATGTATCTGCTGTTTCATTTTTTCCTGTAAACACAATATGCGTATTGCGGTCATAGCGTTCACAGCTGCCGGTACCGTCTTTAACCTGGTGGGCATCAAAAACAACTACCAGCGCCCACCCTTTATATCCAACATAATTTGATAATATCTCCATTAAACGCATCCGAGCATCATTCATGTTGTTATTTAATATTGCTTTTAAATCTTCATTGTAGTGAATTACATTGTAGCCATCTACTATTAAAACATCGCCCATTTAGCTCCCCAATTCTATTTATACTTTTCTAACTAGTATATCATCTAATTCGATAATTAGCTTGCCCCTTTTAATAGCAAAGCCTTCCTTTTTTCTGATAAGACAATTCGAAAAACCCGAGGGCAATGGAAATATGCTGATTGTGCAAAAGAACCAAGCCATTTAAATAAATCGCTACCTTATTAAAAGCAAACATAAAATAACGCAGAGAGCGGACTTTTTGCTCGCACTGGGTGAATTATAAATTAAAGGGGATTAAAAATGCTGGTCCGGCAGGCCTAAGCACTTTAGGTATAAGTAGTATGGGTTGATAATTGAGTAAGGTATCGAAAATCCTTGAATTCCAACAGTGTAGGAACAGGAGCAGGGTATATAACTGTCAATGGTTTTCAAAGCTAAAGTGTTTTTTGCTTGTGGTGAGAATACGCAATTGAATATTAATATTACAGCAGATTATAATGCCTGATAATTATTAAGGCGTCAAGGGTGAACAGAGAGTTCCAGTGCTGCAATTTAGGATACGGGTTTGGCAGTTGCCCTTCTTGCAGGGCTTCGACGGCTTTATTTAATTCCCGGTTCAGCACCTGTTTGGGGACATCAGGGATTATCCAATACCAGTACCTGCTAAACAGTGGGAAATGAGTTTGGTTTTTTACCAAAAACTCTGGCAAAGATCTCAGTAAATGCTCAATGGAAGGATGATTAGAGCCGTGCAGGGCATATGTATAGAGGTAAAAAGGATAGTCATAAAACTCAAGCGTTTTGCCAATTGGGAACTCTGAGAAAAGGCTGTCCAGTCCCTCTACTGCCTCATTTTTTCGCAGATTCTTGATGCGCATCAACTGTCCAACTACGGCCAAAGACCGCCATCTGTCAGGTTTGTCCCACCAAGGCTGATATGGATATTGCTCGAATGCTACCGGAGGATGCTTAATAGTACCATCCGGTCTTAAATTATGTTTAACCCAATAGTGGATATCTTCAATAATTGAGCTTTGAGGAGCATTAAGCATATTTAAATAGTAAAGTGCAGTTTCTGTGGCGATTGCACTGCTACCGGGGCATAATAAATCTGGCTCCAGTCCATTGCCAAATCCACCATCTGAATTTTGGTAAGCCTTTAACGCAGCCAAGCACTGGCTCCGCTTGGCTTCCTGGAAATAATATCCATATAAGAGCCGGGTTAAAAGCGTTCCTTCATTAAATATCAGGTCTTTAGATTTAGTAACCAATTTAACTATATTCATTACTTTATCACCTCTTTAATTATTAATACGCTTTTCCAGTTTATATGATTGAACACCCAATCCTAAAGATTGGTAAAATGCTAAAGCTTTCTTGTTGTAGCTGAATACATTGAGCTCAATAGCGCTTGCCCCAACCTGCTCTGCTATTGCCTCAATACTTTTTATCAATTGCGTACCGATACCCTGTCTTTGGTATTCTTGATAGACAGCCAATTGCTGAACAACCAGGTATACCCGTTTACGCAGCACAGATTCGGATGGAATCCGTTTAATTTGCAGTATCGTGTAAGCTATGGGGCCCTGCTGATTTTTGGCTGTCAAAACTCGATGGCTGTTGCTGGCCAGCAATATCTCAAAATATTCTTTATCGATACTGGCAATCTTCTGATCAGAAAAGATATCGGGCCGCTGCGCTGCTAACACCCGCTGTACCTGCTGATTAATAGCTAGAATTGCTGGATAATCACTGCTCACAGCGCTGACAATTTTCACATTTACTCCTCCAGCTATACGATATATCAAAGTAAATCATTACCTTGTAAAAATACATTAATTAACAAGACCCTTATTCTTTCGCCATTTTTTGTATATTACCTGCCTCTTTTCAGATTATTTTTAAGGTTATTAATCAGTATTTCTAAAAAAGAAATTGCTTGTATTTTTTAAGAGACCATTTCTTTACCCGGACAATAGCTGCTATCAGCAGGATCAACGGAAGCACCAGCCACAAAACTTGAAACCTCACTACTCTTTCAGCTGCTACTAAAGGCGCCCTGGCATATACCCGGCCATTAAAAGTGTAAATTACTTCACCGACAGCTTGATTTTTTCGAATTGGAGCCGAAAGATTGGGAGATACTACCACAGTTTGCAGTGGTTTCAACTCATCTCCAAGTCTGGTTGTCAGGTAAACATCCTGCTTGGCAACCAGGCTGATGTCCGCAGTTAAACCCTGTCTAACCGGAGCCTTGATAACCTTCTCTCCTTCAGCCAGTATTTTCGTGGTTTGAAAGTTATAAAGACCATAATCAATTAAATATCTGGAATCACGGTATAGTTGGTTGCCACTTGAGCGCAAGACAACCGATATAATCTGTCTGCCGTCTTTTTCAGCAAAAGAAACCAAACAGTTTCCGGCAACTTTTGTATAACCCGTTTTAATACCGTGAATAGTTGGGTACATAATATCTATTTCCTCGCCCAAGTATTCAAATTTATTACCACTACCAGTACCCCACAGAAACCTGTTGCTATTTTTTAAATAGCGGACCTCGGGATAAAGCCTGGTTGGGGGAATCTGATAACGAGAAGTACTCGAAATCTCGATCAGTTTGGGTATCTCAATGGCATGCAAAGCTATTTGGGCTAAATCATAAGCTGTAGTATAGTGTTTTTGATGCGGTAAACCATGGGGATTGACAAAATTAGTGTTCAATGCACCTAGTTCTTTAGCTCTGTTAGTCATTAAGAGACTGAACTCGCTAATACTACCTGCTACATGGCGAGCCAAAGCTTCAGCGACATCATTAGCCGACTCTAATAACAGGGCATATAACAGCTGTTCAACGGTGAATGTTTCGCCCGGTTGCAGATAAATACTACTGCCTTCGGTATTAGCAGAACTGAAACTGACACTGACCTGATCTGAAAGCTGACAATTTTCCAGCACTAAAATTGCTGTCATCATCTTTGTCGTGCTGGCTGGGTACATCTGCTGATGCTGATTCAACTGAAAGAGAATATCTTTACTTTTGGCATCGATTGCTATGACCGCCTCTCCACGAAGTTCAGGTATTTCATCCGGAAATTCTGCTGAGTAGCAAATCATAAAATTGCTGATCAGCAAAAGTACTGTTAATATGATAACCAGTTTTTTCACTATGACTCTCCTCCGTCAATTCTGTTGCCTTAATTCGTTACTCTCATTTAATCTTATGAATGATTTAAAACAAAAAAAACCGCTTCAGCGGTTTTTTTCTTAAGTTTTTTAGTAATTGATGTAAGAAAGTGCTACATCAATTGAATCCATATCGTACTCTAAATAAATTCCTCCGTAATCCTCTAAATCGAAATCAAGAATATTTAGATAAAAGTATGTCATTTGAAGTACCTCCTGTTTAATTTTGCTTAATGAAAGTTAAATCATATTTTACGTTGAATTAATTAACAACAACATCTTTGCATTTTGGTTGGTAGACATGAATTAATTTTTTATCCAGCAATAAATTATCCATACGCTTACCTCCTTGAATACAGAAAATATTAATTTTGCATAATGCATTCTGTATACAATATGATTATATTCGTTTTAGGTACAAATTTTGCTAATTAAAAGTTTAGTTTCAGCATATTTTCAATTAAGAATTCATTAAGCAGGGTTGCCTATTCCCACGATATTTTAGGAGCAAACCTCAAGGAGATATAAAAGTTTTTTATAATAAAACTCCCTTATTGATCAATAAGGGAGTCAGAAAAGTATCAAATATATATTAAGTTGCCTTTGTTATATGCTTATACAGTGCTTTTTAATTATTGAAGCTTTCTTTGGCAGCAGCAATAAAATCAACAAACAAGGGGTGAGGCCGATTGGGACGAGATTTAAACTCTGGATGGAACTGCACACCGACAAACCAGGGATGATCGGCCAGCTCAACGCATTCTACTAAGAAATTATCTGGAGAGGTGCCACTGATTACTAATCCTCTTCCTGTAAACTGTTCCAAAAAGTCATTATTGAACTCCCAACGATGGCGGTGACGCTCTTGAATCGTGTCTTTTTGATAGGCTGCTTTTGTTTTTGTGTTATCTACCAGCTTACAGGGCCAATTTCCCAGGCGCATTGTTCCTCCCATATCCTTAATATTGCGTTGCTCAAGCATCAAATCAATAACCGGATAGTCTGTTTTCTGATCAAACTCAGTGGAATGGGCGCCGTTCCAGTCTAAAACATTACGGGCATACTCGATTACCGCTATCTGCATTCCCAGACAAAGCCCAAAGTAGGGTATCTTGTTTTCTCGGGCATACTGTGCGGCCATGATCTTACCTTCAATACCTCTGTCACCAAAGCCGCCAGGTACTAAGACCCCGCTAACACCTTCTAAAGCCTGCTCTACATCCATACTTTCCAGCTTTTCTGAATCTACCCACCTGATATTTACTTTCAAATCATTAGCTATCCCGGCATGGTACAGCGATTCAGCAACACTTAAATAGGCATCATGTAAAGAGACATATTTACCCACTAACGCTATCTCCAAGGTTTGGTCTATGGACCGAATATGCTCCACCATAGCACGCCATTCCTTGAGATCTCTTTCCTGACAATTTAATCTCAGTTTTTTTATTACCAAGTCATCCAGGTTTTCACGTTCTAAAACAAGTGGCACTGCATACAGAGTATCTTCATCTTCATTCTGAATAACAGCCTCTTCC
This sequence comes from Bacillota bacterium, assembly GCA_028280325.1. Taxonomy (GTDB): domain Bacteria; phylum Bacillota; class UBA994; order PWPR01; family PWPR01. Next base: position 22,477 of record JANQLZ010000091.1, read on the forward strand.
GGCACATCACAAAACAGTGATATTTTCTTTCTAATGTTACTGTCTATATCATGTTCTGTGCGACATATGATAATGTCAGGCTGTATACCAATACTACGTAATTCTTTAACGCTGTGCTGGGTCGGCTTTGTCTTCAGCTCGCCTGCTTTATTGAGATATGGAATCAAGGTGACATGGATATACAGGGTGTTGTCATGCCCAACATCGCTCTGCATTTGACGAATTGCCTCCAGGAAAGGCAAACTCTCAATATCACCGACTGTACCACCAATTTCTACAATAATAACATCAGCATCATTTTCATTTGCTACCCGCTTAATATCATCTTTAATTTCATTAGTGATATGCGGTATTACCTGCACAGTACCACCGAGATAATCCCCTCGGCGCTCTTTGTCAATAACGGATTTGTATATTCTCCCTGTTGTCACATTGTTGCGCTGTCCAAGCTCTATATCTATAAACCGCTCATAATGTCCCAAATCTAAATCTGTCTCTGCTCCATCTTTGGTCACAAATACTTCCCCATGTTGATATGGGCTCATTGTGCCAGGATCAACATTAATATATGGATCTAGTTTCAACACATCTACTTTTACACCACGACTTTTCAGCAGTCTACCTAAAGAGGCTGCAGTGATTCCCTTACCTAAAGATGAAACTACTCCGCCCGTCACAAAGATATACTTGCACATTGTAGAACCTCCCCCATTAAAACTTGATCACAAAAAATATCGGTCTTTGTCTCACATGACTTCAGACCGCATATCAAATAAATAATTCTGCTGTGCTACTGAAATGCTCTTATAGCATTAAGCATATCATCTAATTTTACCTAATCAATAATTTCTCTGTCAAGCCAGTAAGCCAAATTAAAGGTTTTCAACATGCCCACGACTTGCTAATAACTTATTATTTTTATAATAATACCTGGGGACACGTCTATGGATGAAAGTCGGGAACTCATAATTTAATACTCCCATCCACTCAGCTATTTCAGAAACAGCAATCTCATCGCTACCCTGGGTACCACACAGCACTACTTCATCCTCAAGTTTTACACCCTCAATGTGGGTGATATCAATCATACATTGATCCATGCAAACCCGCCCGATAATCGGAGCCCTTTGTCCTTTGACCAGCACTGAAGGAGGCTGTTTCCAGACGCGTCTCAAACCATCACCATATCCTACTGGAATAGTAGCGACGACCGTTTCCTTTGAGGTTGTGTAGGTGCAGCCATAACTGACACAGACGCCTTTGGGTAGGGTTTTAATGTGACCCACGATTGATTTCATCGATATAACCGGTTTCATTGGCTCATCCAGCCATAAGTTTAACATCTGTTCATCCGGTGAAAATCCATGAACCGAAGCTCCGACCCTAATATAATCGCAGTCAACGGCAATACCTCTTAAAAACGCAGCACTATTGGCTGCATGAGTCATAACTTCAAAGCCGGCAGCTTTAATTTTCTGAACACCCTCATTAAATGTTCGGTACTGCTCCAGTGTGTAAGCGGTATCATTGGAATCAGCTAACGCAAAATGGCTGTAAACTCCAGCTACCTGCAAATTAGAACACTCTTTTAAAGATTCAATTAAATCATCAATTTCATTGCTTAGTGCCCCGACCCTGCTTAAACCAGTATCCAGATTGAGATGGACAGCTATCTCTTTATTCCAGTTAACAGCTGTTTGGTTTAAAGCCTTGGCCACCACAGGAGAGTAAACTGTTGGTGTCAGGTTGTAATGAAAAATCAGGTCATAATTGGCCTGCGGAATATAGTTAAAGATCAGTATCGGTATACTAACTCCTGCACGCCTCAGTTCTATACCCTCAGTCAGCAGGCTGACCGCTACCATTGGAATCCCCTGAGTTTCTAAAAATCTGGCTACCTCTACAGCACCAAAGCCATAAGAATCAGCTTTAATAACTGGCATAATTTTATGCTTATCGGTTATTTTTTTTCTGATTATATCAATATTTTTCCCCATATTATCAAAATTTATTTCCACCCAGGTATGCGGTTTATACATTTGATTGCTCCTCCATTTAGTTATTTAATTTATATGTTTCCATTTTTTAATACAGCTATTCCACTCAACAAAAGTATATTTTCATTGGCTTTGTTTCACTCTATTAAAAGCTGGGAACTTATTGATTATTACCAGAACAAGAAATGAGGCGATACAATGACTGACTCAGCCACATTGTATAATATTATAGCTATAATATATATTGCACTATTTTTATTATTTGCGAGACTGTTCTATTATCGTTTTTACACCAATCGGTTATTCTGGAAGCGAGAACCTCGATTTTCATTGTCAGAGATTGAAGATTTAGCCCTTAAAAAAGGTAAATCCTTACCCTTTTTTACCTTAATGATACCAGCTCGTAATGAATCAGCTGTAATAGCCCGAACCTTAGACCATATCACTAACCTCAACTATCCCAAACAGAATTACGAGGTTATCGTTGTAACTGACGAAAAAGAGGTGCTGGCCAGTGAAAAACAACGGCAGGAATGCACACTAAGTATTTTGAATTATTTCAAAGGTGCAGACTCCTTTATTAATTTTAAAGACACTCACTCCGAAAAGCTACTTTACGGTTTGACCAGTTATCTGCTGTTACAGGGCAAGTTTTTACGTATTCCCAAACCATTACAAGGATATTTCAATTCCAGCACCAGCATTAAAGAGGCTGCTCTGCTGACTGAGATCGCGATGTTAATCCGAAAGAGCAGGCTTTATGTCAACCGTTATCGCATAATAGGGCTGATTAAAAGGTTTTACCCGAATATTACTCAAGACGCTTTAAATGAACTGTTTTCAAGATATCTGGCCTTAAGTCTGCCGGTTATTGAGACCACTAACCGACTGCAGGGGCGCTATCAACAACGACATTACCGAGAAAATTTGATTTCTCGAATTACCAAGGTTAAAAGACAACTGACAAGGGAGATTATTGTTGAACTGACTGCTGCAGCAAGTGATGGTATAGGCACAACGCTGTCACATATTTACCACAGTAATATGTTATCACAAATCTTAGACGAGTTGTATAGAGAATTGCTGCCAACAACCCAACAGGTTATTGAAAAATGGGAGAAGTCCCGTACAGATTTACAACCCCTTGTCCTGCACAAAATTGTACCAACAAACTTTAATGGCAATTTTCAGGGTCAAATGATGAATAGAGCAGTTCCATCTACGAAAGGCCGTGCCTTAAACTACGCCATACCTGATATTAATCCAAAGTCTGTAATGTGCGGTTTTTATGATGCAGAGAGCCGGCCCAATAAACAGGTATTACTACATGTAGCCTGGCGTTGTTTGGCAGGGGGCCCTGACAACAGGATTCTGCAGGGCCCAGTTTTTCAAGTGCGTAATTTCTTTTCAATGGGGCCGGTAAGCCGCATAGCCTCACTGTACCAGTCTGCAACCCATAATTGGACGCTGCCCATTACCTTTAGAAAAATCCCGTTTGTAGGGGGAACTAATGTTTATATATCCTGTGATTTGCTAATAAAACTGCGGGGCTACGATCACTTAACTCTGACCGAAGATTTAGAAATAGGCACCAGAGCCTGGCTCGACTTCGATGTCTGGCCAGAGTACCTGCCCTGTCCTTCAAGTGAGCAAACCCCTCCCTATTTTAAGGCTTACTTCAGGCAGCGATTACGGTGGGGAACTGGTCATCTGCAGGTGGTTGATAAAATCACTTCAACTTTTCAGCCTTCCCCCAAAAAGGATAAACTGCTGCGTGCTCTGCAGTTTAAAGGGCCGATCGAGTGGACTTTTTATCAATGCATCAGTCTAATTCCTGTTGCGGTGTGGATTCTGTTTTTAGCCGGGATTGTCAGGCCGGAAGAGGTTGCCCTGGAGTTAAGAATTTTATTACTATTATTGAGCGGTGCTTACTTTATATTTACCTACTTTTGCTACTTTCAATACCGCTCGTATATCGACTTCAGCTCGATTCCCACAAACGCCTGGGGCAAAGTACTGGTAATGGCTGGCTTACTACTGTTGCCGTTATGCGCACTGTTGTTCCCGCTGCCATTCAGCAGTGCTCTAATCCTTAAAACCCTGAACAAGCATCCCCGGTTATGGGTTAAAACTCCCCGTACTCAGGAATAAAAAAAGAGCTTCCTCAAAATATTTTTCTGAATACTTTGAGGAAGCCGCTGTTTTTTTAGTATAGGTGAACCAATTACTTTTCAGCTGCTTCTACCGCTTTATTCAACTGCTTGTTTTGGACCCGTTTGGCAATAAACTCTTCCCATAAAGCAATTAATACTGTCCCAATTGGTACGGCAATTATCATTCCAAGGGCTCCATTTAACGCCCCTCCGACTGATATGAAGACAATTGTCCAAAAAGGAGATATGCCCACATAGCTGCCCAAAACCTTTGGCCCAACGATTAAGTTATCTATCTGCTGCATGGCCATGATAATTGCGATAACAGCGATGCCTTCGGCAACCCCATTGAATAACGCCATCAAAACACAGGGAATAGCTCCCAGCAACGGCCCAAAATAAGGTATCATATTGGTTATACCAATGATAATAGCAATTAGAGGCAGGTAAGGGATGGTATAAGAGGTTACAATATTAAATATCAACATCGCAACATAAACCATAGCCCCCAAAATTGCACAGGTTACTACCTTTCCCACAATAAAACTGCGGAAAGCAGTATCTGACAACTCCATGATGTGGATTATTTTACGTGCTGTTGAGGGTTTAAATAAAATTGAAATATATTTTTGCACAGTTTTACCCATGTTGGGATACTCTTTTAAGCCATACCAGGTAATTAACAGCGCTATTATCCAGTTGACTATCACTGTTAACAGCACTCTGGCAGAGATGATGGCGTGTTCAACGACAGTTAAAATGCTCTGTGAAATGTTATAGATTATATCATTTAGGCTGTTAATAAGGCTTTTCAACAGGTCTGTGGAGATATTAAATTTTTCCAGATCCAGTTCACTGATCAGATTATTAATAGTCACATTGTAATCTGGAATAGTGCTGATCAAAGATTTAAAGCTGTTGATTACAGCAGGGGAGATAATAATAATCAATGCAATTATGGAAATGACCATAAGCAAATAACTTATTGCCACGCTGAAAGACCGTGAGATCTTGAGCTTTTTTTCCAGGTAAGAGACCAATGGATTTAGAAGATATATTAATATCAAGGCTAAGATAACCTGCCCTAAAGCATGCGTAATAGTAGACAACATATTATCAAATAAAACAAATCTGACCAGTAAAATTGATATCACCAAATACAGTATAAAACCAGATTTGGAGAGTAACTTTTGCTTCAGGTTTTCAGTCATGACAATATCTCCCTCATAATAAGTGTTGATAACATTTAATCATAAACAGTTTAATATTTTGTTTCTAAAATCTTTAATTTTTCTTAAACTATTGCTTTCTTCTATATTTCAATATCATACTTCAGCCAAACACATTTGCCAACAGTTTTAGTCAAGTTATCTAATAATCTAAATTTTATTATGCAATTCTTGCTTATATTAATAATATTAACATTTTTATGGCTTTTAATCTTGATTATTATAACATTTATATTGTAGAGTATCTGCAAACATAATATTGTAATGAGAGTAATAAACATCATGAAAGTTAGTAGCATAGGGGCGGTCGGATAATCAGTAAGCCAAACGATGTGGCAGATTAAGGCCGCAGACCAGGAGCAAGCTGTTCCTGCTACATTAGCCATTTATGTTATATTTAGATTTTTATCAATAATATTCCATATTTTTTTAGCGGTATTTCAATTAATTTTATAAAAACCATAATTTTCTGTGTAATGCTTGTGAAAATTTATCTGTGTTATTTTTTATAATCTTAATTTAAAAAATTACATAAGTTAATTTTGACAATATTGCTCTTATTACATTATAATTATTACATTATATTTAATTATAAATCTAAAAAATAATGGTGGAATTCAATGAAAGATTATAAGATCCTAATTATTGACGATGAGATTGATATTTGTGAATTGTTAAAATTATACTTAGAGAATGCCGGCTACCAAGTTGACTACTGCCATACTGGGGAACAGGCACTGGAATATGCTCGAAGTTTCAATCCTGATTTGATTATACTCGATGTTTTACTGCCCGATACAACAGGAATTAAACTGTGCCCCGAGCTGAGAAAGATAGTAACTTGTCCAATAATCTTTTTGAGCTGCAAAAAGCAAGAACACGAAAAAATAAGCGGATTAGAAGCTGGTGGCGACGACTACATATCTAAACCATTCAGCCCACGAGAATTAGTGGCTCGAATAAAGGCTAACTTACGGCGTGAGAATATTGCTACAGCAAATAACAGAACAGTTCTGCAAGAAAATATTAAACTGCCATCAATGATAATTAATCGCAACAATCACACGGTTAACATTAATGATTCCACAATTCCGCTCTCAGTCAAAGAATTTGAACTGCTGGTGTTTTTAGCTTCATCTCCCAACAAGATCTTCAGTGTCGAAGAGATATATGATGAAATATGGGGAGATGCAGGGGTTGGTGACATCCGTACAGTTATGGTCCATATTCGTAATGTACGTAAAAAAATTGAAAAAAATCCAGCCCGTCCTCGCCACATTATCAATGTCAGAGGCGCTGGCTATATGCTGAAAGTTAATTAGATATGATGAAAACAGGGGCTCACTCAAATCCAATGAGTGAGCCTTTATGATTTAATGATTGAAAGAACACCTCGTTTATTCTATTGGGTACTCAAGTTCATAAAGAACTCCTCTAAAGTAGTTTCTTCGGACATAATCATTTCAGCTAATTCTACACCCACATACCTGAAATGCCAGGGTTCATATTGATAGCCGGTAATGGCCTCTTTTCCTTTTAAATATCTTAATATAAAACCGTATTCGGCACAGTTTTCCGCCAGCCACTGGCCTTCGGCAGTATCTGCAAAGGTTTGATTTAGTTTAAAATCAACTGATTTGGCGGAGATATCCATAGCCAATCCAGTCTGATGCTCGCTTTCTCCTGGCCGGGCACTTATTCTATTAGCTTCTTCCTCGCTACCATTATGCCGTTTTATCTGGTACTGAAATATTCTGTCTTGCAAAGAGTAGGATCGATACCCTGATATCGCATACAGCTCCAAACCCTCTTCTTTGGCCGCAGTGAACATCTTTTCAAGAGCAGTCGCTGCCTCATCACGAAGATGCATTTTTTCTAAAGCCCCCTGATACGACTCCGGAAAAGCTACTGCCGGAATCACCAGGTTTTCCGGAACATATTCCGAGGTTAAATGCAAGCTTTTATTTACTACTACATCATACCTGGATGCATCATTGACCAAGGCTCTGCCCTCTTCGGTTACCTGAAACGCGGTTATTGGATTAGAGCTGACCTTGATCTTTAAGGTATCACGCCTGCCATTACTGGAAAAAACCACTTCGATTGACTCTTCCAATATCGAGTCGTTAACCTGAATATAACCGCTTTCTACAATAACGGCATTATCCAGAGATGAACTATAGGTAAAATCTGGGGTAGAGGTCAAGTCTCGAACTTCTCCATTAGCTAAAGTTGCTGCTAATTGAAAAGTCCTTCGTTCGCCAGCATACATTTCTAAACTACTGGGCTGCACAGCTAAGCTGATAATTTCTGTGCTTTGATGTTCTCCATCGGTTTTTGCTGTATCACATCCTGAAACCATAAGTATCACGGCCAGCATGATTAAAACAGTGATTATTCTTTTCATATTAGCAAGACCTTTCTAGTTCTTTTACAGATTATCCTTACTAATTTTAAACTTATCTGACCAGTTTGTACAGTCTCTGATAATGTTTTTATTCCTAATTATATAGTGGTATATTTTAACTGGTCAACAGTCGCGGATCTAAGATATCGCGCAACCAATCCCCCAGCAGGTTGATTCCCAGCACTGTAAACATAATCGCTAACCCCGGAAAAGTTGCTACCCACCACGCACTGGTCAGATACTCTCGGCCATCTGCCAGCATACTTCCCCAGGTTGGAATTCCGGCCTGAACCCCCAAACCTAAAAAGGTTAGAGAAGATTCAGCGATGATCATATTGGCCACCCTTAAAGTCCCGACGACAATCAGGGTTGGAAATACATTTGGCAGAATATGTTTGACCATTATTTTTAAATCCGTCTGCCCTAAAGCCCGGGCTGCCTTAACGTATTCCAACTCTCGCAGCACCAGCACCTCGCCTCGCACCAGCCTGCTGTAAATAACCCAGCCGGTGATACTTAAAACAATGATCACATTTCTGAGCCCGCCTCCCAATACAGCCATGATTGCCAAGGCCAATAATATGAAAGGAAAAGCCA
>JANQLZ010000130.1 GCA_028280325.1 Bacillota bacterium
CAGCCTTTATACTGGCCTCATCGGTGAAGTTATACCATAGGGCTTTACTGGTTATGCTCTGAAGCGCTTCCATAAACTCAGGAAAATCACGCATAGTAACCGGGTAGGCCTTTCTTTCAACTCCATCTAGAAATCCTGTTATTTTCTGAGGCAGCCCCAAAACCTTTCTTATTTTGTTAGTCAAGATATTTCCTCAATTCATTTTGGTTTTAGTTCAAGAAAAACATATGCAAAGGGATAATATCCCTTTGCATAGTTGTTTTATAATCTTGCTCTTAATGTGTAATTAAGATCTAAGCTACTGGCGTTATTGAAACGCTCCATAGTTTCTTGTCCGGGCGGCCAGAGTCCAATGCCTTAAGCTCCAGATTAGGGGCAAAGGCCTTTTGGCGTTCAAAGTTAAACTCAAAACCATTTACTACTTTAGCCTTGTGGATAGTAATCTGCATTTCGTGAGTTGCTACGCCGTCTTCGTAAATAGGAATTCTATGAATTACTGTAAAAGGCTTATTAATGGATTCTTTGGTGATTGAGCTGGTTACCGTATCAGTGGAACTTATCCACTCGTAAATAAACTCCACCTGTTTGCCGGCATCATCAGTATGAAATACAACTTGCTTGCCAGCCACATCGAGAAAAACCTGCCCTGCTTCAGTCGGGGCAGCACCTGCAACTGTGTAGCCAGCTGTCTGCATGGCTAAGGAATCTCCAACTGGGGTATGTGTTAAATCCACTACCCCTCCTCCAGGGATATCCATAGACAGTGGCTCAATAAAGGTAACTGCACCTTTGTCCACATCCGACCCCTGCGATGCATCGACAAATGCTAAGTTAAACTCCGCATTTCTAGCGCTCATCGTGATCTCCTGCGAAGTTGGAAAACTGGTAAAAGCCAGAGTAGAGTCCCCACCAAAAACATCTTCCTCAGTAGTCGCGGATTTAACAACAACATTTTGTAATTTTGCCATCATTAAAACCTTTGATGGTTCAGCATAATCCTTAAACACCATAGTACCGACACCGTATAAAACTTGATTCATTTTTGTTCCTCCTTGATTTGGGTATTAAGACATTATCCAAACTAGATTTTGCTCTTTTCTTGAAAAATTAAATATATCGCTGTAATCTACAGTTATATTTTTAAAGTTAATTTCTTACTGACTAGCCAATATTGTATTGATTCTCGTTTCAGCCTCAGTTTGAGAAATAAGTTCTGCCGTAATTCCATACTGAGCACATTTTGCTATAAACGTTTGAGCTGCTATCTCGTCTGCAATCGGTAGGAAGTAGGTTGGGCCATCTTTACCGATTTCCTGTACTGAATTTCGTAGTGGGGTTAGGTTAATCAGATCAGCTGATGTTCCAATCGCTCCCCAGTTAATAGCTTCCTCATCATTTCTTCCTGCAAGAGTTACAAGAGACATTGTGTTTAATGTTAAATATTTCATTATTTCTCTCCTTAACTTTGTTTGTATGCTTTCAAAGCTGATAGCTCTGTAGCTAAGTCATATAGTTCGTTTTTATACTTAATTTTCCTAACAAAAATAGTTGGAACAGCACTCATACCGCCTATACCACCTGGGCTAGTACTTGGGCTTGCAACAGTTTTTGTCGACAAAAGAGTTGCAGGGTCTAATTCATATAATTGGTCTGGGGTGATATTGCAATGAAAAAGTCGGCCAGTCATACCGCCTATACCAGTTGGGCTAGTACTTGGGCTTGCAACACTGTTTGTAGGTAAAAGAGTTGCAGGGTCTAATTCATATAATTGGTCTGAGATGCTATCGCAATGAAAAAGTCGGCCAGTCATACCGCCTATACCAGTTGGGTTAGTACTTGGGCTTGCAACACTGTTTGTCGACAAAAGAGTTGCAGTGTCTAATTCATATAATTGGTCTGCATCTCTATCGCAATGAAAAAGTCGGGGACTCATACCGCCTATACCAAATGGGCTAGTACTTGGGCTTGCAACACTGTTTGTCGGTAAAAGAGTTGCAGGGTCTAATTCATATAATTGGTCTGAGGTGCTATCGCAATGAAAAAGTCGGCCACTCATACCGCCTATACCAAATGGGTTAGTACTTGGGCTTGCAACACTGTTTGTAGGTAAAAGAGTTGCAGGGTCTAATTCATATAATTGGTCTGAGGTGCTATCGCAATGAAAAAGTCGGCCAGTCATTGTAACAGTCGGCACTAGCTCAAGTCCTCCACCATAATCACTACTTGTATATGGTGTCTTAATACTCATCTTAATTCTCCTCCATACTCACGTAGCAGTCATAACCCAGATAAACTGCCGCACCATTTACATTCTTAATTCTTAGATAGGTTCCGCGGCTTGCCACCCATTGGAAATTAGCCATACCGCCTGTGTTACTAGCTATCATATATTCGTTTGTACCATCTGACCTGTAAACCTCAATAGCTGAGCTCTCTGGAGCATGTATAGCTAGCACACGCCATTCTTCTGCATTTGTGAGTGTAGGTGCAGGAGGCCTAATATCCAGGTAGCCATTATTTGCAATAGTCGCAAAACCCTGCCGTGCACTACCTCTTGCTGTATTTGCCATTTGATCAACTCCCTTACATCGTTAATATTGATATTGAAAATTGTGCTTTTACTTCAGAAAATGAGGCTGCTCCGATTTGAGATATTGTCACATTATGCGGATTTAACTCATTAGAAATATGAATGTCACTATAAGATTTGGCGCTTGCTTCAGCACTATCGGCTTTATGTTGCGCCCCTGCGGGAGTTTCTGCTCCAATTTGTACAACTGTAACATTATGAGGATTTCCAACATCTCCAACATGCCCACTTATATTCCCCTGAATAGCCTCCTGGTCGTAAGCAGTAAAATACCTGGCCACATTGGTACCAGGTGCAAACGCCTTGGCAGTTCCCTGAAACCCTCTGGTTATTCCTGACAGTAAATTCCCTGCCTTGGAAGTGTATAAAATAGTCTCTGCATCGTTGCCGTCACCCAGCACCAGGATATTGGGGGCAGCTGGCAGTAAACTGCCGTCAACTACTGTAATACTGGTTTGCACGGCATTAATCCCTGCCGTCAGCGAGGTTTGCGGGCTGTTGACCTGAGGCGGATACATGGTTAATGTCATTGTATTGCTCCTTTCTCTATTAAGCACCGTAAAACTGTGCTGACTATAATATTGAATTTCTTATCACTTAACATAGTTACCCCGGCTTTGGATATATGTCTGTAAGGCCAAAGCTCCAACAATGCGTCCAATTGTATTAGGCGAGATTTCCACAGTGTGCCAGCCGCGCCTGACCAGGTTACCTGTTTTGGCCAGCCTGCTCATTAAATCGATATTATTCAGGCTGGGCGGAGTAAACGTAGAGCTGCCGTCAACTATGATATTGACGCTTGTAGGTAGCGTATTCTCTTCGTAAATTCCATAATTTATTCCATGCGAATGATCAGAAAAAGTGACTGTATGGCTGTGCTCAGGGATTACAAGTTCATGAGTATGCCCATCTATTTGAACATTATGATTGTGATCGTGAACATTATGGTAGTGATTAGGGACTGATGAAACCTCTCCATTATGGTCATGTCCGCCAGCCCAAGTTGTTGTTAATGGAGATGATCCCGGCAAAACAGAGCATCCTCTTATAACTATATTGGAATCCCCGCTTTTAGTAGTATGAGTTACTGTCTGTTTAGTGCTGGTGGTCTCAGTAGTACCCCCTCCATCACTTGTAGTCTTGGTATAAGCCCTAAACCTATCCAGCTGCAGATTAAGCCTGCATTCATTGACGTTGATTACGGTGTCTGGGATGTAGAACTTTAGCAACAGCGGATGTTCAGGGTCAGCATTGTCAGACTCATTAATAATACACAGGTTTGTCGCCCCCTGACTTACCGTCTGTTCAGTGTTCATTTGGCTGGCCAGTCTGTTATTAGCAGAAGCGATTGAGCCGACAAAGTTGCCGAGTTCGAGGCTGACGTTCCAGGGCTGACCGTCGACATTCTGTTTGCTCACCCTTTTGATTCGGGCTTTAACCGGCAGGCGCATGTCATAGTTCTTTACCAGTACCATAGCGCCGACCGCAAACTGATCCCAGCTTTTGCCGGTTAGCAAGCTTAAATCAACCGCACTTATTTTGTAGGTGATCGGCGGCTCCTGATGTTCAGCTAAAAAGCTTTGAGCAGCAGCATAAAGATTACCGGGGTTTTTATAATTTCTGTCGGTTAAAATATACTGTTTAAGGCCATATCTTGAGATGCTGGCTGCGTCTTCAACATACTTTTTTCCGGCTGGTTCGACCGACTCAATTGTCAGCTGGTTTACCCCTTCACCTGCACCCAGGGCATATACCCTGTTG
>JANQLZ010000152.1 GCA_028280325.1 Bacillota bacterium
ACCCCAATCTTTGACTAAAAGAGTGTAAAATAGAGCCTGATATGTTATTATATTTTAGAATAATATAAAGTTATGTTTTAGATAGAGAAATATTATTCAAATCTGAACTAAATAATATGGAGGGGTAGCATGAAATTAGCTGAAATAAAGGATGCAGTAGCGGCTAAGATAGTATGTTGTGACCACTTGTTAACGATAGATATTGAGGTAGTGTGTGGAGCGGATTTAATGAGTGATGTTTTAGCCTGCGATATTAAACCAAATACTTTATTGATCACTAGTTTAGCAAATACCCAAGTAATGCGCACAGCTGAAATGGTAGAACTGGCTGCTATCCTGTTTGTCAGAGGAAAGAAGCCGAATCAGCAGATGATTGAAATGGCCGAAGAGGTCAGTATTCCGTTGATGTGCACAGATGAAAACATGTTCAATACCTGTGGTAAGCTTTATAAACTAGATCTCACAGGATGCTGGTAGATAAGGGATTGGAGGATAAAAATGAAAATGAGTTTTCCTATTGCTAGCGATGATTTTGTTCAGGCTGGCGAGGCTTCTAGTAAGATTAAAAGGATTTTAAAACAGATAGGCATACCCTCAGGCATTATTCGACGGGTATCTATCGCCGTTTATGAATCAGAGATGAACATTGTTATCCACGCCTCTGATGGCGAAATTACCCTATCAGTCAGCGCAGACGGAATAGACATCATTTCTTCAGATCAGGGGCCAGGGATTGCTGACCTGGAGTTGGCTATGCAGGAGGGCTACTCCACAGCCAGTGAAGAGGTCAGACGCCAGGGGTTCGGCGCCGGTATGGGTTTGCCGAACATTAAGAAAAGCTGTGATCAACTCAATATCGAATCGGAATTGGGTAAAGGCACTACCCTGACAATGCACTTTAATCTTACTGAAAGTGAGGTGTAATTAATGAGCGAGTATTTCCATTCAGTTCGGCTAGATAAATCAAAATGTATAGGATGTACTAATTGCATTAAAAGATGTCCTACTGAGGCAATAAGGGTACGTGATGGAAAGGCTCATATCCTGGAGGAGCGCTGTATAGACTGCGGAGAATGTATTAGAGTCTGTCCAGAGCATGCCAAATACGCCATCACCGATACCTTTGAAATGCTTCGTAAATTCAAGTACCGCTTGGCGATACCTGCGCCATCGCTGTTTGGCCAGTTCGCAGGTAAATTAAGTGATATTGAAATAATTGCAACCCTTAAAATGCTGGGTTTTGACGAGGTGCTGGAAGTAGCCCTGGGGGCAGATTATGTTTCTATGGCATACCGCAAATACTTTCAGCGGCAAGATGTGTTACGACCAGCTATTAGTTCGGCATGTCCAGCCCTGGTTAGATTAATCCAGGTTAGATTTCCAACATTAATTCCCCATATCATTCCAATTGAGTCCCCAATGGAAATCACCGCCTATCTTGCCAAAAAGGAGTTTGCTGAAAAACAGAATATTGCTCTGACAGAGGTCGGGGTTTTCTTTATCAGTCCATGTCCGGCAAAGGTGACAGCTGTTCGACAGCCAGTTGCCAGTTCTACCTATGTCGATGGAATTATCTCAATTTCAGAGATTTATGGCCTGATTATTCGCAACCACAGCAAGCTGAGACATTTTCCTGAGCTGCTTAAAACTTCACGACCCCGTGCTTCAAGTGGCGGGCTGCGCTGGGCTCGGCCCGGCGGGGAGTCAATTGGATTCAGCAACAATATCTCTCATGTTCAGGTTCAGGGAATAGATCATATTATTAAAGTTTTGGAACAGGTCGAAATGGGTAAACTGCGGAATGTAGACTTCCTGGAATTACAGGCCTGTCCAGGTGGATGCCTGGGAGGGCCGCTTACTGTTGAGAATCCGTTTGTAGCCAGAGTATACCTCAATCAAATGGCCAACGACCGCACAGAAACAGCTGGTATCACTGCTGAGGAGTTTCAAGGTATTGAGGATTCCGGGGCATTGTATTTTAACGCTGATATCAAAGCAAGGCAGATCATGAGGCTTGATGAAGACATTGCCAAAGCCCTGGAAAAGGTTGAAAAGGTTGAAAACCTGACCCAAAGTTTGCCAGGCCTGGATTGCGGCGCCTGCGGTTCTCCAACATGTCGGGCTTTGGCCGAAGATATTGTCCAGGGTTTAGCCAATAGAACCTATTGCACAATTGAATTGCGCAGCGATGTCAGAAAACTGGCAGAGCGCATGCTGGAATTTGCCCAACACCTTCCTCCAACGATGGAGAAAAAAACACAGGAGGCAAAAAAAGATGAAGATGAGTGATGTTATTAAAAAGCTGAAGCTGGTTGCCCTGAGCCCATACGACGAGGATATCGAGATTAAAGGGGCTTATTCTTCAGATTTATTAAGCGATGTAATTGCTAATTCTAATGAAGGACAGCTCTGGATTACGTTGCAGGGTCATGAAAATGTAATTGCTGTTGCCGTATTAAACGATTTGGCTGGTGTTATCGTCAGTGGAGGATTTACCCCTAACCCCAACACGGTCAGCAAGGCAGTAGAAAAAGGTATAGCTCTGTTTACCTCAGACCAGAACAGCTATCAGCTGAGCGGTGAGTTGTACCAATTGCTGCAAAGCAAAGATGGCCAGTAATTATATTGCAGTAGACCTTCACGTTCATACCTGTCTGTCACCATGTTCTTCAAACAATTTGTGCCCGGACACTGTCGTAAAAGAGGCTAAAAAAAGTGGTTTAGATGCGATAGCGATAACCGACCACAACAGCGCAATGAATGTTCCGGCGGCACTTGCTGCCGGTGATAAATATGGATTAACTGTTATTCCAGGTATGGAGATAGAAACCAGGGAAGAGGTGCATGTGCTGACTCTCTTTGCCAGTATTGAGCCGCTGTTGGCCTTTGAAAACATAGTGAAGCAAAACCTATCAGCCATTGCAAATACTGCAAATGTATTTGGGCATCAGTTGTATTATGATAAAAACAATAATTTATTGGGCGATTATCCACAACTATTGGTACAATCAACAAAATTAACCCTTGAAAAAGTAGTGCGGCAAGTGTTATTGTTAGGTGGTGTGCCAATTCCGGCACATATTACCCGCAAAGCTAATGGTATCTTAGCTGTACTGGGTTTTATACCGCCCAGTCTGCCGATTAAGACGGTGGAAATAGATCGAAACTATTATTTAAAAGCTAATATTGAAGAAAAACTAATTTCGCTTTATAATATAATTGTCAATTCAGATGCACACTGTATACAAGACCTTTATGGTCAACCAATAACAGCACTAAAGGTTACAGCATGTAACCCTAAAAATATATTAAATAAGCTTAAAACAAAACAATCTGGTAGTGAGGTGGTAATAGTTTAAAAATCGTTTAGCGAAAAAAATCAGATATTAAAAATGAGGAGGTTTGAAGATGTCAAGCAAATTATCAACTGATCAAGTACAACAGATAGCCAAGATTATTGATGAATATCGAGATCAGCAAGGCTCATTAATACCTGTACTGCATAAAGTACAGAGTATCTTTGGTTATCTGCCAGATGAAGCCCAGAAACAGGTTGCTTACGGTTTGGGGATACCTGTAGCAGAGGTTTATGGCGTTGTTACATTCTATACTTTATTCAACACAGAGCCATCAGGTCAGTATATTATTGAGTTGTGCATGGGTACTGCCTGTTATGTAAAAGGTGCAGTTGATGTACAACATGAAATAGAGAGTCAGCTGGGCATTGCTATTAATGAGACAACCAAAGATGGAAAATTCACTTTGCGCTTTAGCCGCTGTGTCGGAGCCTGTAGTTTAGCGCCATTTATGACTATCGGTGAAGATGTTTATGGCCGCGTTAAGCAGGAAGACGTCCAGCGGATTTTATCTAAATATCATTAATGAGAGAACTATCACTACACATTTTAGATGTGGCCGAAAACTCTTTGCGGGCAGGTGCCAGTCTGGTGGAGATTTTAGTTGAAGAGGACATTGTCCAGAATAAAGTAATTATCAAGATTCTGGATAATGGTTGCGGCATGGAGCAGGAATATGCAGCAAAAGTATTAGACCCCTTTATCACTGAAAGAACCACGAGGACAGTGGGGCTAGGCCTGCCAATGTTTGCTGCCATCGCCACCCACTGCTCAGGCCATTTGCAGCTTAATTCAGAGCCAAATATTGGAACTGAAGTGCTGGTCGAGATGGAGAGAGATAATATTGATAGGCCGCCAATTGGGGACATGGCCAGTACGATTGTTTCTTTGCTGTGTCATGATAATCCTGCCGATATTCTGTATCGGCGTGTGGTGGAAAAAGATGAATTTGTCTTTGATACTCGTGAACTAAAAAAACAGCTGGAGGAAATACCTTTAACAGAGCCTTCAGTATTGAACTGGATACGTGAATATATCTTCGAGAAAGAAGATTACTACCAAAGGAAAGGAGCTTCTGATAATGAAATCAATAGCTGATTTGAAAAAGATACGGGAACAAGCTCGTCATAATATATCGTTGAGAGAGTCTGGCGAACGTACTCAGGTCCGTGTTTACATGGGTACCTGCGGGATAGCTGCCGGAGCACGGCAAACGATAGCTGCTATAATCGACGAACTAGCCAAGCAGAATATTGGCGATGTTGAGGTTCTTCAAAAAGGATGCATAGGTTTATGCGAACATGAGCCTCTGGTTGAAGTAGAGCGTAAAGGCGAAGATTCAGTAATGTATGGTCATATTGATGAAGAAAAAGCTCGTCGAATAGTGACAAGACATGTTATTGACGGCGTTATTCTTGATGAATGGGTCGTTAACTGTGGTTGCAGTATAGGTATTGATTAGAATTGTAGAAACTGGAGGGGAGAACAATGCAATTATACCGAGCTCATGTACTCGTTTGTGGGGGTACGGGTTGTGTTACTTCTGGCTGTATGGATGTACATGCAGAATTAGAAAAGCAACTTGAGAAAAACGGATTGTCAGAAGAGATCAATGTTATTGTTACCGGCTGTGTAGGGACATGTGATATTGGTCCAATATTAATGGTTTATCCAGAGGCTATATTCTATCAGAAGGTGCAGGTTGAGGATGTAGCTGAGATAGTAGAGGAACACATATTAAAAGGACGCCCGGTTAATCGCCTGATGTATCAGGATAAAACGTCTGAAATAGCTGAGTTTATAGAAAAATATTACGATATAGATTTCTTTAACCGTCAGACACGGATAGTGTTGCGTAACACCGGTGTGATAGATTCTACCAAGATCGATGAGTACATTGCCCGTGACGGTTATCAGGCCATAGCCAAAGCTTTGACCGAAATGAAGCCAATTGAGGTCGTAGAAGAGATTAAAAAATCTGGTCTGCGCGGCCGCGGTGGCGGGGGATTCCCGGCAGGTATTAAATTAGAGCTGGGCCACAAGGCTGACGGAGATCAGAAATACATGATCTGTAATGCCGATGAGGGAGATCCGGGAGCTTTTATGGACCGGAGTTTGCTGGAAGGCGATCCTCATTCAATTATTGAGGGCATGATGTTAGCCAGTTACGCTATTGGAGCCAATCAGGGCTACGTTTATGTCCGGGCTGAATATCCATTAGCGGTCGATCGTTTAGTTACAGCGATTAAGCAGGCAAAAGAGTACGGCCTGTTGGGAGATAATATCTTTGGTTCAGGATTTAACTACAGCCTGGATCTGCGAGTAGGTGCCGGAGCCTTTGTCTGCGGTGAAGAAACAGCTTTAATGCATTCAATTGAAGGGCTGCGCGGGGAACCAACTCCGAAGCCGCCATACCCGACCGATGCCGGAGTTTTTGGTTATCCGTCTGTCATCAATAATGTTGAGACAATAGCCAATATGCCTCAAATTATCCTCAATGGCTCTGACTGGTTCAACAGGTTCGGAGTTGAAAACAACAAAGGAACTAAGGTATTTGCAGTAGCAGGAAATATTTTAAATACTGGTTTGGTAGAGGTAGAACTGGGTACTACCCTGCGCACAGTTATCTTTGATATCTGTGGTGGTGTTCCAAATGGTAAAAAGTTCAAAGCTGTTCAGATCGGTGGACCTTCAGGCGGCTGTATTCCCGCTGAATATCTGGATACCCCTATCACCTACGACAGCCTGACCAGTTTAGGCGCTATGATGGGTTCTGGTGGTTTGATTGTCATGGATGAAGATACCTGTATGGTAGACCTGGCCCGCTTTTTCCTGGACTTCACCCAAGAGGAGAGCTGTGGAAAGTGTACACCGTGCCGTATTGGTACTAAACGCATGCTGGAGATCCTGGAACGTATTACTGAAGGCCATGGCCAGCCTGGAGATATTGAGAAATTAGAAGAATTGGCTGAATCAATTGGAGATTCATCCTTCTGTGGTTTGGGCAGAGCTGCGCCAAACCCAATATTAAGTACCTTGCGCTTTTTCCGCGACGAGTATGAAGCCCATATCGATGGCCATAAATGCCCGGCAGGAATTTGTAAAGGGCTGCTGAACGTAGAAATTATTGAAGATAAATGTCGAAGCTGTGGTATCTGCGCCCGAATCTGTCCTGTGAATGCTATCGCAGGTCAACGAGGCCAGCCATATGTGGTCGATCAAGATACATGCACCCGTTGTGGTCTCTGTATTGAGAGCTGCCCATTCGATGCTATCAGCAAGCATTAATTAGGAACAATGAAGTGGAGGTGTAAAAAATGCAAAATGTGACCTTAACCATTGATGGCCGACAAGTTACTGTTCCTGAAGGTACAACAGTGCTTAATGCTGCTAAAGAATTAGGTATAGATATCCCGACCTTATGCTATTTACCGAAGATAAATGAAATAGGTGCCTGTCGGGTATGTGTTGTTGAAATAGAAGGCGCACGTTATTTGGAGCCGTCATGTATTTATCAAGTTAGAGATGGTATGGTAGTAAAAACTAACTCTCATCGGGTCCGTCAGGCTCGTCAGATTAACACCGAATTACTGCTTTCAGACCATGCTCATGATTGCCTGGTATGTGATAGAAATAACAACTGCGATCTGCAGGATTTAGCTGCCCGGTTAGGAATCAGAGAGTATCGATTCGAGGGAGTTAAGAACGAAGCCGAGATAGATGATTCCAGTGAATCAATCTACCGTGACCCCAGCAAATGTATTAACTGTCGTCGCTGTATTGCAGTCTGTGCGGAGGTCCAGGGGGTCCACGCTTTAGGCGCCGCCGAACGTGGCTTTGAAACAGGAATTGTTCCAGCCCAGCATCGTCCTTTAGCTGATATCAGCTGCGTAAACTGTGGCCAGTGTACAATTGTATGTCCGACCGGGGCTTTAACTGAGGTCAGTCATGTTACAAAGGTTGCTCGTGCTCTGGGTCAGAAGCAGAAGCATGTTGTCGTTCAGACAGCTCCAGCTGTTCGCGTTTCACTGGGTGAAGAGTTTGGCATGAAGCCAGGAACAAATGTTCAGGGTAAAATGGTAGCTGCTTTACGTCAATTGGGATTTGACGGTGTGTTTGACACTGATTTTTCAGCTGACCTGACTATTATGGAAGAAGGAACTGAGCTGATTAATCGAATCCAAAACGGCGGGGTATTGCCGATGATTACTTCCTGCAGCCCAGGATGGATTAAGTTTATTGAGCATAATTTCCCAGATATGCTGCCCAACCTTTCAACCTGTAAGTCACCGCAGCAAATGTTCGGGGCCTTAGCCAAGACCTATTATGCCGATAAAATGGGGATAGATCCCAAAGATATTTATTCGGTTTCAATTATGCCCTGTACAGCCAAGAAATTTGAGATTACCCGTCCAGATATGGACAGCAGCGGATACCAGGATGTTGATGCTGTGCTGACTACTCGAGAGCTGGCTAAATTGATTAAGTCTGCTGGTATTGATTTAGCAACATTACCAGATGAAGAGTACGATGATCCTTTGGGAATTTCAACAGGTGCCGGAGTAATCTTCGGGGCAACCGGTGGGGTAATGGAGGCTGCGCTGCGTACAGCTTATGAAGTTATCACCGGTGAAGAATTACCGAAGCTTGATTTTGAAATGCTGCGCGGTTTGAAAGGCGTTAAACAGGCCTCTGTTCAGGTTGGCGACTTAACCGTAAATGTTGCTGTAGCTCACAGCCTGGTAAAAGCCCGGGAGCTGATGGAAAAGATCCAAAGTGGCGAGATTGATGATCTGCACTTTATCGAAATTATGGCCTGCTTAGGCGGCTGTATCGGTGGTGGAGGCCAGCCTCGCTCAGATGATCCGTATGTCAGATCCAAGAGAATATCGGGAATTTACACTGCTGATAAAGATATGAAGTTGCGTAAATCACATGAGAATCCGGCTGTACAACAGCTGTACAAAGAGTTCTTGGGTGAGCCCAATAGCCATAAAGCTCATGAGTTGTTGCATACGCACTATATAGAAAGAGAAAGATAAATTCAAAAATAGCTGCCTCTAGGCAGCTATTTTTTGTTCTTTCCACTGTTGCTCCCATAATTGACCTAGCTCTGCGTTAAAGCAAAAATCTGCTAAAAGATATACTACTCGTATTATCTTTGTCGCAGATTTTCGCTTTTCCTTGATCTAGCTTCAATTCTGTGAGCCACGGTATGCCATATGTTTCCTCGTTTAGGGGTGCGTTTGTACTGTGCTCCCATAATTAAACCTAGCTCTGCGTTTTACGCTAAAAATTTTTCCATAGATATACCAGTCGTATTATCCATGTGAAAAATTTTAGCTATGCCTTGATCTAGGCTCAATTCTGTGAGCCACGGTGTGCCAAAAGTTTCGTCGTTTACTTACTCTTTCTATGCTGGATTTATAATGTTTTACAATTGATCGATTTTAATACAATCTTAGTTAATATCCACACGGGACGGCTTAGAAATTGTCCCCTACATTGCCATTTTAAAAAACAACTGCACAACAACTGCCAAACTATTGCCCTACAATCGCCCACAATTGCTAAACCAACTGCACCACGCTTGCTGTCAAGCAAGCCCAAACCAATTGCCCAGCAATTCCACTCCGTTTACGCAGTAAGCCCACTACAGAGTTACTAATATTGAGTATGTAGTGGCGAGCCTCGGGTTCGCCTGTTTTAGTGGAGCAAAATAGCAATATTGGCTTGGAATATAATACAAAGCAGACACAACTCCTTAACAAGTGTCATATAAGCAATTTACTTTGCTGAAGGTGAGTCCATTACAATTGATAAACGATTAATGTATTAATTAATACATTAATATTGATTTTAATGTATCAATAGTGTATATTGAGAGTATAATATTACAGGGATGTGAAGCGAGGTTGAGTCGAAGCAGCAGAAGAGCTCAAAAACACACTGATTTTACATCAAAAGATATTGACGAGTATTTAAACAAGATAAGAAAATGTGTTAGAGAGAATAAATACAGTATTTCGTTGAATGAAAACAGGAATGAGAATATGGAGTTTATAGAAGACTATAGAATAGATACACAAAAGGAAAAAGAGATATTATTAAGCTTAACTCACAAGAATTTTTGCTATGCAGTGGATAATAATAATCCAAAGTTCCCTAATGAAAAATTGTATGTGTTCTGTAAAAGATTCCAACTAGAAAACTGGGGCTTTATTGAGTCAGTTAATATTTATATTAAGACGAACAAATTAAAAACAAAGTACGGGGATGATTTTGTTGTAGTTATCTCAATGCATAAATTAAAGAAGCCAATAAAATTTCTTTTTAATTAATAGACATAGATAGAGAAGGAGGTAAACTATGAAGGGTTTTTGTGAAAAATGCAGAGACTATGTACCTGTCAAAACTCAAACGACTGAAGCAACAAAAACTATAAAAGGGGTGAATATAGAATATAATAAAAAAGTAGCGCATTGTGAGTATTGCAATGAAGAGGTGTTCATAGCGGATTTAAGAGATGAAAATCTTAAGGTTTTGGAAGATGCATATCGTAAAAAAGAGAACATAATTAGTATAGATGATATTGAAAAAATACTAATAAATTATAATATAGGAAAAAGACCATTATCAAAGCTCCTTGGTTGGGGAGACGTTACATTAAGCAGATACCTAAATGGAGATATTCCCAGTAAAGCTTATTCAAATATTTTAAATAAGTTAAAAGAAGATCCATCATACATGTTGGAGTTTTTAGAGTCAAATGGTGATTTTATTAAAGAGATTGCTTATAGTAAGTGTCTGGAAGCTACTAAGAAGCAGATTGAACAGAGAAAAATACTAGAATCTAATGGTAATGATAAAATTAATATTGTTACGAAATATATTTTAATGAAAAGTAAGGATATAACACCATTGGCATTACAAAAGTTACTGTACTATACGCAGTCTTTTTATGTAGCTTTTTATAATAAATTTATATTTAGTGATGACTGCGAAGCATGGATTCATGGGCCAGTTTACAGTAATGTTTATCATAAGTACAAAAACTTTGGATATAGCTTTATTGAATGTAAAGAGGATTTTAGTAATATTGATTTATCTACTGATGAAACCAACATTATTGAAGTAATAGTAAACAGTTTTGGTTGTTATAGTGGAAAAGTGCTTGAGGCTATGACACACAGTGAAAGGCCGTGGCAGCTCACCAGATCTGGCTTAAAAGAAAACGTATCTTCCAATAAGATAATTGAAAAATCATTAATAAAGGAGTATTACGATAAGATAATTAAAAAATATACTATGATTAATGTAGTTGATATTAGGGATTACTGTGAAGATTTGTTTAAAAAAGTGTGTTAATATGATATTCTTGAAATCTAACTTAACCATTTCTTACATTTTGTATCCGAATGGTAAACTACATAATAAAAAATGGGAGTATAGAAAAAGAAATAATCAACGAACACCCCTTTAACAAACGAGGGAATATAGTTGATTTGTTTACTGGTAAGATTGATATAGCTAAGAAAATAATTAGTGTTGTTGATCGCCTCAATGCCAGGCTAATTGTGTAGGGCAAAACTAAGATGTGTAAATATGTTTAGTGGATTTTGATAATGTAAACATAAGACAGATATAGAACCTGCACCTACGGACAATAAGTGAAACAGTGAGGTTATGTGTAAAATATAAACGATGTATAGTATCAACAAACGTGGCTCACAAAAATGAGCTTAGTGAAAGGCGTAAAAAAAATATCCATAAAGATAATATGAGCTAATATATCTTTTTGGATATTTTTTTGTATAACGCATTAATAAGTTTATTTTTGGGAGCGTCCGTGGAAAGAACCACCACCCAAAACTAAAGAATTAATATAGCTACTACAGTAGTAACAACAATTCCAATCATGACTGGAATGAAATTTCTTTTGGCCAGTTCAATGGGTGAGACTTTACAGATGGCAGCGGCTGGGATTAAGCCCCAGGGAACTATGGTACCGCCTCCAACCCAGATTGCAGTTATCTGCCCCAAAGCGGCCAAAACAGATGCCCTGACGTTAACCGCCTGTGCAAATACCTTGGCCAATGAGCCTGCCAAAGAAATCCCGGAAAAACCTGAGCCGTCCAGGCCGGTTATGGCTCCAACCGCACTCTCAATCGAGCAAACCATCACTTTATTCATCGGTATGGCCTGGGCCAGAGCTATCCCGATATCAGATAAGATACCTTGCGAGTTCACCGGTAAAAACGAGGCGCCGATGGCCTCAGAAAAGGGGCCCAATTGTCCCAGGTAAAAAAAGGCGGCTATCGGGATAATCGGGCTAAAAATCTCGATACCAAATCCAAAGCCGCTCTTGATATAGGTAGTAACTTTCTCCAGGGACTGCTTTCTAAAATTGATAACCGCAATTAGAATTAAGGCCAAGACTGCTGTACCACCAATCAATGCAGTAGCCTCTCCCCCTTTCAGGCCAAAAGCAAACATACATATAATATCGGCGACAAACACAAGCGGAACTAAAATAGCTGAAAACACAGCTCCTTTCGTGGGCTGCACCGTGGCAGTTGAATCAATACTGGGGCTTAGCTTGAGCTTACCTTTTTTTATATCTCTATTGAGCAGGTAGTAGGCGATGCTGATTGAAACTACAGCCATTACCCAATACAACACCATACCGTCCAGCATGATATCTGAAACACTCACCCCAGCTGCCGCAGCGGTTATGGTGGGGGCACCCTGAATGACAAAATCAGTGGAGAGTGCCAGACCGTGCCCGAACAGATTTATGGCCATGGCCACCCCAATAGCCGGAAGCCCGGCCTTAATGGCAATTGGCAGAAAGATAACTCCCACTAAGGCTGTCGCCGGCGAAGGCCAGAAGAACCAGGAGAGAATCAGCATGACCAGGCCAACTGAAAAGAAAGCACTGGTTCTGTTCTTGATTATGCTGATAAACGGGGAGACTATCAGCTGGGTTGCTCTGATCTCCTCCAGAGCCTTTGACAAAGCGACAATAATTGAAATAACCAGTATAATACCAATTAACTCTTTGGTGGCAACTACAAAGGAGTTGAAGATTGCACCAATAGAAAAGACGATATCTCCGCTGGCATACAGACCGATACAAAAAATACCGATGATGCACGGTAGCAGGGTGTCTCTCCTCAGAGCCATGGTTACCAGAGCAATTACTATAAAAATGATATAAATAAGATGGATCCCGGTTAGCATTGTATTACCACCTTCTTCCTCAATTTATACATTATATGTAGCAAGAGCTTGTGCTGAAATCAGCAAAATATGCGAGTGCCGAAATGGGCTGCACGATAAAAGAGAGGGGCCGCAGGGCAGGAACACATTACTAAACCAATTAAGAACTACAGCTCAACAAAGTTGGGCTGTAATCAACGTTTTTGTGGAAGGATTGATTCAAAAAAGATGATCTTGATCTGCTCCTTGTGTTTGGCAATAAAATCACTGTGATAGACATCAATGTTCAGTGACTTGAAAAATGTTTTTTGGGTGATTATCGGCAGCCAGGCCATGGCCATGGCGTTCAGCCAAAGGATGTGGGTGTCGATATCTGGCCTGATAATACCTGTCTGCTGAGCTCTGGCCAGGTAATTGTGGCTCCAGCCAAAGATATTGGGAATATAGTCGTTTATCCAGTCCTGCCTGGTTTTCGACAGCGATTCTCTGATTAAAATTTTGGTTAACTTTGGCTTAATAAAGGTATGATCGATGTGGCGATAAAGCAGTTCCTGAAGTACTGGAACAGTTACCTCACCGGTGAACTCCAGGGAATTGACAAAGTTTCTTTCTTCCTCAATCAGTTCTTGAACAGCCCTTTTATACAGTAGAGCTTTATTTTCAAAGAAGTAGGCCGGGGTGCTCCTAGCCAGGCCGCTAAATCGGCTAATCTGGGTCAGGGTGGTTGCCTGATACCCCTGTTCAGCAAATAGAGTTTGGGCTGCGTCAATTATCTTTCTGATTGATGCGTCAGCATCTCTCGTTTTACTCTGTTTCATTTTGGCCTCCTTTATTTAACTATTATAATACAAACCGCCGAATAATTGTTAGGTAATAACAATGGGGCCTGCTGTCAGCAAGCCCCATATTACTTTTTACAGGTAAACCTCACCTGAGGAATGACCAGTATTGACCTGGTTTGCCAGTAGGCTGACATCAGGTCTACTTAACTCTAACTCTTTGCTCTAGCGCTCGATTGCTAAGGCTTAATAATTATTTTAATCGCTTCATCGGGTTTGTTTATAAACAGCTCAAGGGCTTCCTCAATATCATCAAGCTTCATGGTATGGGTTATTAAAGGGGTTAGGTCTAACTCGCCGGCAATAACTTTTTCCAGCAGATAATCAGTTAGCTTCAGATCGCTTAAGCCCATACTGATACTGATATTCTTAAAGAAATAAGCCGGGTCAATCATTATCGGCTTATTGGTAATGCCAACTAAAAACAGTTTTCCGCCGATGCCGAGGCAGGCTAATCCCTGCTGAAGGGTAATCTCCAGGCCAACTGCATCAATTACTAAGTCGGCTCCCAGATTATTGGTGTAATGAGCTATCTGGGCCAGGACATCATCCTTACCGGCCAGGATACCATGGGTAGCTCCCATTTCTCGGGCTTTTGCCAGTCGGGCAGGTGATTTCTCCACGGCGATAATTCGTTTAGGATTTTTTAATTTAGTGGTGGCAATTGCCGCTAAACCCACTGGTCCGCAGCCAAATACAACTACCGAATCAGTCGCTTTGATTCCGAAATGAACTGCGGGTGTATAGCCAGTTGTTCCAATATCGGAAATAAAAATAGCCTGTTCATCACTGATATTATCAGGAAGTTTGCGCAGGCAGGAGTCGGCGTGTGGCACGCAGATGAACTCAGCATGGGTGCCGCTCAGATCCCCTCTGGTTACACCACAGCCATGAATTCCTCCATTTATACAATGGCCAACTAGACCTTTTTCGCAGTTATAGCAATGTCCGCAATATGGCGCAGGAGGGCCAATGACCCGGTCGCCAACTCTGAAGTTTTGAACGGCAGCACCTACCTGTTCAATAATTCCGACATACTCATGACCCAGGACAAAGCCGGGCTCCGAAGGAATTACTCCTTCAATGATATGGACATCACTGCCACATATAGTAGTTGAGGTAATCCTGACAATTACATCCTTGTCAGTTTTAAGCACAGGTTTTGGGACATCAATAAGTTTTACCTGGTGAATATCTGAAAGATATAAAGCTTTCATTATTGATTCTCCTTTTCTGTAAAATAGGCTAGCTTAATAACTAGCTGAATGTGCATTCAGTTAATTCTAGCAGATTGAGTACCATTCAGCAAGGGCCAGAATCGGTGGTTTTAAGCTGGAGATTTGCCTAGTCAAAAGCGGTTGCCGAGGGCTTGACCAGCAATTGCCAACACATTGCATTGCAGTATAATGGTTTGCATTGCGCAAAATCTTAATCTTTAAATTAAAATTAATAATCAGAAAAAATAGCTGTCTTATTTTTAAGATTATTGGTAGAATAAGATAGTGGATTGTTCGTTTCATTAATTTCTAAGCTTAGGTGATATTTTATATGAAAAAAATATATTTAGCTTCTGCATCCCCTCGCCGCTTGCAATTACTACGGCAAATTGGCATTGAGCCAGAGGTAGTGTCCGTAAACTATCGGGAATCAATGAACAGTGGGGAAAAACCAGAACAAATTGTAATTAATAATGCTATGGGTAAAGCACAGACCGCATCACAGAAAATATCTACTCAGAACTCGCTAATCATAGCTGCTGACACTATAGTTGCGTATCAGAATAGAATTTTAGGCAAACCTGCTACCAGGCAGGAAGCCAGCCAGATGCTGACAATGCTGAGCGGTAAGGAGCATTATGTATTTACAGGAGTATGTGTTTTGGACAGTAGCAGCGATAAATTTTTGTCATCAGTTGCCAAAACGTCAGTAGAAATGAGAGAGATTTCGCAGCAGGAGATTGAAGCATATGCCAGTACAGATGAGCCTTATGATAAGGCCGGAGGCTATGGTATCCAGCAGTTAGCGGGGCTTTTTGTTAAAAGCATCAATGGTTCATACTCTAATGTGGTAGGACTTCCTCTTGGGATTTTAGGTATAATGCTAAAGAGATTTGGCTATGAGGTTAGTGCAGAATGGCAGTAAAAGAGCAGATTAAGAGCAGTAGTCATTATACAATTAAAGAAATGTCTCCGGCTGAACGCCCGCGCGAGCGGCTGGTCAATCTTGGAGAAGAGTATTTAAAGGATACTGAACTGATTGCTCTGGTGTTAGCTGCCGGTTCAAGACATATCAACGCTTCGGTTACGGCTATAGATATTGCCAATCAGATTATTGCCAAATATAGTTTGCCGGAGCTGCTCAATGTTACAGTTGCCGAACTTAGGGAAATTCATGGTGTGGGTTTAGCAAAAGCTGCTCGACTTAAAGCAGCTATTGAACTGGCCAGGAGAATTGCGGTTATTGCTGATAATGAACAGTTTACAGTTACAGGACCGGAGTCTGCAGCTAAATATTTTATACCTAAATTACGATATAAACCTAAAGAGTATTTTTTAGTTATGTTACTAGACGCTAAAAATAAAATGATTAAGTGTTGTCAGGTTCACATTGGAACTGTCAATGCTTCTTTAGTACATCCCCGGGAGGTTTTCAGAGAAGCTATTCGCCACAGTGCCGTGTCTTGTATTATTGCTCACAATCATCCCAGTGGGGACACAGCACCAAGCAGGGAGGATCTTCAGGTCACAAAAAGGCTGGTCGAGGTCGGAGAGTTGATTGGAATAAACGTAATTGACCATTTGATAATTGGGCATAACTCCTTTTTAAGTTTTAAAAGGGAGGGCATACTATAGTATATCAGACAGGGAAAGGAGCCCAAGCGATAGTGAGTTTTTTAAATAGTTTTTCGAGAAATATAAGCATAGATTTGGGTACAGCTAATATTTTAGTATATGTTGAAGGCAAAGGCATTGCTTCGCAGGAGCCTTCAGTTATAGCCATAAGAAAAAATACTAACGAGATTTTGGCGGTGGGCAATGAAGCCAAAAACATGATCGGCAGAACCCCGGGCAATGTTATTGCGATTCGCCCGATTCGTGATGGAGTTATATCTGACTTTGATGTAACCCAAAAAATGCTGGAGTATTTTATTAAAAAGGTTTACAACAACAGAGGATTTATTAAGCCTAAAGTCATAGTAACAGTTCCATGCGGCATAACTGAGGTGGAAAAAAGAGCAGTAAAAGAGGCTGTTGTTCAGGCCGGCGCCCGCGAGGCCTTAACTATTGAAGAGCCAATGGCTGCTGCAATTGGTTCAGATCTGCCGGTAATGAATGCTGAGGGAAATTTGGTAATTAACATTGGTGGTGGAACAACAGAAGTTGCTCTGATATCTTTGGGGGGTATTGTACGCTATCGCTCCATTAGAACCGGTGGAGACAAATTCGATGAATCGATTATTAGTTATATTAAGCGCAACTATAATTTAGCTATCGGTGAAAGAACAGCTGAGCACATAAAAATAAGCATTGGATCTGCAACAAAACAGCAGGACGAAGCGTCTAAGTCAATGAATGTGCGTGGCAGAGACCTGCTTACCGGGCTTCCCAAGATCATTGAAATTGAAGCCAAGTATGTTAGAGAAGCACTGGACCCCTGTATAGAAGCCATAATTGATGCTGTGAAATTTACTTTGGAACGAACCCCTCCCGAGCTTGCAGCTGACTTAATGGACAGAGGTTTGCTGCTAAGCGGCGGCGGGGCTTTACTGAGTGGCTTGGACCGGCGTATATCTGAGGCCACATCTATGCCTGTATCGATTGCAGATAACCCTTTAACAGCTGTAGTTTTAGGTGCCGGCAAATACCTGGATTATCTCAGTAAAGGAAAAAATATCGAAAAATAAATGGAGTTTACTATGTGGGAGAAGTGGAAAAAACATCTATCGATTATTATCAGTATTTTTGTCTTATTAGTGTTAATGACCTTAACCATTGGGAGCCATTATCACAGCAGTATTGCAAGTTTTGCTGACAGAGTATTTTATCCAATTCAGGTTGTTTTTAAATCACTGAACAACCTGGGGACAAGTGCACTCGAAAACTTCAGAGACTTTAGAAATGTACAAAAAGAAAGAGATCAACTGTTACTGGAGATCTCTAAACTGAAAAAACTGCAGATCGATAATGAGGAGCTTAGAAGAGAGAATTCCAGCCTGACTCAGGCGCTGGATTATCAACGTCAGCACCCTGAGATATCATTTGCTTTCTCCCGTGTAGTAATGCGTGACCCCTCAGACTGGTATCAAGAAATAACCGTAGATATCGGCAGTATTAATGGTATAAAAGAGGGGATGACTGTTGTAGCCATTCAGGACCGCCAGATTGGGCTGGTCGGAATAGTTGAAGAGGTATTTAAATATACCTCCAGAGTTCATTTGCTGGTAGACCCTGATAAGAATGTGGCGGCAGCAGCCCAGGTGGCCAACAAAATAATGGCACCAGTGTTGGTTGAAGAGCCCCCCAATTATTTGAACCCAGATCCCGACGCAACTGACCCAGAGCCGTCAACCCCTCATGATATCATCTGGTATCAGGGGGTAATTGAAGGCAGTATTCAGGATCAGGGTACGATGGAGATGATCTATATTACCCATGAAGCAGAGATCGAGCTGGGTTCTCCAGTGATAACTACTGGTTTAGGGGGATATTATATTCCGGATATTCCGGTGGGAACAGTAACTAAACTGAAGAAAGATGCGTTTGGTCTGCAGAAAAGGGCTATGGTAAAACCTTATATTGATTCAAGCAGACTGAAAGATGTAATGATAATTACCAATCCTTTACCGGTTAAGATAGCGGGACAGTAAAATGAAGAGTAAGAATTACCTGATTATTGGCGGAGTAATTGCTTTAATCCAGGTGTATATGGGACAGTTATTGGAGGTAAACGGGATAGTACCAGATTTGATACTGGTCTACATTATCTGTGTTGCTCTGCTAAGCGGACATCAGACAGCACTGGTATTAGGCCTGGTTATCGGTTTTTTATATGATATATTTTTTAATGATTTTATTGGCTTATACAGTATTTTTTACACGACAATCGGATATTTTGTAGGATATTTTAGAAATAATTTCTTTTATTCTAATGTACAAATAGCCTTAGTTTTTAGCGTATTAGCTACTATAATTAAGTTTATGTTTTTTAAAATACTTAAAGTTATCATCTTCTCCAATTTTGAAATGGTCAATATTTTAGTAATCTTTTATACAATAATTTATAATATTATTATATGTATCGTAATTCACTATATTCTAGTAAAGTTGCAGACGAGGGTAGAGAATGAAAGAAAACAATATAGATAAAGGTCGCTGGAAAATACTTTTGGTGTTGGTTGTTTTAGTGGGGGCTTATTTAATCGGTGGATTAATTTGGCTCCAGGTTATCAATGGTAAGAGTAATGCTCAAAGAGCATATAACAATAGCGTTCGAAGACTGATTATTCCTGCTTCCCGAGGGGTTATCTACGATAATGATGACCAGGTGCTGGTCAACAGTAAGAGCGGCTATGTTATTTCTATTTCATATCTGGATGAAGAACAGAATTTGGCCAGCATTAAGGAAATAGCGGCCATTTTTTTGGAGCAAAAACTGGCTGAAGAATTTACGAAGCTTTATCCGGCAGGTGATAACGATCCCGACCCACAGGAAAGGGCAGCACTTTTTGCTGAATTCCGGCAGGAACATGAGGATAATCTGTTACAGCAGCTAGTCGACAATATGGTAAAAATTACAGAGGAAAGAAAGCATTTTAGAAGATTTCAGCCTATTATAGTGGCCCCTTTATCACGGGAGACCATCAGTGATGTGTCTCTTGAAATAGTTGCAGCAATTGAGGGAATGAGATCGGAGCTGCCTAATGTGCTGGTAGAAATCTATCCCCAGCGGCAATATAAATTGGGTAATTACGGCTTTCATATTTTCGGCAGTGTTCATGAAATTGATCGGGTAGGCCGGGAAGGACTGGAGAAATCTTACGACGATTATTTGCGAGGTACAGATGGGATGCGGCTGGTTGAAGTCAACAGATATAACCGAGCTACTAATGAACTGGATACCATAGCTCCGGTTCAGGGCAATAATCTGCACCTGACCCTGGATAAAGATCTGCAAAAGGTGGCAGAGCAGGCCTTGCTCGATGCCATGGAAAAAACCCGTGAACGATTGATCCGGGAGTCAAAGAGCAAGGGTTATGGCACTCCTGAGATGAAGGATTTGCCATATTCAGGGGCAGTTGTGGTGATGGATGTCAACACTGGAGCGGTTCTGGCAACAGCCTCTTTGCCTCAGGTAGATCGGGACAATTATCAGGAAATTTGGAATGTAGAAGACCCTTTTATCAATAGATTTAGGCCTGGTACTAATTGGGCGACAGGAGCCAAGAGGCCACCCGGCTCCATTGTCAAGCCTTTAATTGGAATAGCCGGAATCGAAACCGGGGTAGTTGACCAAGGCACCACTGTCTACTGTAATGCTGTTTACCACGGACTTTACAATACCTGGAGATATCCAGCCTACTGCTGGTACAAGCCTGGCCACGGGGGGCCAATTGAAATAACCGCTGCCATTAAGAACTCCTGTAATCTCTATTTTTATCCATTAGGAGAAAAACTGGGCCTGGATCGCATCAGCGATTATTACCATAAGGTGGGCTTTGGCAATTCGTACGAGTTCACTGATATGGCCTATAAAGTCACTGATGATCAGGGAGTCGAGGAGATTATGTATGCTACCAGTGTTAATAAAGGAATAGTATATGATGTAGCCGAGTTTGTTGAAGCCCATAAGCAAAAACCCACCAGTGCTGATTTGGCTCAGGCCGGTATTGGTCAGGGTGATGTTCGAGTCAATCCCATGCAGGTAGCCCTGTTCACCTCTATGCTAGCCAGTGCCGAACTGCAGGACGATGGAACCTATCAGGCCATTAGAAGGCGGCCATATATAGTCGAAAGAGTAACTGACAGCGATGGACAGGAATTATACAGAGCAGAACCGGAGATTTTAGATGTGGTAAACTTTGATAAGTTAGCTTTGGACCTGGCTCGGGAAGGTATGCGCAAAGTGACCCAAGAAAAGGGCGGCCCTGATGGAAATACCGGAACAGCATTTTGGTCTTTCCACGAGTATGATTATAAAAAAGGTTATAAGCCGGTTTTCCCATTTGAGGTTGCCGGCAAAACCGGAACAGCTCAGGAGGTTGGCTGGGAAAACCATGGCTGGTTTATATCCTATGCCCCATATGACGAACCGGAGATAGCAGTAGTTATGCTGATGGACCAGGGCCGGTCAGGCGGCAGCACCGGGGGCCCGGTAGCCCGGGAGATATATGAGGAGTATTTTAAAGAGCGCATTGCTGAGTATAGAAATAGTTCAACTGCAAATTAAAGCAATTCTTGCTTGAGATAACTGGAAGGTGGACTGTATGGCAACAGAGGCATTGAGTGTTAAAGGCGACAAGCAGGGAATCAAATTAATTATCAACGCTACCTTTAGCTTAACCGAAATATTAAATGAGTTAAAAGCTAAGCTATTGCAAAATCCGGCTTTTTTTGAGGGTGCTGCAATAAAACTGGAGAGTAATACCCTGGAACTGCTTAGTAAAGAAGAATATGACATCATAACTGAGTATCTTCAGCAGAGTTTTCAGGACATAAGTGTCAGCGATTATCGGCAATACGCTGTGGTAGACTCAGAGGAAAAAGAAGAAGTAGTCCCGACTAAATTCATGATGGGCACTATTCGCTCCGGGCAGCATCTTAAGTACCCGGGCAATCTAATAATTCTGGGTGATGTCAATGGGGGTGCCCAGATAGAGGCTGACGGCAATATCTGCGTTATGGGGGTAGTCAGGGGCACAGTACATGCTGGTTTTGCTGGCGATGATCGGGCCTTTATCAGCTGCAAAAGGTTTGAGGCTCCTCAAGCTCAGATTAGAATTGCCAGCCTGATTGTCAGAGCTGAACAGGACGATAAAACAGAGAACACAGCAGGATTAGAGATAGCACATATAGAAAATGAGACAATAGTGGTATTCTCAAAAGAATAACGGTAATGTTGAGGGGGATTAAGATGGGTCGAATAATAACTATTACTTCCGGTAAAGGAGGGGTAGGCAAGACAACAGCTACAGCGAATATAGGGGCTGGCTTAGCCTTAATGGGCAAGTCAGTGGTCTTAATAGATGCCGATATCGGGTTGCGCAATTTAGATGTAGTACTGGGCTTAGAGAATAGAATTGTATTTGATATTGTCGATTGTGTAGAGGGTAATTGTAAATTGCGTTCTGCCTTAATCAGAGACAAAAGATACGAGGGGCTGTTTCTGTTGCCCGCGGCTCAAACCCGCGAAAAGGATGCGGTAACACCGGAGCAGATGATCCAAATCTGTACAGAATTGAAGGAAAGCTTTGATTATGTCTTAATTGACTGTCCGGCCGGTATTGAGCAGGGTTTTAAAAATGCATTAGCAGGGGCAGATGCAGTTCTGATTGTCACCACTCCCGAGGTTTCGGCCGTGAGAGATGCTGACCGGGTCATTGGTTTAGTTGAATCCAGAGGAATAGAGGATGTTGGACTGATAATTAACAGGGTGAGGCCAGAACTGATTGAGCAGGGTGATATGCTCTCAGTAGAAGATGTCTGTGATATCTTGGCCATAAAATTAGTAGGAGTTATTCCTAATGATGACTACATAGTTATATCGACAAATCGAGGGGAGCCGGTAGTCTCTATCAAAGAGTCGATTGCCGGACAAGCCTTGGGTAATATAACAAAAAGAATTTTGGGCGAAGAAATTCCTTTCCTAAATTTAAAAGTTAAACCAAAAGGGTTCTTTGCTTCTTTGCGTGAGCTTTTTTCAGGTAAATAGGGATAAGGGGCGAGACAAATGATACTTAATTTTCTAAAGAGAAAGCCTAAAGACAACAGCAGTAATTTAGCTAAAGCAAGGCTGAGTAATATCCTTGTTTCTGACCGGCTAAAAGTTACCCCTGAAATAGCAGAACAGATTAAACGTAAGATCCACGAATCGTTAAATCAATATATCGAAATCGGTGAAGAGGGGATTAAACTGGAGCTGAATAATAAATCGGGAATAGTAACTTTATCGACTACTGTTCCTGTAAAAAAATTAAGAAAAGGCAAATAAAGTGTTTGATTTTGAGAGAAGGCTGTTAAAAAACGTTGACTGGTGGATAGTGGGTATTTTTGTGCTGATAAGCATTATCGGTTTATTGGCTATTTCTGCGACCACTGTCGGAAGTGACGGTGCTTTCTTTAACTCTCATGTAAAAAAGCAACTGGTCTGGGTCGCCTTGAGCTTAATCGCTTTAGTAATAGTTGTTTGTCTGGATTATCATATATTCAGTCAAGCAGGATATCTTATTTATGTTATTACTATTATATTGCTTATCGCTGTACTGTTATTTGGAGTAACCCGTAACGGTGCTAAAAGATGGTTAATAATAGCTGGGCAGTCGATTCAGCCTTCTGAGTTTGCCAAAATATTTATTGTACTCAGTTTCGCCAAATTATTATCCCAAAAAAGAGAGAGGGTTAAAAATCTGTTCGGGGTAGTGCTGATGGTAGCCTTTGTCTTGGTTCCTATAGCTTTAATTTATATGCAGCCTGATCTGGGCACTTCCCTGGTAATACTGTTTATTGTGGGGATTATGCTATTTGTTGCCGGATTGCCGTGGAAGTATATAACGATCGGCAGCATAGCAGCGGTAGTTATGGCACCTGTGGCCTGGATGTTTATGAAAAACTATCAGCGGGAGAGAATACTCACCTTTTTAAATCCTGAACTGGACCCCTTTGGTTCGGCCTATAATGTCATTCAATCCAGGATAGCTATCGGCTCTGGCAATTGGGTCAGGCTCACTGATACAGGTGAATATGTGTATAGATTTTTCGGTAAAGGGCTGTTCTCGCCTGATACTATGACCGGCTTAAAATTTATTCCCTTTCAGTTTACGGATTTCATTTTCTCAGCTTTAGGAGAAGGTTTTGGCTTTGTGGGAGCCTGTTTGATTGTGGTTTTGTTTGTCGTTTTTATTTACAGATCTTTCAAAATAGCCATGAAAGCCAAAGACCTCTACGGCGCATTAGTAGTAGCTGGACTCTCAGCAATGTTTTTATTTCACGTACTGGAAAATATAGGTATGAACCTGGGTTTGATGCCGGTAACCGGTTTACCACTGCCGTTTGTCAGTTTAGGCGGTTCCTCTTACCTGGCAAATACCATTGCCCTGGGGATTATTCTCAATATCGGCATGAGGCATAAGAAGATTCAATTTTAAGTGTGAACGTGGTGAGGGGCCGGCTTTTAGCAGCTGTTGGAGATAGGCTAATCATTGTTTAGCAATTGTGGGGCGATTGTAGGGCAATGGCTTGGCAGTTGTTTGTGCGCTTTTGTCTTGGAAATTGCTGAAAACATAAAGTCCGCAAATTTTAAATTGATTTTTTTTAGGTAGCGATTTGTACCAGATCGCTTTGTCACTCAAAAATAATGCTAACTTCAGTATACTACTTGTATAGCTTCAGATAGCATTTTTTTGTTTCTTTAACAGCCTCAAAAAAGTTGTCATTTTCCTTAGTGAAAATGATAATATAGTCAGACTCTCCTAGTTAATCTTCAACAGACCGCTTCCGAACTGGTTGTCTGTACCCCTTCGTCAATATTGCTATTTTGCTCCAATAACTTCAACTGCCAACCTACCGCCGACCTATTACCAGACTACTGCCAACCCACTGTATAGCTGAACAGTCGCTAAAACAATTGTCTAAAGATTGCTGAACAATTGCTTTTCCAAGGTTTCTGGCTACTGAGTATTTTGTTATCTTATTAGCTATCCTATAATAATGTACCGGCGGAACGCATGCAATGCGTTCCCTACATAATATTTATATTTAAAGAATCTACCCTCATGCCTATTTAGCCACTAAGGAGTAAAGTCTTCGTTAGGTTATACTGCGAGTCAATACTATTATTTTGCTCCCTTAAATACAATTGCCAACCAACTGCCAAACAATCGCCCACCTATTGCCCCACAATCGTTGAATCAGCTCAAGGAATAGAAGAAATTTTATACAAAGATAATACGGGGCAGTATATCTTTGAGAAAATTTCTTTGTGTGACGCAGTAGATGGGTATGATTATGGGAGCCTCCACCGAAAGAAGCAATAACCTAACAAAATATTTGCTTCTACCTACAATAAACCCAGGTGACAAGTCATATCTTTCGCAGGAGCTAAATATATATTTAGCAAGGACTAGTTAATACCCATAGGTAGATGTAGGAGGTGAATAAATGAGTAGAAAGAGAGGCTTGAAATATTACGAGCAGTACAGGTCGTACCGAAAAAAAAATCGGCAGGGCAATAGTTTTCTGAATCTTAGTTTAAGTTACAGAATAATTATTTCTGCGCTGATACTTTTAATAGCAATAATACCTGTTATTCTGAAAGACACCTGGATCGGAAGTAACAGAGCTTATCTGGAAAAAGTATTTTTAACCCATCTGTCCTTTGATGAAGTCAGGGAAGTCGCTGGAAAAATCTTTACTAATGAAGATAATGCTCAGCCAGTAGTTAAGGATGAAGATTCTTATACCTTAAATGAAATCCCACCGATTAGCCAACCTGTAATCGGTCAGCTTTCTGAGGACAGTACTTCACAGGATAGTGTAGTTATAACTGCTCCGGAAGGGTACCCGGTGGTAGCAGTCCTTAATGGTAAAGTTAAAGCAGTCAGACAGTCCGGTCAGAACATGGAAGTAGAAATAGACCATGGTAAAGGGCTGACAACTGTTTATACATATTTAAAGGCAGTCGGAATTAAGCCTGAGGATGAAGTACAAAAAGGCACTATAATTGGTTATACCGGCAAAGTGAACAACTCAAGTGGAGTAAGCTTCAGTGTCAGGCTCGACGGTGAACCGGTAAACACCAAAAATCTGATAACGGGGAAATAATATGACATTAGGCCAATTGGCGGGGGTAAAAATAAAAATAAGCCCTCTTTTTTTTATTTTACTGATAATTGCAGCTGTAAATGCCGAGCTAGTCTTAATAACAGTTTTCTTTAGTTTGGTATTGGCCCATGAAATGGGACACATTTTAATGGCGCTGCATCTGAACCTGAATCTTTATGAAATCGAGTTGCTACCTTTAGGCGGTACAATTCGAATAGCCAGTGGCAGTGAAATAGAACCAAACAAGGAAATCAAATTAGCCATAGCTGGTCCTATTGTCAATATTATGCTCCTGGCTTTTGCAATATTATTGAGCAGTATAATTCCTATAGAAATGCATCAGGTTGCTGAGCTTTTTGTTAAAGGCAATATTCTTTTAATTTTTTTTAATTTATTGCCGATATTACCATTAGACGGGGGCAGAATTTACAGAGCTCTGCTAGTGCGAAACCGGGGATTTATCAATGCTACCAAGTATATTCTGTTGGTCAGCTTGATAATGATCTGTTTTTTACTCTTATTATCGATAGTCGGCATTATCTATCAGCTGGCGAGCTGGTCTTTGCTGTATCTTTCTGGTTTTTTACTGTACAATTTTATTATGGAATACCGCACCTATCGGTTGCATTTTATGAAACACTACCTTGCAGGTGAGAGCCAGAGCCGTAAAAAGGTTTGGCAGACTAATACCCTGACAGCGGACTATAATATGGCTGCCAAAGACGTTATTAAACAGTTCGTGCCAGGTAAATACAATATCGTCATAGTTATTGATAACCGCGGCCGGGTGGCAGGCAGATTGACAGAAAGGCAGATTATCAAAGCAATCCATCAGAGTGGCCCTGCTGTAAAGATTAAAAATATTGAATAAGCCAGAAACTATCTTTTCACCCTGGGTTAAGGTATAATTAATATTTGGGGTGAACGCAATGAACTACAACGAAAAAATACTGAGAATATTGCCTCTGGTACAGCGTCCCGCCAGATACATCGGTAACGAAGTAAACAGTATTCATAAAGATTTTAATCAAACTGAAACAACAATGGCGTTAGCCTTTCCGGATATATATGAAATTGCTATGGCTTACCCTGGCTTTCAGATATTGTACAATACAGTTAATTCACAACCCCAGGCTTTAGCTGCCCGGGTGTTTGCCCCGGCTTTGGATATGGAGCGGTTGATGAATCAACATCAAATCCCATTATTTACTTTAGAAAATCATCAAGCAGTCAGGGATTATGATTTGCTGGGCTTTACTCTGCAATATGAACTGAGCTACACCAGTGTTTTAAATATGATCAGGCTCTCGAATATACCATTAAGGGCTAAAGACCGAACAGATGAAGACCCATTTATTATGGTTGGAGGGCCCTGTGCTTTCAATCCTGAGCCCCTGGCTGAGTTCATTGACTTTGTAGTTTTGGGCGAGGCCGAAGAAGTTCTGGTAGAGATCATTAAAACCCATCAGCAGTGGAAAAAGAGCGGGGAAGCAAGAGAATCTTTTTTAGAAAAGGTTGCCAAACTGCAGGGAGTGTATGTACCGTCATTTTACCAGGTAAGTTATCAGCAAAATGGGTTAATCAGTGAGGTAGTACCGATCCATAAATCTGCTCCCGAAGTAGTTTTAAAAAGAGTCATTAAAGAAATGGACAAGGTATCATATCCTTTAAAACCGATTGTTCCGTATATTGAGGTGCCTCATGAGCGAATGGTATTAGAGCTTTTTCGAGGCTGTTTAAGAGGATGCCGATTTTGCCAGGCAGGTTTCATTTATCGTCCGGTACGGGAAAGGAGCGTGCCTAACCTTTGTAGTCAGGCGGAGCAGATCATGAACAACACCGGATATGATGAGGTATCTTTAATGTCTTTGAGCAGTACCGACTATTCGGCAGTCCATGAACTGGTTGCTGAATTAAACAGAATCCTGGTTCCTGAAAACGTCAGCATATCTTTGCCATCTCTCAGAATAGATAATTACGATATTGAATTAGCCCAGGAAGTACAGAAAGTGCGTAAAAGGGGCCTGACTTTAGCGCCAGAGGCTGGTACCCAGCGGTTGAGAGACGTCATTAACAAACAGGTCACCTCTGAAGACCTGTATACGGCAGTCAGCTCGGCAATCGAAGCAGGATGGAAAAGGGTTAAGCTATATTTTATGATCGGCTTACCGACAGAAACAGCAGAGGATATCGACGGGATCTACGAGCTGGCCTTAAAAACTGCTAATCTGGGGCGACATGGCCCAATTAACGTGACGGTCAGTACAGCGGGATTTGTGCCCAAGCCTAATACCCCTTTTCAATGGGCCGCCCAAAACACTGTCCAAGAATTGGAGTCCAAACAGCACCAACTCAAGGGATTATTCAGAAGACACAGGTACATTAAATTTAACTACCATGAAGCCAGGGTTAGTTTTTTGGAGGCTGTTTTGGCCCGAGGGGATAGGCGTTTGGCTGATGTTATTGAGCAGGCCATGTTGGCGGGGGCGCGTTTGGATAGCTGGGATGAGCACTTTGACTGGCAGTTGTGGCAGCAAGCCTTTGAAGACAGCGGTATAGACCCAGCCTTTTATGCCAGTCGTCAGCGCAGTTACAGTGAGATCCTGCCCTGGGATCACTTAAGCTGTGGCGTCGATAAAGAGTACTTGTGGAAAGAATACTTAAATGCTCTGGAAGCAGCTGTAACTGTAGATTGCCGTCAGAATAATTGTACTTTCTGCGGAGCTTGTCCCAATTTGCAGGCAGAGGTTCTGCTCACTAAAGGAGAGTAAAATGCGATATTGGATCAAATTTACTAAAGAAGGGTTACAAAAGTACATTTCGCACCGGGATATGTTAAAAGTAATGAACAGAACAATGAAGCGAGCCAGAATTCCGATCGCATTCTCCCAGGGCTTTAACCCTCACGCTTTGATTTCGTTTTCAACTCCTTTAGAGCTGGGAGTAGCCAGTATCACTGAGTTTATGGGTGTTCATCTTACCCAAGAGTTAGAAACTGAAGAGTTGGCCCGCTCTTTTCAACTGCATTTGCCCCCAGGTTTTGTTATTATCTCGGTTATGAAAGTACCTAGAACAGCCCCGAAGCTGATGGCCTGGATAGGTTTTGGAGTTTATCAGATTAAGTCCGATGCTTTTACTGCAGGGTTATTAAAGTCATTTATTGGCGATATTAGTAAGCAGGAAGAGATTACTGTTTTAAAGTATAGTAAAAAGAAGCTAAAGAAAATTAACGCTAAACCACTCATTAAACAGCTGGATATAGTTAATGGAAACGAGTTGCAGGCTACCCTGCAGACAGGTCAGAGCGGGAACCTGAAGGTCAGTCAGTTTATTGAGGTCTTTGAGCAGGTGTCAGGCCAAAAGATTGAGGAATGGTCCGCTACCAGAATAAAGCTATTAGGTTTAGAGCAGGGTGATTTATTGTCACCAGTAGCATTAATTCATCAAAACTACTTGAAGGAGGGAAGTTTTTGTCAAGTGAAATAATTGTTAATGTTAATATCAGAGAAATTAGATTAGCATTAATGGAGAACGGGAGCTTACGGGAAATTTACCTGGAGAAGCCGGATCAACATCGAATTGCGGGGAATATTTACAAAGGAAAAGTAGTAAACGTACTTCCTGGAATGCAGGCCGCATTTATTGATATCGGCTTAGAAAAAAATGCATACTTATACGTTTCCAATGCCCTGCCAATTGAAACAGTACTGAATGGTCGCAGAAAGAAAAGAAAACGCAAAAAAATCAACGAAATTTTACACCCTAATCAGAGTGTGATCGTCCAGATTACCAAGGAGCCGATTGGCTCGAAAGGGGCACGGATAACCTCGAGAATTTCTTTGCCCGGACGTTATATGGTGTTGACTCCTTTGGACAATCATATTGGCATATCACATCGCATTGCCAAAGAGAGCGAACGAAAAAGATTGCGAAAACTGGCCAATGAAGTATGCCAGAATGGCGAAGGGCTGATTGTCAGAACTGCAGCCAGCGGGATAAGCAATAAAGAGCTAAAGCGGGATTACAGATTTTTAAAACTGCTTTGGGAGAACATTAAAGACAAATCCCGTAAATCAAAAGCCCCTGCGCTTTTACACCATGATGCAGATTTAATTTTTAGAGCAGTTCGAGATATTTTTGAGAGCGATGTTAAAAAGTTTATTATTGATGATCGCAAGGTTTATCAGCGGGTGCTTTCTATTGCCAGTGATTTAGCACCGGATTGCATTGATAGAGTTTTTCTTTACACTCAAAATCGGGATATATTCGATACCTTTGGCGTCGAAGCTGAGATTAATAAGGCACTTAAGAGAAAAGTCTGGTTAAAGTGTGGAGGTTATTTAATAATTGATAAAACCGAAGCTATGACCGTGATTGATGTTAATACCGGAAAATTTGTCGGTAAAAAAAATCTGTCTGATACGATATTAAAAACCAATTTAGAGGCAGCTTCAGAGATTGCCCGTCAATTGCGATTGCGGGATATCGGCGGGATTATCATTATTGATTTTATAGATATGGAAACAGAAGTGAATCAAATGAAAGTTCTGCAGGCTTTGGATGATGCAATCATTGATGATCGAGCTCAGCCGACTGTGCTGGGGATTACCGGATTGGGTTTAGTAGAGATGACCCGTAAAAAAGTCAGCTTTGGCTTATCGGAAATAATGCAGAAAAATTGCCCTTATTGTGAGGGTTCAGGCAGAGTTATATCTGAAGAAGCCATGTGCAGTTATCTTGAGAATGAGATCAAAAAATACTTTTCAACATACAGTACAGAGGCAATTCTCATCGAAGTAAACCCCCTGGTTGCCGCTGTGCTAATTGGGGCTGGGGGTTCGAATCTCAACAGATTAGAGAAAGAATGCAATGGTACAATTTTTGTGCGTGGAGCCGAGCACCGTCATGTCAGTGATTGGATGATTATCAGTGCCGGAACCTCTGAAAGCGTTCAGATGCAGGCCCTGCCGGTCAGCGAAGGTGATCGCTTGTCGGTATTTATTGAGGAGCGGCATCAGAATAATCCCAGCATTGGTATTGCCCGGGTTAATGGATATGTATTGCAGGTTCCTGACGGCGGTCCGCATGTTGGTAAGAGAATCAGGCTGGAAGTTAAGAAAACCTTCCGAACCTATGGAATTACTCAAATTGTTCAATAATACTTGCATTTAAGCCAAAAAACTGCTATTATAAGTTTTCGAGGTGCTTCGTCAAAACCGCTCGTACCAGGTTTCAAAATGTCTCTGACTACCTGTAAAGCGGCGAGTCTCAGACAGGGAGGTGTGCAAACATGTACGCAATTTTAGAAGCTGGTGGTCGACAACACCGAGTAGCTGTTGGTGACAAACTTAAAGTAGAACTAATGGCAGCTGAATCTGGTAGTCAGGTTAGTTTTGATAAAGTTTTAATGGTTAACAACGGAACAGATTTAAAAGTCGGCAAACCTTATGTAGATGGTGCTACTGTAAAGGCCAATATTATTGAACATGGCAAGGGCAAGAAGGTTGTTATACTTAAATATCGACCCAAAAAGGATTCTCGCCGTAAACAGGGCCATCGACAACCATACACTTTGCTTGAAATCACCGCAATCGAAGGTTAATAATGATAAGAGCAGTTTTCTGGCAGAACCCACAGAAGCACATCTATAAATTCAGTGTTATTGGCCATGCCGGCTATGGCGAGAAAGGCAGCGATATTGTTTGTGCTGCGGCATCAGCCTTAGTATACAGTACGGTCAATGGGCTCACTGAAATAATTGGGATTCCAGTTGATTGTCTCACAGCCGATGGTGAAATATTATGCCAGTTACCAGATAACCGGAGTAAAGAAAACAGCTGTGTCCAAATATTATTAAAAACATTACGCTTAGGGTATCAATCCTTAAAACGGGAATACCCAAATAACATAACAGTGAAAACAATTACCCTATCCTTATCGGGAGGTGAAGACCATGTTAAGAATGAACATTCAACTATTTGCTCATAAGAAAGGTGTCGGCAGTTCCAGAAATGGCCGGGACAGCGAATCCAAGCGTTTAGGGGTTAAAAGACATGACGGCCAGTTTGTGCGAGCTGGATCAATTTTGGTTCGACAAAGAGGAACTAAGATTCATCCTGGCAATAATGTGGGCCGTGGTGGTGACGATACATTGTT
This sequence comes from Bacillota bacterium, assembly GCA_028280325.1. Classification (GTDB taxonomy): domain Bacteria; phylum Bacillota; class UBA994; order PWPR01; family PWPR01. Next base: position 31,609 of record JANQLZ010000152.1, read on the forward strand.
TGCGTTAACAGACGGTGTTGTTTCTTATCAACACCTGGGGAAAAGACGTAAAAAGGTATCAATCTGCCCTGTCAAACACATAGCTGATTAAAGCTTTAGTTTAAACTACAATAATATAAAACTTCCGGAGTCTCCGGAAGTTTTTATACTCTCGCAGTGCTTCCAGCTTAACTGGAAGTTTTTGTTTACCTGACAGGCAGGAATAATAACTTGAATTATCTAAATAGATTATGTAGTTTAATATAGGAGGAAATCATGAATAAATCAGATTCTTTAAACAATGAAGATAAAATTATTAGATTTTGGCGGGCAATTGGCCATGACTACATAAATTATTTACATGATATATCCTTAAGAGTGCAGCTTGGCAAACAGTCTAATGAAGTAATTTACTATATTGAAGAGTTGGCAGCGAACTTGAAAGAAATAAGGGTTATTACTACCAGCTTTCGCCTGGTTGACATGTTTCAGCTGCAGAAAATATTGTTCAGGCTGGTATCAGCCGGTTATACAATAGTCAATAATACAACCATAAGTGAAGAAAAGCTGGCTTTACAAAACCCGGATGCTATAAATCACTTTATTGATATTCTGCTGGATAATGGCTCAAAAATCTATAGCGAAGATAAATTTATTGAGGTGAATTACACATCAGCTGGCAATATCAAATTATCATTTCCATACATTGAAAAAAGCATTATAATTAGCATGATAATAAACGAAGCTGATATTGTACTGCAAGAGGATAAAATAACCGGAGCAATTGTACTGATAATATAATTGATTGGATTTGAAAGGGGCCTGGCCCAATGTTTATTGACAAAGCAAAGATACAGGTAATAGGTGGCAACGGCGGCAATGGCATTGTCGCTTTCCGACGCGAAAAGTATGTACCCCTGGGGGGACCCGCCGGTGGTAATGGCGGGAATGGGGGCAGCGTTATTCTTGAAGTGGATAAAGGCCTCAGAACCCTGATAGATTTGCAGTATCAAAGGAAATACAGTGCTGACCGAGGGCGGCATGGCGAAGGCTCTCGTAAACATGGCAAGAGCGGAAAAGACATTGTCATTAAAGTTCCTCGCGGCACCATGGTTTATGAGGGTGAAACGGGTGAACTCCTGGCTGATTTAATTGTGGTTGGCCAGAGGTTTATAGCAGCCCAGGGGGGAAAGGGAGGTCGAGGCAACGCCAGTTTCGTTACCCCGGTTCAGCGAGCCCCTGCTTTGGCTGAAAACGGCTTGCCGGGTGAAGAAAGAACATTGCGTTTAGAGCTGAAACTGTTGGCCGATGTCGGCCTGGTGGGCTACCCCAATGTGGGAAAATCCACCTTGTTGTCTGTGGTTTCAGCAGCCAAACCCAAGATTGCCGGTTACCACTTTACCACTTTAAAGCCTCAGCTGGGTACGGTTTACCTGGAGCCCGGGCAGAGCTTTGTTTTGGCTGATGTTCCCGGTTTAATCGAGGGAGCTGCCGCAGGACAGGGGCTGGGCCATGAATTCTTACGGCATGTTGAAAGAACAAAACTGCTTATTCACGTTTTAGATATTGCTGAGGTTGAAGGCCGTAATCCAATTGAAGATTTTAAAACTATCAATAATGAACTTGAGAAGTATGATAGTAAGTTAGCTTCCAGGCCGCAAATAATTGCTCTAAACAAATTTGACCTCATTAATGAGCCTGAACTGGTAGAGGATGTGGTAGAATATTTCGTGACAGAAGGTTATAGTGTTTTTTTGATTTCAGCGGTTACCAGGAGCGGGGTAACAGCTCTAATGCGGGAGGCCTATCTCCAGCTAAAAGAAATTGAGGCTGATGAGGAAGATATAGCTAACGTACCGCTGACTATCTCCATTAAAAAGAAAGAAGAAGCACCCTTTGCAATAGCCAATGACAATGGTATTTTTGTTGTCACCGGCCCCACACCCAGGCGTTTGGCAGCGATAACTGATTTTGAAAACCGGGTAGCGCTGTTGCGTTTCCAAAGGCTGCTCAGAAAAACAGGTATTATTAAAGCCCTCAAAAAAGCTGGAATTGCCGAGGGCGACACAGTTAAGTTTGAAAGCATTTTATTTGACTATTATGATGATGATGGTGAAAACGCCTATTAAATTAAAATAAAAACGGAGAAAAACATGAAGATAGGAATTTTTGGCGGAACGTTTGACCCGATACATAATGGGCATTTGTATATTGCAGATAATGCTCGCAAGCTGCAAAATCTGGATCGGGTTATTTTTGTGCCTACAGCTAATCCTCCACATAAGCAAAATAAGCTGATAACAACACCTGCAAGCAGGCTGGAGATGTGCACGCTGGCTATAGCTGGCAATGAATACTTCGAGGTTTCAGATATTGAAGTGAACAGACCAGGCCTGTCGTACACGATAACCACTTTAAATGAGCTAAAGGCAAGCTACGGTACCAGAGCACAGCTGTATTTTATCTGTGGAGCCGATATGCTGGGGGATATACCTAATTGGTACCTGGCCCAGGAGATAGTTGCCAATTATCATATTATCGCCTTTCCCAGACCGGGATTTGATATGAAAAGTATCGTACAACAGCAGCAGCTGCTTAAAGAACACAGCAATAATTTGATTCTGCTGGATATCATGGCAGTCGAGATATCTGCAACTTTGGTTCGCAACAGCATTAAAGCAGGTAACAGCGTGAAGTATCTGATTCCAGATCAGGTAATTGAATACATTCAGCTGCACGATCTATACTCTGGCAGGACCAGAAAATGAGAATAAAAAAAATACGGTCAGATATGGAACAAAAATTATCATCAATTCGTTTTAAACATAGCCTGGGTGTAGCAGAAACAGCGGTAAAACTGGCCTACAGATACCAGGTGAATATTGAGCATGCTGAAATTGCCGGCTTATTGCATGACTGTGCCAAGGATTATCGAGACCAGGATTTGTTGCTTGAAGCATCAAAATTTGATATTATAATAAAAGACATTTGGCATATTGAGCCTCAGTTGCTGCATGGTCCGGTAGGAGCATTTGTAGCCAGACGTGATTATCCGAGGATTACCGATGATATCTTTAATGCTATATATTACCATACTACTGGCAGAGCTGGAATGAGCAATTTAGAGAAAATAATCTATGTGGCAGATATAATTGAACCCAACAGAGAATTTCCAGGTGTAGAGACTTTGCGCAGTTTAATCGGCAAAACTCTCGACATGTTGACAGCAAGAACAATGGACAGTGTTATAGAGTTTTTGATTGCAGACAGAATGATAATAGATACCTGTACGATAGAAGCCCGGAATCAACTATACAGCCAGTTCAAAAGTAAATAAACCGGGAAAATGGAGAGATAAATATGAATGAGCAAGGAAATCAACGCCGTAAGAAATGGCGTAATATTGTAGTTATTGCAATTATCATATTGATTGCTGCTGTCGGCTGGGCTGGATCTCAGGCCTGGGCTTTTTTGCGCAGCCTCAACGATGGCAACGACCTGGACTTAATTGATGCACCTGAAGAAAATGAAACAATCAACTGCCTGTTTGTAGGGGTTGATGAATTGCCGGGCAGGTCAGACACCATGATTTTAGTTAGCTACAATCCGTTAACTGAAAAGGTACTGTCTATCTCAATTCCCAGAGACACCTATGCCAATGTGCCTGGCTACTGGCGGAGTTCAGGAAAACCCTATGGCATGCAGAAAATAAACCATGCTCATTCTTTTGGGGGGTTACCCCTGGCGATGGAAACAGTAGAAAATTTTTTGGGCTTAAATATCCATTATTTTGCCAGAATAGATTATTCAGCGCTGCATAAATTTGTCGATGCCATTGGTGGGGTGCCGATAGATATTAAATCTGAAATGGACTATGATGATTACGCAGGCGATGTTCATATCCATTTTAAAATAGGGCCAACTACGCTTAATGGCCAGGAAGCGGAAGAATTTTTAAGATGGCGCCAGAATAATGACCATACCGGAGATGGCTTGGGCGATATCGGAAGAATACAGAGGCAGCAAGAGTTTCTGAAATCTGCTGTTAGACAGCTCCTTAAAGTAAAGAATTTATTTAATATCGGTGATTTGCAAAAGATCGCTACCGAAAGCGTTGACACTAATATGCCAGCTTCGTTTATGCTGAAAATGTTTAAGGATGTAGTCATTGGTTTTGATTATGAGAATAACTTAAATTTTATTACAGTACCCGGTGAGTTTTCCGATTCAGCCGCATACTGGTTAGTTGAAGGTGAAAATCGTTTAATGTTAGACACCATAGTTCAGGAGCATCTAGCTCCAGATTTAACCCAAAATATCAATGTGAGGGTTTTAAACGGAACTGCCGAAAGCGGCTTGGCATCAGAGGTAGCTGAAAAGTTGAATAAATATCCCCATATCAGTGCAACTGCCGGCAATGCTGCTAACAGTAATGTAGAGGTGACTGAGGTTGTCAGTTATACCGAAGACAGTATTGCCAAATATGTAGCGGCTATGGTCGGTGGTGAAAACAATCTTTACCGGGGAGATGATCAAACAATTACTGACGATGTGATAATTATTTTAGGTAAAGACTATGGCGCTTAATTAATATGTTTGCTCCCTTTATCTAGTAATTAGGCTTACTCTTGATTTGAGTGAGCCTCTTATTGTATTAAAGCTCATCGTAATCTCAGGCAGACTGCAATTAACTGGGTGTGACCGCAACTTAGGTTAAGAATATAATTTGAGTTAACACATTGGACAATATCGGTAAATATAATAAAATAACAATAATTGTGGTTGTATGTCTGGTTTAAGGAGCTGAGCTTTATAGCACAGGTATTTGCAAGCTGTAGTAAAGTGGGCAGAAGATGAGCAATTGTATCTTATTAAAATTCCAGCAAAACAGTTAATTCTGCAAATGATCAATCAATTGATTAATATACTGGATTAAATAAAAAAAAGAAGATACAATAAAAGTAACACACGTTTAGGAGGCAATATATTGCAAATTAAAGAGATGGCATTAAAAGCTATAGCATACGGTCAGGAAAAAAAGGCAACGAGGCCAGTTTTAATGGACCTGCAAAAACTGACTGCTATGACTGATTACTTTGTAATTCTAAGTGCTGCAAATGCTAGACAAGTGGAGTCGATTGCTGATGGCATAGTCAAATCATTGAAAGAGAATGATAATATTGTCGTCGATACAGCAGAGCGAGACAAAGAAAGTAAATGGATATTACTTGATTACGGAGATTTTATCGTTCATGTATTTCATGAAGATGCTAGAGAATATTATGATTTGGAAAGACTGTGGTCTGATGCAGAGATAACAGAGGTGTTGTAAATGGCAGCTTCAGCTTACCAGCATTTAGCGGTATGCTATGATTCATTGATGGATGTCGATTATCAACAATGGGCTAAATACCTATTGCAACTAATAGATAAAAACCCAGCGGGTGTTAAATTACTGGATGCAGGTTGTGGCACAGGCATTATCAGCAACATGATGGCTAATGCCGGGTTTGAGGTTACCGGAGTGGATTCTTCTACAGCAATGCTCAATATTGCCTGGAAATATGTCAAACCGGGCCTGCAGTTTGTGCAGCAGGATATTCAACACTTAAAACTTGCTCACAAATATCAAATAGTAATCAGCACTTGTGATGTTATAAATTACATAACAACAGAAGAAGCGTTGTACAATGTATTGAACGGCTTTTACAATCAACTGGATTTTGCTGGAATTCTGCTTTTTGATATCAGCAGTAAGCAAAAAATAGCAAATGTCCTGGGAGATAATAGTTTTTCCAGCGTGACCGACAAAGCCTCTTATATTTGGGAAAACTACTATGATGATAAACAGGCATTATTGACAATGCAGTTAACCCTGTTTATGCCTTATGAAGAAACAGGGCTGTATTACAGATGTGAGGAAGAGCATGTTCAAAGAGGTTGGAGCATAGAACAATTAACCAAAATATTGGCGGATATAGGTTTTAGCAGAGTAAATTATTATCAGGCCTTTACCTTGGAACCGCCTACGGAAGAAAGTGATCGAATACAGTTCGTCGCCTATAAAACAGAATTACAAAATCAAGTAACATTGTATGATGAAGAAGTGTGAAAAGAAGATAATACGGAGTGAATATAACCTGAGCTACTAGTTATTTAGTAGCTTTTTTTTGTTTTAAATTCATCTTCAGAACCAGATTACAAACCATTACACCATTGTAAGCATCAGTTATGTCTTATATTTTTTACAAAAGGCTCTTGTCAACAGATTAAATGTAATATATAATAAGACAAGAGTTCATTTAATGAACGCTTGTTAATTAATATGGATAAGCAAGACTATTGCAAGAAATTAGTTAGGGGTAATTAAAATGTCTACTAAGGACAGGCGCAAGAAAGAAAAAGAGCTGCGCAGGCAGGCAATACTTGAATCAGCAAAAAAAGTATTCCTGGAAAAGGGGATTGAAAAGTCAACCATCAGCGATATTGCAAATGACTGTCAACTGGCCAGGGGGACACTCTACCTGTACTTCAAAAATAAGAATGAATTAATCCTTTCACTGTACTTGATGAGGTTAAAGGATCTGGCAGCATACTTAGAACAGAAGATAGCTGATCAGACAAGCTGTATTGATAAGATAATTCGCTTTTACAGAGCGCTGTATACATTTTATAAAGAAAATCCTGCTTATTTGCATTTGGCCTGCTATTGGGATTACTTTAATGTCAGAGATAGTATCGATGAAGACAGTTTGCTATTTAAACAAGCTGTACAGGCTGACAATAGAATAATGCAGCGTTTTACAGAAATATTTAACGAGGGCATTGCCAAAAAAGAAATCAGAAATATTAAACAGCCCTTGAGGTATATCACGGCAACTGATATCGCTTTGGTCGGTTTGATTAAGCAGTGTCTGACCAGAGAAAAAAGATTAGAGGAGGTATTCAATTTTACTGCAGACTCAATTATTGACACCTTTCTGACGATTGTTAAGAATGATTTGCTAACAATGTAAGTGTAAACAGTTTCAGTTGTTTATCTGTAAAAATAAATTAGCGGAGGAGAAATTATGTCTAGATATCATGTTAAGATTACTGTCGTAAACTGTGCTGAACCGACAGATATATTTAAAAATGAACAGCCTCTTATGCCTGATGGCCAGCATTATAAAAAGTGCAATGCCTTTAAACCCGGGGATGAATTTGTATCTGAACGGGGCAGGCGGCCAGATAACTTTTGTGAATGGGCCTGGTTTGACATCTACAAAGACCTGCAGGTATTGCGGTTTGGGGGGTCATTCTACCCTTGGATTGAAGACGGCTCAATGTACACCTGCTGCACTGACGGAGTCAGGCCGGTTACATTTAAATTAGAGCGAATTACTGAGAGTAAAAAGTTTTAGTTATAAGGCATTAGATTCTACCTGCCTGCTGTTTGATAACATTGGCTAATTCATTACATAACCTGAATAACAAAAAAACTAAAATCTCTCAATACTCCTGGGAGCAAAGAAAGCAACTGTATATTTTGCTATCTTTGTTCCTTTTAATCTAAAAAAACGAATATAATTCTCTTAATGGAGGAAATCAATTTGAATATCATTAGACAATACAGACAGCAATGGCAGGGGTTTAGCAAAAATATTAAAGCGTTTTTAATTTTTGACTCTTGTAATCAATTTTCAATAGCAATTTTTACTTTGTATTTTCCGCGATACTTAATTCAGCTGGGGCATCAGGAGGACCTCTATGGATCATTAATGGGAATAGCCACAGTTATGACAGCGGTATTTTCCATTGCTGCCGGAATAGTATCTGATAGAATTGGTCGCCATAACAGCATTATGATTAGTATCGGCATATCAAAGATAACCTACATGCTGCGGGCATTTGTGGTTGTTATACCTGTTCTTTATGGGGCTCATCTTGCCCAGGGGATTATCATAACCCTGTATACCTCCAGTTTAGTACCGTACATCTATGAAAATTCGACTGCAGAGAAAAGAGTCCAGGCTTTCAGTGCCAGGGCAGTTTTTGTCCGTCTGGCTAATATAGGGGGAAACTTTTTAGGCGGCATCTTACCACTTGTCATTTTTAAATTACTACCTGACACAAATCTCGTAAATGTGTATCGAATCATATTTTCCATTTCTTTAATTATCGCTGCAATTGGTATCTGGCAAATCTTCAAAACGAGGCCAGCGCAACGGAATGAAAAACCCGCTTCAGTAAAAGCTAAAAATTTTTTTGATAATATAAAATCGCTCTCGCCTCAGAATCTTAGATTTATTGTGAAATTCAGCTTGGTTTATGCGAGTATAAGTTTTGGTGCAGGAATGATTTTACCGTTTATAAATACTTATTTTTTACGTAAATTTAATGCTGGCCCCGAAGCAACCGGACTGGTGTTCTCATTAGCCAATATCTCAGTAATCATTGGCATATCATTGGCGCCGATGATTGCCAGGAAATTAGGTTTAGAACGGGCTATTGTCATTACTCGGCTGTTGTCTTTGCCGATGTTCCTGGTCATGGGCTGGGCGACAAAGTACTGGCTGGTAGCAGCAGCCTATCTGATGCGCGCTGCTTTACAGCAAATGTCACATCCTTTGCAGAATAACTTTATCATGAAAGAGTTAAATCCCAATACTCGGGCTACTGCTAATGGGGTGTTCAACACAGCCAGTGAAGGATTCCGCTCCATAGCTATTTTTATAGCCGGTAAAATTATTGTCACCAGTGGATACTCGCCATTATTTCTGATATCGCTGGCGTTTTACTCAACATCGGTACTACTATTTTACAAATTTTTTGTCATAGATGAGAAAAAGTCTGAACTTAATCCTCGTCCTGAAACAAAGGCTGACATGTAAGTTAGAGGTAAAACACCTGTTCCAGAGAGCTGTTTTAAGCTATAATTAAGAAAAAACGAAGAGGTTTAATCTATGAAAATCGTAGCTTTTGCCGGCAGTCCGCGATTAAACGGCAATTCGGATATACTGCTGGACCAGTTTATCAAAGGCGCTAAACAGACAGGAGCTGAGGTAGATAAAATTTATCTTGACCAAAAAGACATTGCCCCCTGTAAGGCCTGTGATTTTTGCCGTG